>NZ_CM002285.1:9479226-9484869 GCF_000497445.1 Streptomyces roseochromogenus subsp. oscitans DS 12.976 | reverse complement strand
GTCAAGATGGAGGCGGTCCGGCACGGTCTTCACGTCGGGCGTACGGAGGAACTCGAAATACGGGCCGACACCCTTGGCGGAGCGCAACACCGCGTGATCGTCGGTCACCTCGTGCAGGGTCCAGTCGACCGCCTCGCCCCAGAACCGGGCCATGGCGCGCGGATCCGCGCAGTCGACCACCACCGCGGCGATCGGCCCGGTGTCCCGGTAGATCTCCCGAGGCTCCAGCACGCAGAACTCGTTGCCCTCGGGGTCGGCGAGGACCGTCCACGGCACTTTGCCCTGGCCCACGTCGGCGGGCGTCGCACCGAGAGCCTGCAGGCGTACGACCAGCTCCGCCTGATGGGCCGCAGAGGTGGTGGCGAGATCGAGGTGCACACGGTTCTTCGTCGTTGTCTTGGGTTCCGGGACGGGAACGACGTCGATGCCGACGGCGACCGGGTCCGGCCACACAAGGCCGCCGACGGGTCCAACGTACGTGGTCACGCCGAGGCTGTAAGCACTCCAGCCGAGCGCCTCCGCCCAGAACCGGCCGACCGCTGAAGCATCAAGAGCCTTTATGTTCACGTGAACAGGTCGCAGCGCCATGCCGACGATCCTATGCGCCCGCTCCGCAACGACATCCGCAGCGTCGCCGAACAGGGATCAACTCGCTGACCAACACAATGGTCAGCTCGCCAACTGGTGCCGCGCATCAGCCAATTGTTCGCCCTGTTCCGCATCCCTCGCGCCGTTCTGTGAACCGGTGGGCTCGTGGCCGTTTCCGGGAGCTGGAGGAGAGCTCGGACGGCTTTGGTCAAGAGCCCGATCCCTCATGTGTCCCGTTCAGGAAAGACGCTGGATCGTTGGCCGCATCCCGCCCTACGGTGGCGCCATGAGCAATCACTCGGAAGCGCCTGTCGCGCCCGTCGAGGCCTATGAACCCCCTTACTACGTGGCTGTCTTCACCGCGGTGCGAACCCAGGACCAGAGCGGATACGGCGAGACCAACACACGCATGGAAGACCTGGTGAAGGACGTCCCTGGGTTCCTGGGGATGGACCACGCGCAGACCCCTGGCGGGCTGTCCATCACCGTCGGGTACTTCCGCGACGCCGACGCCCTCACGGAGTGGCGGTGCAACGCCGAGCACCGCGCGGCGCAAAAGCGAGGGCAAGTCGAGTGGTACCAGAGCTACACACTGCATGTGGCGAAAGTGGAGCGGAGCCACGGGTTCATACGAGCGCAGGTCCCGCAGAGCCCGACAGCAGGCTGACCAACCGAAGTGACTTCAGTGACCGTCCTGCCACAAGCTCGCATGGAACGGGTCGGCGTGCCCCTCGCGAGCCCGATCTAGCGTCACATCAGAGAACTTTCGTCCTGTTATGACGTGACGCACCGTTCGGATCCTGGTCCGGCAAGCGCCGTCCCGCCAGGCCGTCCGGGTGGCAGAACGAGTTCGCGTCCGCGAGATCGATGACGACGAGGGCAAGTGCCTGCTGCGGATCATCCGCAGGGGCACCGGCTCCGCGCTGCCCTGACGGCTGGCCTGAGCGGCACCGTCTTCGTTTCCATGACGAATGACCGTGTCCGGCAGCCTCCCAGAGCGTGGACCACCCGATCTGCGCCGTACCGTCCAGCTGTGCGCCACGGCCGAGACGACCACCCGCAGCACAGGGGTCGGGTGGCTCGGGGGAATCGCACCCCGGGCCACCCGACCTCCACCCCGTCTCCGTACATCGATTGATCAGGCTCGTGATCGGCGGCGGGAGCCCGCCAGCTCCGGCCGGCGCGGCAGGGGGCTCCTCGCCCCGGCCAGGACCAGGGGGCGGCGCCGTCCCAACGGTCCGGTGGACTAACGGAGTCCTACTAGCCCTTGACCTCGATGGTGACCTTCCACCTGCCTCCTGACGGGGTCGAACTGGTCAGTACCGCCGTGCCGTCCGTCGTACCTACGAACATCGCCGGAGTGACGCCGACTGGTGCGGTCATCACGCCGGTGTTCGCGGGCACCAGCACGCCGTTCCCGGCTATGTGGACCGGCTGCCACCGGCCGCTGTTCCTCGCGGTCAAGAAGATGTCCACCCTCTGACCACGCGGGAGGCAGTACACGCCCTTGTGTTTCTGCGTCAGCTGCCCGGCGGAGTGCGGCAGCACGCCGGCTGGCAGCTTCGCGCAGGCAGGAGGTGACGGCGGGGTCGGGGTGGGCGCGGGGGCTGCTGCCACCGTGGATGCCCTGGCGCTGCAGGCAGACAGCAGGGCGGCGGTCACGAGCGTGAGTACGGACAGGGTTCGGTTCACGATCATCACCCTCGAATGAGGCCGGAGGCCGAGCCCGCCCCGGTAAGGGGAGCGGACTCGGTCTGCGAACCGGATGTGGTGTCAGTGCTGGTTGCTCGCGCTGGTGTAGGAGACCACGCAGCCGCCCGCCCCGCCGTTGAAGTTGTTGCTCCACAGCGACTGCACGGCGAAGTTCGTGCCGTTGAGGCCGACGATCGTGGACGCGCCCTGCCCGCTGGAGATCCAGGCACACTTGTCGCCGGTCTCGTAGCCGGTGCTGTCCACCCAGCCACTGCTCGGGGCTGGGTCGGTGAGGGTCTCGGCGTACTCGTGGCCGCCGACGATGGTGATGCCCTCGGTGGCACCGTTGACCCCGGACGAGCCCGTCGCGACGAAGTTCGCGCCGCACCCCGTACCCGCGTCCGTGACGTACGGCATGTTGGTGTAGGGTAGGTCAGCGCCAGAGCCGGTGGTGGTGTGGTCGTGCCAGGCGCAGTACTGCGTCTTGAAGCCGTTGGGCACGACCCCGTGCGGCAGGTCGACGATGACCTCGACGTTGTCGCCGGAGACCCCGAAGTGGGCGGCGGCCTTGACAGCTTCCGCGGCGATCGAGGCGTCGCTCGGTCTGTTGGCGACCTTGGCCGAGCTGTCCAGCCAGGTGCCGGCCACGGGGTCGGAGGTGGGGTGGCCCACCGCCGTGCCGGCCCCGTTGCACTGGGTGGTGCCGACGGTCACGCCCTGGCAGTACTGGGTCTGTGAGTTGGACCAGGTGTCACCGTTGCCGTAGGCGTGCTGGAAGAAGTTCAGCTGCAGTGCGGCCTCGCCCGAGGGGTCGTTGGTGACCGTGGAGCCGGTGCCCCACTGATTGCCCCAGTAGACGACGTAGATCTGCGGGTTGGTGACGACGTTGCCGCCGTTGTACGAGAGGTTGTTGCCCGCAGCGGCCGCGGTGTGCGCGCCGCGAGTCTTCATCTGGTGGTGGTGCGGTGCGAGCTCGCCGGCCCCTGCGGGTGCGGCGGCGGCGAGACCGGCGACGGCGAGCGCTGTGGCGCAGCCGACGGCAAATGCAGAACGAAGCACGGTGGTGCCCTTCTCTGTCAGGGAGACGTGCGGGAGGGCTGTGCAACGCCGCTGGCCAGGCGGCACGTTGGTGTCACCACGTTGGAACGTGCCTTGCGCCGCGAGACGTTAGGTGATCTGTCACCTGCTGTTCAAGACTGCATCAACACCCTCAGAGCGAACTCAGAGGATCGGCAAACACGGCGGACTCGCAGGGAAGCGGCAGCATCAGGAGTTCGCTGACGCTCCGTCACCCCCGCGCCGGTCCAGAGGAAGAGTCTGTTCTCCATGTGTGCAGGTGGATTGGGTATGCCGTCCGGCGGGTGATCAGGCAGCGCTCGCGCCTTGGGGAAGGGTGGATGGCCGCGCTCACATTTGTGGGGCCGCCGAAACTGCCCAAGCTGTCCGACGAGCAGTTCGCCGAGTTGGAGAACGAACTGGCGCGGGGGCCAGGAACTGCACCTGGTCCACGAACCGTCTGGTGAACAGCCTCCGGGCCGGCGGTCCCGTGGGGTGGCGCGGTCGCACGGGCACGAAAGGATCCGCCGGGCGCACGGCTGTTCAGGTCTTCACAGCATCCCCTAAGATCCCCGTCTGTCTCCTACGCACCAGAGGGTTCCTTGAAGTCATACCTCCGGCGGATAGCGCGGCTGTGCCTCGCCGCCGCAATCAGCCTCACTCCCCTGGCAGCACCCGCTGCTTCACAGGCAGCGGCCGCCGCCTCCTCGGCAGTTGCCGCCTCCCCCGCCCACCCGGCGGCGATGGCCGGCAACGGCGGACTCGACCTGCTCGTGCAGGGCGCCAACTGGGAGGTCCTGCAGACCGCCCGATACGCCAACGGCAAGTGGGCCCCGACCAAGCACCTGTTCAAGAGCGGGTTCTTCTACGACTTCACCGACGTGGTGCAAAACGGCCGGCTGCGTCTGTTCATCGAGCAGCCCACCGGCTCGGACGTCACCTTGGAGGAGACCACCCAGAACCCGGACGGCAGCTGGCCCGCCCCCACTCCGATGCCCGGCCTGGCGCCGGTGCGGGTGACCTCCAAGCCGACGCGGAACTACCTTGCGGCAGCCGTCGTAGGAACCCATGTGCACCTGGTGTACATCGACACCAACGGCCGCCTGATGCACACCATGGAGCAGTCCCACGGCACCTGGACCGCTCCCGATCAGGTGGCGCCAGGCGGCGCCTACCGCAACGACTGGTTCGAGAGCCTGTCGGCCGCCTCGGTCGGCGGAGGGCTGCAGGTGGCCGCGGTGGACCAGATCCACCGCACGGTTCTGCACACCGCCCTCGGCACGAACGGCAGGTGGACGCCGTGGAGCAACGTGCTGTCCTGGGCCGGCACCCCCCGCCACTGGGGCATGCCGATCCGGGTGGCCATGGCCGGATTCGGCAGTAGCCTGCAGATGGTCGTGCTGACCAACGGCCAGGTCGCGCAGTACCACACCATCCGCAGCCCGAACGGGCACTGGAGCAGTTGGGACGACATCAACGCACGGGTCGATTTCAACCGCGCGGGTTTCATCGGCACCGTGCTGCAGGAGGTCACCGCCGTCAACGTGGCAGGAAACCTCCAGCTCGTTTTCGCCTCCGACGACAACCGCGGCACGCTCTTCCACACCACGCGCTACGCCAACGGCGCGTGGACCCAGGCAACGCTGGTCCAGCGCTACACGAACATGTCCGCCTGGCGACCCGCCGGAGTGGCTGGATCATCCGGCTGAGCCGCGGATGGGGCACAAGCGCCCTCCGCGCGGTGCCGGGACAATGCCCGGCACCGCTGCACCGCATCCGCCGACGGGCCTCGGAGGCGTCCCAGCAGTATTCGCGGCAAAATCAACGAAGTAGCCCCTGACCTGGGCCGTTTCCGTCGAGTCGGTTTGCTCGTTGGGCTGAACCAGTGAATTGGCTGACCGGAGCGACGGGCAGATGGCAACACGGGTGTTCTCCGACGAGGAGCAGGAGGCCCTGCGCTCGTTTCCGGCGATCGGCAAGGAAGAGCTGATCCGCTACTTCACTCTCACCCCGGCGGATGAGGCGTTCCTGCGGAAGTTCCTGCGTTCCCAGACGGTTCTCGGGGCCGCGGTGCAGTTGTGCACGCTGCCGTGGCTGGGCTTCGTGCCGGACGAGGTTCCCTCCGTTCCGCCGGCGGCGGTGGGGCGGCTGGCGCGGCAGATCGGCCTGCCGGTCGAGGTGCTGCGCGGGTACGGGGTTTCCCGGGGCAGACGCGTACGGATCATCTGCGGCAGGTGGCGACGTATATGGGCTGGCGGCCGGCGAAGTCGCTGGAGCTGACGGAACTGGACGAGTTCCTGCTGGCCC
>NZ_CM002285.1:9476524-9479201 GCF_000497445.1 Streptomyces roseochromogenus subsp. oscitans DS 12.976 | reverse complement strand
ATGTTCTGCGTGATGTTGTCGCCGTAATTCCCCGCCCTGGTGTCGGCGGTTCCCCAGGGGGACGCCGGTCGTGGATGGGGATGCCGGTCACGGTCTCGGGTTGAAGATCTTTCCCCGTGTCGGGTGGTTTGTTCGACCGATAGATCCTTCTTGCGAATTGGTGGAGATCCCCTGGGGCATGCCGGTGCCGGGTTGAGGGTCCGGGCCGTCTCGGAGTCGCTGGTGTCCCTTGACCAGCGAGCCGGGAGGTCGACGGACGATCCGGATGGCAAGGAGAACATTCACCGTGACGGACATCGTGGAGATCTACGTCCACTGGTACGCGGGCCGCTCGAAGACGCAGCTGGCGGCGTCGCTGGGGCTGGACCGCAAGACGATCAGGAAGTACCTGGCGCCGGCCGAGGCGGCCGGGATCACGCCGGGCGGCCCGCCGATGAGCGAGCCCGACTGGGCGAAACTGATCAAGAGCTGGTTCCCCGAGCAGGCCAACAGGCGCTTGAATCAACTGACTTGGCCGGAGATCGAGAAGCACCGCGACTACGTGGTGGAACTGCTGAACACCTGCACGGTGACCACGATCCACCAGCGGCTGCGCGACGAGCGCAAGCTGCAGGCGGGGCTGACCTCGTTTCGCCGGTGGGTACACGAGAACCTGCCCGACGAGGCCGCCCGCGCCAAGGTCACCGTGCTGAGGGAGAACGTCGAGCCGGGCTCGGAGGCCCAGATCGACTACGGCTTCCTGGGGCAGTGGATCAACGCCAACACCGGTCGGCGGCACCGGATTTGGGCGTTCGTGATGGTGCTGCCTGCCTCCCGGCACATGTTCGTCCGCCCGGTGGCCCACATGGACCAGCACGCCTGGACACAAGCCCACGTGGAGGCGTTTCGCTACTTCGGCGGCGTCCCGCGCCGGCTGGTGCCGGACAACCTCAAGACCGGGGTCGACAAGCCGGACCTCTACGACCCGAAGATCAACAAGTCGTATGCCGAACTCGCCTCCTACTATGGGGCGTTGGTGGATCCGGCCCGGGCTTTGAAGCCGAAGGACAAGCCCAGAGTGGAGCGGCCCATGCCCTACGTCCGCGACTCCTACTGGCGCGGGCGGACGTTCACCTCGCTGGAGCACATGCAGGCCGAGGCCCTGCTCTGGTCCCGTAATGTCGCAGGTCAGCGGCAGTGCCGTCCGCTGGGCGGGGCGGCTCCCTTGGCGGTGTTCGAGTCCATCGAGGCGCCGGTGCTGCTGCCGTTGCCCGAGGCGCCGTTCGTGCTGGCGCGGTGGTCGAAGGCGACGGTCGGCCCGGACATCCACATCAAGGTCGGCCGGACCCTCTACTCGGTGCCCTGGAAGCTGATCGGCCGCCGCGTCGATGTCCGCTCCACCGCCACCATGGTGCAGGTCTTCCACGAGGGTGAACTGGTCAAGACGCACGCGGCACTTGAGCAGGGCAAACGCACCGACAAGACGGACTACCCGCCGGAGAAGATCGCCTTTCAGATGCGCACGCCGATCTGGTGTCGCGGTCAGGCATCCCAGGTCGGGGATGCCTGCCGGGAGGTGATCGACCAGCTCCTGGAGGTCAATGCCCTCTACCGGCTCCGGGCGGCCCAGGGGGTGCTCGGGCTGCGCAAGAAGTACGGCGACATCAGGCTCGAAGCCGCCTGCCGCAAGGCGATCACGGTCGGCGACCCGTCCTATCGCACCGTCAAGGGCATCCTTGTCGCCGGCACCGAGACCGACCCGGAACCCGAGACCGGAGACGGTGGCGCCTCGGCCTTCCTACACGGCCCCGAGGGCCTGTTCGCCACCGACATCCCCCTGCAGATTCCCGATGACGTCCGCGACGACCAGGGGAACGACGACGTCGAGGAGGTCGCCCGGTGAGCGTGATGACCACCGCTCTGCGTGACTCGCTCAAGATCCTGCGGCTGTCCGGGATGCTCGAGACACTCGACGCCCGCCTCACCCAGGCCCAGGGCGGCGAGCTCGGGCACCTCGATTTCCTGCAGGTTCTCTGCCAGGACGAGATCACCCGCCGTGAATCCGTTGCGCTCGAACGGCGCCTGCGGCGGGCGAAGTTCGAGCAGCAGGCCACCTTGGAGGGCTTCGACTTCAACGCCTCCCCGAAGCTACCCGCGGCCCAGATCCGCGACCTGGCGGCCCTGCGATGGCTCCACTCCGGTGAGTCCGTCATTTTGTTCGGGCCCGTCGGGGTCGGAAAGACACACGTCGCCCAGGCCCTCGGTCACCAGGCCGTCCGACAGGGCGCCAACGTCCGTTTCTCCAAGACCAGCCGGGTCCTGGCCGAGCTCGCCGGCGGCCACGCGGATCGCACCTGGGACAAGCGCATGCGCGACCTCATCCGCCCCGACCTGCTCATCCTCGATGACTTCGCCATGCGGCAGATGAACGCCTCGCAGGCCGACGATCTCTACGAGTTGGTCTCCGAGCGGCAGGGACGTTCTCTGATCATCACGAGCAACAGGGCGCCCAGCGACTGGTATCCGCTCTTCCCGAACCCCGTCGTCGCCGAGTCACTCCTCGACCGGCTGATCAACGCCAGCCACCAAGTCATCATGAACGGCCCAAGCTACCGTCCCAACAAGCGACCGAAGGGCCCCAACGGCACCCCCAAGCCCCCGACCAGCTGACTCACCGACACCCCAGGGGTGTCCCATT
>NZ_CM002285.1:9461592-9476499 GCF_000497445.1 Streptomyces roseochromogenus subsp. oscitans DS 12.976 | reverse complement strand
GGCCCGTGCCATGGAGCACGACTCCCCGTCGCTGTTGTTCCAGCTGGGCTGCGAGTACTTGCGCTCGGCAGAGGTGATCCGGCCTGGTGTGGTCACGCTGCTGGAGAAGGTCGGCACCGCCCGTCAGGCCGCCGAGCGGGAGACCCACGCCCGAGTGGCGCGCCTGCTGACCGGCGAGCGCGCTCGCGGTCTGGACAACCTGCTGGTTGTCGGTCCGGCGCTGCGGTCCTCGCGGCTGCACTGGCTGGGGACCGGGCCGGTGCAGGCGTCGCCCAACAGCGTGGGGAAGCGAGGTCGAGAAGCTGTTGCTCCTGCGCGGCCTGGACGCGCACGCCCTCGACCTGTCCGCGCTGCCCGCCGAACGGCGCCGTCACCTCGCCCAGATCGGCCGGCGCCTCACCGCGCAGGCCCTGGAGCGCCGTGAGGCGAACCGGCGCCACCCGATCCTGCTCACGCTGCTGGCGCAGTCCGCAGTCGATGTCCTTGACTCCGTCGTGCAGCTCTTCGACCAGACGCTGTCGGGTTCGGAATCGCGGGCGCGGATCAAGCTGCCCGACGAACTCGCCGAGCGGGACAAGCTGTCGGAGGACCGGCTGACCCTGCTGGACGAGATCCTGCCGGTGCTCGCCGATGCCGGTGTCCCGGACGAGGCGGTGGGGACGCTGCTGCGCGGGAAGATCGGCATGTCCCGGCTGACCGCCGCCAACGCCGGGGCCACCGTGCGGCTCCCGCGCGACCACGGGCACCTGCGGCTGCTGGGGGGCTCGTACAACTACATCCGCCGGTTCGCCCCGACGGTGTTGAAGGCGGTGCGGTTCAAGGCGGCACCGAGGCACAGCCGCTGATCGAGTCCCTGCAAACATCACCGTCTGCCGCGGCCGGTACTGGGTGATCGATGCCAGCGGCATCTGAAGGCGACGGGGAGTCGGCCGACATCGTCATCGCTAGGGGTAAGGCCCGTGGTCGTGGCGAACCCGCGGGATCGGTTTCGGGGGCGGTCTGGAGGAGCTGCCGTGCGGTCGTGGCGGCCCCGGTGCTATTCCCCTGACGTAGCCTCCGCGCCGGACCGGCAGGCGGCGTCGCGCTCCACTTCGCACCGGAGGTGCTGAAGTCGGTGGCCGGGGCTTGCTGACGCGGGGCTCTGGGTACGGCGTCTTAAGTCGTATGGGAGGGGCTGTGGTGCAGGGAATGAGGCCGGGGCGGGTGCTCGGCGGGCGCTATCGGGTCGGGAGCCAGGTGGGATCCGGCGGGTACGGGCGTGTGTGGACGGCGTACGACGAGGTCCTGCGCACGGAGGTGACGGTCGAGGAGGTGGGGGCGGCGGGTTCGGCGGGGACGGCACGGGCGGTGCGGACTGTCCGCGTGATCGCGGGCCTGCGGGAGCATCCGAACGTCATCCCCGTGAACGACATCGTGGAGGCGGACGGCGTGGTGTGGACCGTCATGCCGCTTGTCTCAGGCCCGTCCCTCGCCGACCATCTGGCCGAGCACGGCCGGATGTCCCGCGATCGAGTGCGGGAGGTCGCGGCCGCGGTGCTTGGCGCGCTGGATGCGATGCACGGGGTCGGGTTCGTGCACGGGGATGTGCGGCCTGCCAACATCCGCCTTGATGGGGGTCGTTGGGTCCTGCTGCCCGTAATCGGCGCTCTGACGCGGGCGAACGACATAGAGACAACCCGGGACAACTGGTGGATCGTCGCCGCGTCGGACTACATCGCCCCCGAACTCCTGCACGGAGCCCGCAGGGAGCCGAGCAGTGACCTGTTCTCGCTGGGGGCGACGCTCTACCAGCTCGTCGCGGGGCAGGCGCCGTTCCACCGGGACAGCGTCATGGCGACCTTGTCGGCCCTGGAGCGGGAACAGCCGCCGTCCCTGGGCGGTATCGGTGAGCTCGGGCGGCTCATCGAGGGGCTGCTGGACAAGGATCCCGAGAGGCGGCTGACGGTGGCCGGGGCGCAGCGGGTGCTCGACGGGGCCGGAGGGGAGCCGTACGCGGCGGTCAGGGCTACCAGGGCGAGGTCGGCCCCCACCGCGATGTTGCGCAAGGTGTGGACCAACCACACGATCAGCGCGGCCAGTTGGGGGCTCCTCTTGGCAGTCCTCGCGGTGGCACCGGCCTTGGCGCGGGCTCACGTTAGCGCGGCCGACGTCTCGGACTTCTTCGTGACCCTACTGCCCTGGGCGCTCTTCGCCCTCGGGCTCTGGGTCCTCGCTGTACAAGCACGCGCGGCCCTCGCGCGGCGGCGCGCCCGCGAGCGGGTGCCCGTATGGCGGTGGTTCGTCCGATCGCTCGCGCCGCCCGCGCCGTGGACCGGCGAGGAGCGAGACCGGCGCCGTGCTGCCGCCGAACGGGCTGTGGACGAGGCGCTGTTGACGGTCGACCGGCGGGTGGCGGCCGCGTCGCCAGGCAGGAGGACGACCGATGTCTGATCAGGAGACGCCGCCCGCAGGGACGCCCGCCTGGACAGTGCCGTCCTTCCCCGCGGCCGACGAGGCGCGGAAGTGGCAGGAGATCGATCCGGACCACCTCGCGTGGCGGCGGGACCTCGTCGAGCGCCAACTGCGCCGGGAGCGTTTCGACCAGTGGGTGGGGTACGGGTTCCGGCTGCTTGAGCACGTGATCGTGGTGGGGTTCGGCGTGGCCTTCGTCTGGCTGGGGTTCTACGCCGTGGACCACAAGGTGTCGATGCAGGTCGTGCCCATGATCGGCGGCGGGATCGCCGGGCTTGCGGGTGCCGTGCTCGCGGTGCGGAACCGGAAGGAGTGACGGCCTGGCCCCAGCGGCTCAGCGGCCACGGTCTTCAGCCACGGCGAGCATCTCGCCCGCGAAGCGCATCGCCTTTCCCAGGGAAGCCGCCTGGTAGACCATGCGCCCGAGGACGGCCTCAATGTCCGTCGTGTCGCGTGGTGCGATCTCAGCTGTCATGGGCACACACTCTCACCCGAAGCGCCGGGGCGGACGATGCCGGTCTGGAGAAGCTGCCGTGCCGAGTCTGCGTAGCGGATCGCGGTCTTCTCGTCCAGACCGAAGACCTCAGCGAGGTGGAGTGGGTCGGGACCGTGAACGAAGGCTTCTTCGAGCTGGCGGTCGACGCCGAGCCGTTCCAGGTGGCGTCCTGGCCGTGGAGTTCGTGTTTGATCCACCAGCCGCTGACCGGCCCGGTCTCCAGCGCGGTCATCTGGTTGATGAGCAGGTGGGGATTGGCCGTGTTCGGCCAGCGCCGGCACCGGTGGTCCAGCCAGGCCATCAGCATCTGGTGGGTGAGGTCGTCCATCGGACGGACGCGTCCGGCGATCGTGAGCCAGCGGTTGCCGAGGTCCACGTCGGACAACTGGATCGCGCGGATGGCTCCTGCTCGGGCTGCGTGGGCGGCCGCGAGGGCGAGGGCGAGTCGGGCGGCCGGACTGTGGACGGCCTCGACGGAGCGGTTCACCTGCTCGGGAAGCATCGGGAAGCAGGGGCTGCAGGACGGCGTACTCGAACGTGCCTACCGTGATGCGGGCGGTGGGGTTGCGGAAGACGATGCCGTTCTTCTTCGCCCAGCCGAACAGGGACCGCAAGGCGACGAGAGTCTGGTGGCGCTCATGCCCGTGGAGGGTTTTGACGTGGGTGAGGACGTCGTCGAGGGTGACCTCGCGCAGGTGGTCGTAACGTGCGGACCATTCCAGCAGCGCAGGGCGTACGGCATTGAGGTAGGACCAGACGGTGGACTGGTCGCGGGGGCGGGTGCGTGGTCCGCCGTCGCGCAGGGTGCGGTTCCAACGCTCCGTTCCCGGTGGATACCGGCAGCGATGCCATCGAGTTTCTTCTCCAGCCAGTCCTCATGGGACGGCAGACGGTCATCGACCAGAACGCCCATCGCGTCCAGGACCTCCGCGGTTCGCTCGATGCTGCTGTCCAGGGCCCGCAGCGGCGCGATGATCTCGCCCTCGACGTGCGGGACAGCAATACGACCAGCGCCCGGTTCACGCTGATGCGGACGCCGCGGGTCCAGCCGCGGGCCTCGGCCAGGCCGTGCGCGAGATGGCGGCCCCAGGCCAGCCAGGGGTTCTGGGAAGCCGCATGCGCATCGTGGTCGAAGCGGCGGTAGTCGCGGGGGACGCCGTCGAACAGGGCCGGCTGGCACCAACGGTTCACCGGTCGGATGGCGACAGGAGGGGCAGGCTTGGGCGGACGGCCCCTGAGCCCCGAACCGCGGGGCCGCGGTGTGGCGGCGATGTGGTCGAGGGCGGCATCCAGCGCGACCGCCATCGCAGCGGCACGGCCAACGAGTCGTCCCCGGTGACGTGGAGGGGCTGGTGACCGAAGTCGCGCAGCAGGTCGTCCAGCTCGGGCTCGGGAAGACGGGCCAAGACAGTGAGGTCTGCGATCTTGTAGCCGTTCAGGTGGAGGATCGGCAGCACCGCGCCGTCGCGGACCGGGCCGAGGAACTTGTTGGAGTGCCAGGCCGCGGCCGGCGGCCCGGTCTCCGCCTCGCCGTCGCCGATGACACAAGCCACCAGCACACCGGGGTTGTCCAGGGCGGCGCCGTAGGCGTGGGCAAGGGAGTAGCCGAGCTCGCCGCCCTCGTGGATGGAGCCGGGCGTGTCCGGCGCGACGTGGCTGGGATGCCGCCGGGGAAGTGGAACTGCCGGAACAGCCGGGCCATACCAGCCACGTCCCGGATGACATCGGGGTAGACCTCGGTGTAGGAGCCCTCCAGCCAGGAGTTCGCCACCACGGCCGGCCCGCCGTGGCCGGGGCCCCACACGCACAGCGCGTCCAAGTCCCGTTTCTTGATCACCCGGTTCAGGTGGGTGTAGACAAGGTTCGACCCCGGTGAGGTGCCCCAGTGCCCCAGCAGCCGGGGCTTGACGTGCTCTGGACGCAATGTCTCGCGCAGCATGGGGTTGGCCATCAGGTAGATCTGGCCGACGGCCAGATGGTTCGCCGCCCGCCAGTGGGCATCCAGGGCGTGCAGCTCCGCCTCGGTCACGGCGCTGGGCTGACCGGTGGTGACCTCCTGCACAGCATCCTCCGTACGCGTCGTCGGGCTGCGGTGACCGGGTGTCGTGAACGGATCGGACACCACCACCCAACACCGTCCGCAGGGGCCGGTCCACGTGAGGTGGCCCGAACGGCCCCGACCGGGAAACGGTTCGGCCCCTTTGGTCCGCGCAGCGTGGAAAGCACGAAGGAAGCAGCCCGCGCCGCCTGGCAGCGAGGATAGAGCGCGCTGAGCGGGAGGTGACCGCGATGAACCAAATCCACCGTCTCAGGCATCCGCCGGTCCGACGAGACCCGCCGCCGCTGGATCTGCTCACCCCCTCCGGGCGCCGTTTGCCGTACTGATCAGGAAGCAACCGGAAAGCCGACAAAGAGGCGAGCGTCATGGCACTGCATGGACCGTACCGGAATTCCCCACATATTTGAGCCGGAACTGTTGATTTGCCTGCTCTATGGCGTAGCGGACGTGGCGGGCGTGGAAGTAGCCGCGGACGAGGCGGCGGTGGAGGTGTGACTCCCCGCTACGGCTGGCGCACCAACTGGTCCAGTCGATCCTGCGTGAGTACTCGGGGTAGTTGGACTTGCGGCTTCGAGCCAACGGCGAGGGGGCGCATCATCTCGATGGTGCCGCCGGTTGTTGAGCCGTCCTCGTGGGAGAGGATGTGACAGTGCCAGACCGAGGTTCCCGGGATGGTGTATTTGCCGACCCAGGCAGTGATGGAGTCCGGTGGGGATACAAAGGTGTCCTTGGGCCCGGATTCGTAGGCGGCTGCCGGTTCGAAGGGACCGATAGTGCCGGGTATGGGCTTGCCGTTGGCATCCCACTGCCCGACGTGCCATCTTCCGACCAGCCGGAGTTCGACGATGTGTTCATGGAAGGGATGTGCGTCGGGACTGTGGTTGCGCATGGCCCAGGCTTCCGTGGCGCCGAGTTGAGGTGTCTCGGTAGGCGTGTCGAAATAATTGAGCAGCTGGTTCTTGTCCCCGATCTGGGGCACACCAGGCGTACTCTCGCCGGCCTGGACCGTTCGGAGGCGAGCCTGCGCCAACTTGCTGGCGAGCGGCTCGGCGTTGTTGGTCTCCTGGATTGTCTTCGGTACCCGTGAATGATCCGTTGAAGTCACCTCGGGGCAGACGTCGAATCGCATCAGCTCAGGAATCGGCGGCGCTGTGTCAGGTCCCGGGTAAGGCGCAGAAGCGTCGTTGGCCAGCACCCACTGCTGGCCGTTGTGTCTGGTGAAGTCGACGACCGCCTTGTAACGCTCTCCGGGCGCGATGAGCAGGTCGCTGACCCGCGTGGGATGCAGTAGGTAGCCCTCGTCATCGCCGACCACGGTCATTGCCGGCGCAGCCGAGGCAGATCCGGCGACCTGTCGGAGGCTGAGGTGGTAGAAGCGGGAGTCCGATCCGTTGACCAGGGTGAAGGTGTAGCGTCTAGGCTCTACGTTCTGCTTGGGTGCGATGGTCCCATTGATCACTGGGCGGTCGCCGAAGAACTCCGGGTCCGCGTGCGTGTAGCACAGTGAGTAGTCGGCGTTGAACGACTTGTCCTGGAGCACGTAGGACTTGGCGAAATCGCCCCGGGGTAGCCCAAACGACGGCTCGAGCTTGTCGGTATTGGGCGCCAGCCCCGCCAGGCCCTCGTAGATGTGGTATGAGTCATGCGCATCGGCGTGGTCGTGGTACCACAAGGGCGCCGCAGCCTGGTTGTTCGGATAGTCCTGCGTCTGTGATCCACCTGGTGGGACTTCCGCTCCGTTAGGCAGTGGGGGGCCGTCGCTTGCCGCAGACTGGAGACCGCCATGGCGGTGCGTAGTGATGGTGTTGTTGGGCTGGTCGAACGGAAAAACGGCCGTGCCGGCCGCCGGCAGGTTGTTGATGAACCGCACCTTGATCGGACGGTGCTGCTGGGTGACGACGGTCGGTCCGAGGTAGTCCACGGTGGCGTTGGCCGTGCTGTAGCCCAGCGTCTTCGTCGGCCTCCACGCGCTGCTGAATTTGTGCGTGTTATGTACGCCCACCGTGACTGTGTAGTGGTTTTCCCCGTCCGGTGCCGCAACCGGCGGCTGCTGCACTTCATCGGTGAAAGGCCTCACACCGGGCGAGGGGCCGCAGGATTTATTCGCAGAGGCCAATGCGGGTGCCGCGAATGACCCAGTCGCCATGAGTGACCCTGCCCCGGCTAGAGCCATACTGGTGAGGCATACCAGGAAGTGTTTCCGCGCCAGATGTCCGTTAAATCCCCAGCAATGGCGATGTAATGTCGCCCTAATCAAGCAAACCTCCCATAAAGCGTTTCCGACCCTCGTACGACGTCGGCGCGTTAAATTGTCCGTCACCGATCCGACCCGATTAGTGGGCATCGACATGTCCGCGAACTTTCATAAGTATTCTGCGTACGACGCCCAGTTGAACATGTCGGCATAATGATGCATGCCGTCGGCTGTGCCCCTCTGCAGCGCGGTCGGCTTGAGTGTCGAATTCTGGCAGGACCACTCGAATGATGTATTGGCCGGAACTGTTGAGCTGCCTTTCCTGTTGACTGGGTGTGGCTGACTCTGGGGATCTGCAGCGGTTGGCGCGGCGGGGCGGGAAGTAGTGCGGTTGCGGGTGGTGGCTGCGCTGGAGTCCGGGACAGTGGGCTCGTGCCGGCAGGCGGCGCAGGTAGTCCAGGTCAGCGAGCGGCCGGTGGGCAGCTGGCGGCGTGCCTACCGGGCCAGTGGGCGGGAGGCGCTGGCGGTGAAGCGGAAGCGTCGTCCCGGACCGTACGAGCCGATCGGCGGGCCGTTGTGGACGCGGCCGCTGGTGGCCGAGCTGGTCCGGATGGTCACCGGGGCGGTGATGACCGAGCGCGGGGTGGGCAAATGGCTGCGCCGCACGCCCCCCGCGCCTACCAGCAGCACTAGGCGGAGGCGGATGCCTGGCTGAAGGACGAATACCCCGCGATCGCTGCCCGAGCAAAGGCGGAGAACGCGATCGGGCCTGGGCGGACCAGTGCGGACTGCGCTCAGACACCGCCCCGCCCGGACGCTCCTGGGCGCCGGAGGGACAGACCCCGATCGTGCGGGTGTCCGGCCGCCCGTTCCGGGTGAACATCATGTCCGCGATCGCCTCGTGCGGCGCCCTGTACTTCACCGTGTGTTCACAGAGAAGTTCACCGCCAAGGTGTTCACGGCGTCCTCGACCGCCTCGCCCGCCAGGTCGGACGCGAGGTCCACGTCAGTGCCGACCGGCAGCCAGTCCACCGCAGTAAGGCCGTTCGCGCCTGACTCAAGGAGAATGCCGAGCGCATCGAGCTGCACCTGATACCCGGATACAGCCCCGAACTCAACCCGGACGAACTGCTGGACACCGACGTCAAGCCGTCATGTCCACGTCGCTCGCACCCGCTCGGTGGACGACCTCGCCCGCGAGACCCGCCGCTTCCTCCGCCGCCGCCAGAAACAGCCCCGCATCGTCCGCGGCTACTTCCATGCCCGCCCCATCCGCTACACCATCCGGTAGGCAAATCAACAGTTCCGGCATATTTCCTTCCAGCTACGGTGCGCATACTCAACGCATGCAACCACGACGCGTGGTGATGGGGAGGGAATCGGCCGTTCGGATTCAATGCCTAAGCTGCGCCGGGGCGCATTTCTCACTCATGGTGGGACAGCGGTTCGGGCGATGCAGTGATGTCTGCTACGCGGCTCCGCGTGGGTACCCGCGTCGCACACCAGGCCTGCACCAAGGCGCCAACGTATGGAATGGGCAGTCAGCCCGGCCGAGGGGCAGGCCGACCGGAGCGAGAACGCAGGAGGGCGCACCCTGGGAGATGCAGCCGGGCACGCCCACGCTCACACATCGCCGACTTCAGAATGGCGCGAGGCGCTCTCGTCAGAGTTCGGAAGCACGCACGATTCCGCTGCGTCGGCCGTGGACGGTTTCTTGGGTCACCTCGAGGTCCAGGACCTCCTCCTGGAAGGGTTTCTTCTCGACGCAGTGGCGACATCGTCCACTGCATGCGGCTCAGGCGCCGGGTGCACCTGCTTGGGGGTATTTGGAGAGTATTTCCTGGAGCCGGGCCACAAATCGGATCGATTCATCGTGCTCACGCTGCCAGACGTTGCGGCCGAAGATCAGCCCGGTGGCGCCTGCTTCCATCGACTGGCGCGTCTTCTCCAGCATGGCCTCGTCGCCCGCCTTCTCCCCGCCGGACACCAGTACCAGGGTGCGGTTCGCCGAACGCACCACGGCGTTGATGGCCTGCTGGGGGGAGAATTCGTGCTGGTAAGCGTCCTTGACTCCGGACACTTTCTCCGGATGGGGGAAGTTCACCTTGACCATGTCCGCGCCAAGTTCGCTGGCCGTTCGTGCGGCGTAGTCGACGGCATAGAAGGAATCCCTGCCCCCTTTGGCCTCGATCGCCGCACCGCGCGGGTAGGCCCACACGATCAGCGGCATTCCGAACCGCTGCGCGTCCTCCCGGACCTGCCGAAGCTGCCGGAAGTCGGTTTCCTGGGCGGGGCTGCCGACATACAGCGTGTAGCCCACGGCGTCGGCTCCGAGGCGGACCGCGTCGGCGACGGACGCGTGCAGCGGGGAGAGTGCCTCGGCGTCGGAGGGGATGTCGGTTTTCCCGTTCAGCTTCAGGATCAGGGGAACCTCGCCGGCGTAGTCCCAGTAGAACTTCTCGGCCAGTCCGATCTGGATGGCGATCCCGTTGAACCCTCCTTCCAACGCGAGCCGGATGATGTACGCGGGGTCACTCACGACGGGATTGTCGAAGAAGTCCCGCGGGCCGTGTTCCAGCCCATGGTCGTAGGGCAGGAAGATCGCAGTACCGTTGCGCAGGCCGTGCTGGTGAAGGATCCGGTTGAGGCGGGTCTTCTTCCCCGGGCCGAGGCCGGCGCCGTTGATGCCTTTGCCTGGTTGCCTCTTCATCCCACAAGAGTCACATGCATGGCGAAATATCCGGCAGGGCCGTTTGGCCCCGGGCATGGGACCAAACAGGGCGTTCGGGACGCCGTCTTTGGACCGAAGGTGTGCCCCTCAACCCTGTATCTTCGCTGCCGGCCGCACCCGCTCGGGAACTCAGTCTCTCCAGGCACGGACCACACCACGCGGGGCTTCTTCGGTGTCCCGGACCTCCCGAGCCGCCCCTCCTTTTGAGGCGCGACCGCTTGAGGCGCGACCGCCTCGGCGGGTGTCACCGCGGTTCCACATTCACAATGGTCACGAGGAGGGGACGACTGCCAAGAGACGGACACCCCAGTCAAGGGCGAGAGAGCACCTGTCCGGCTGCACGCGAGGCGGTGCCGGGAAGGAGCACAGGATGACCCGCTCTGTCGTAGTCGGGATCGACGGATCCCAGGAAAGCCTCGTTGCGGCCGAGTGGGCCGCCGGGGAGGCAGCTCTTCGAGGCCTCCAGTTGCGTCTCATGCACGCAGCGCCCGCCCCAGCCCGTGACTCCGCCGACGGGCCGGTTGCCTTCTCATGGCAGCAGACCGGCGAGGAACTGCTCCAGCGGGCGAAGACCGACCTTGCCAATCGGTATCCGCGCGTGGCGATGAGCGGCGTACAGGTTGCCGACTCGACCCCTGCCGCCTTGCTCTCGGCTTCCGAGACGGCTGAACTGCTCGTCGTCGGGGCACGAGGGGAAGGCGGGTTCGACGGCCTCGTCGTGGGCTCGACGGCGCTGGCGATGGCGAACACCGCCTCCTGCGCCGTCGCGATCGTGCCCAGAAACCCGGCCGCCGCAGCACACGACGCCGACGTGTCCGTGGGCGTCGATGTACGGCACGCGGCCGAGTCACCTCTGGACTTCGCGTTCGGCGCCGCACAGCTCCGTGGCACTCGATTGCGTGCCATGCACGCGTGGGCTCTTGCCGGCCATGCTTCGTGGACGGCGGTCGGAGTGCCCGAAGAGGACTGGGCGACGTGGGAGGACGAGAAAGTCCAACGGCTGACCGACGTGCTCCAAAGCTGGCGGGACAAGTATCCGGAAGTCCCGGTACTGCCTGATGTCGTACTCCTCCACCCGGCCTACGCCCTGGTACACGCCTCACAACGAGCCGACCTGCTTGTCCTGGGCCGGCACTCCAGCCCGCGGGCGGCTGAGCGGCGTCTGGGCCCCGTGGCCCACGCCGTCCTGCATCACTCTCGCTGCCCGGTCGTCGTCGTACCGCATGCGTGATGCCACCACGTGGCAGCGTCAGGTGCCGAAGAACACGTCGAACTCGGTGTACAGCTCTTGGGGGACCCGCTTGGTCGCTTTCGTCGCGTCAGCGAGCGGGATACGTGTGATGTCCGTGCCGCGCAGAGCCATCATCATGCCGAAGTCGCCGTCCTTGACCGCGTCTACGGCGTGCAGACCGAAGCGTGTGGCGAGCCACCGGTCGTACGCGCTCGGCGTGCCACCACGCTGGACGTGACCGAGAACCGTCGTGCGGGCCTCCTTCTCGGTGCGGTGCTCGATCTGCCGGGCCAGCCAGTCGCCGATGCCGGACAGGCGTACGTGCCCGAACTCGTCACGGGACTCGTCCTTGACCATCATCTGTCCGGCCTTGGGAACCGCTCCCTCCGCCACGACGACGATCGGCGCGTAGTTGATCTCGAAGCGTTTCTCCACCCAGGCGCACACCTGGTCGAGATCGAACTCCACTTCCGGGATGAGGATGGCGTTCGCACCCCCGGCGACGCCGGCATGCAGAGCGATCCACCCGGAGTGGCGTCCCATCACTTCGACGACGAGTGTGCGCTTGTGGGACTCGGCAGTGGTGTGCAGGCGATCGATGGCCTCGGTCGCGATGGTGACGGCGGTGTTGAAGCCGAAGGTGTAGTCAGTGCCGCCCACGTCGTTGTCGATGGTCTTGGGCACGCCGACCAGGTTGACCCCCGCATCCGACAGTGCGGTCGCAACGCTGAGCGTGTCCTCACCGCCGATGACGACAAGAGCGTCGATCTTGTGCGCGCTGAGAGTGTTCTTGATGCGTTCGATGCCGTCTTCAAGCCTGAGGGGGTTGGTGCGAGAGGAGCCGAGAATCGTGCCGCCGAGCGGGAGGATTCCGCGCACGGCCGGGACGTCCAAGGCCATGGTCACGTCCTTGACCAGACCGGCCCACCCGTCGACGATCCCGACGAACTTCCAGGCGTACTCCTGCGCGCCTTTGCGCACGACACTGCGGATCACCGCATTGAGACCGGGGCAGTCGCCGCCTCCGGTCAGCACTCCCACCCGCATGATTGCTCTCCCTTGCCTTCGCACATCGTGTTCACGCGTGTCACAGCACGGCGGCGTGTCACGGTTTCCGACCTCGAACGCCACCGGTCCGGCGCTGAGCGGGGCCAGTGCCCATATGGAGATCTATCTCCAGCTTGAACCCACCCGGGACGGAGCGCACGGTGTGCTCCCCGCTCGTCGGCTCCCGCGGATCCGGATCGTTGCCGGCAGCCCTGCCTGGACGTTTACGGCACCTCGCCGAAGCCATGGGCAGGGCGAAGTCGACCGGCGCCCTCGCCGCCGTCTACAGCTTGCTGACAAACCCGCGCGGCTGGAGCGGGGGCACATCGACCGCACATGCGGCCTGCTCTTGGCGGTCGGCTCGCGATCCCGCAGCTCCAAGGGGTCGTTCCGGAAGGCACGACGCGCACGGGACAGGCTGCGAGGCGGAGGCGGCGCTGGGCCGGGGAGCCGAGCAGCATTCCCATGAAGGCACCGTGTGAAGGGCACCGTACCCGCGACTGCCTACGACAAGGAGGTCCGCGTCGCGCGCGGCGGCGAGGCGGTCCTGGGGCTGGGTGGCTTCCTCGACCAGGGCGTCCGCAGAAAGCCGTGTGTCGGGCTGTGGACCTCGCCGATCGCTGTGCGGAGTGCCTCGCGGCCTTGTCCTGGTAACGACACCCGAGTAGGCGGGTGCGTCTTCATCGGGTCGATCGGTCGACTCGGCTGAGCAGGTCATCCTCTGAACGCCTACTACCGTTTGGGTGACTTCTGGCTCCTGCGTTTCCGAGGCGGGGGCGCCGAAATCTTCGTCCACTACAGCGAGATCCAGTCGAAGGCGTTCCGCACCCTCGACAGGGGCAGCGTGTCGAATTCGAAATCGGCCAAGGAACGAAGGGACAGCAGGCGACAGGGGTCAGGGTCATCTGAACGGCAACCGAGCCAACGCGCCGGCACGTAGGACCAAGCCCTGTCCACTGCAGCCGTCGACCCGGTGAACACTTCCGTCACAGCACTGGCCACGGCCACCTCGACACCGTCAGCGATCAACGGCTGACCACGGGGCTCTTGCGCACGCTCGAAGCCCGGCGACGGGCTGGGCAGCCACACGGCGTGCTCACCGTGGTCACGCGGCACGGCGGCCCTGGTTTTCCGGTCTCTCCCTTGTCGTATTCAACCCGAAGATCACGGACTGGATGATCTGCTCGCGATCTCCCTTGCGGCGGCCGGCCACGCCTGTTGGCGTTCTCCCTCGGCGAGGAGCCGGGCGTTGTCGATGGCCACCCCGGCGGCCACGTCGCTGAAGATCTCGCCCCGCACCCGCACAGGGACTCCGAAAAACGAGTGCATGGGCGGATGCCACTCGGGGAAACCGTGGAAATCCGGGTGCTCGGAGATCTCCGCGATCCGCACCGGCGCCGCGTGCCAGTCAGCAGGCCGAGGACTCCGTGGTCCTGGGGCAGCGCACCGATGCGCTCCCGGATCTCATCAGGGATTCCGCCCTGCACGAACTCCGCCAACCTACGGTCCTCGCCGATCACGCCGAGCGCCCCGTACCTGCGGCGTCCATCAGCGCGACGGCCGCCCCGACAACCTGCTGTAGCACCTGAGGAAGCTCCTGCCCCCGGCCGACGGCCAGGACCGCCTCCAGCAGAGTCAGCACCCGGTCCTGGGTCCCGCAGATTGCGTTAATCCGCAACTGCACCTCGTCCAGTACCTGGCCCAGATGCAGCCTCAGCGGCTCATCCCCACGCATGCTACCCGCGCCCACCTCACCGACCGCCTTGCCCGCTCGACGGTCCAGCTCCTGCCTCCGCAGATTGAGCAGCGCACCGGACCAGACGCGCAGCCGGCCGCCGGACAAGGCGTCCCTCCTCGCTGTCGACCGCATAAGATTCCAGAAACACACGGACCGCAGGAGGCGGGGCGGGTCCAACACCCGCGACGACGGTCGCTCAGCACCCTCTGCACCACCTCGATCGCCACCGCTCGCCGGGACAGCCGTCGCGGCCATGGCCCAGGTAGTGCGGCCGCCAACACACGTCCGATAGGCGGGGGGTTTCCCGACGTCACCAGCCGGACCGACCAGTCCCGTGAAGGACCGTTCGGCCCCTGTCGTCGCGTACGCCGCACGCGCATCATGACCGTACGACCCGGCCGCGCCAAGGCACGGCGCTCCAGATTGGGCCGCGAGGAGAACATCTGGGAGGTGGTCGCCGTGAGTACGGTTCCCTGGCACAAGTCACGCCAGCGCCCGATATCCGTTCTGGATCTGCCGTGCGCGGAGCGCACCGTCGGCGTGGAAGCAGCTCTGAAGCTGCCGAATGTGATGATGCTGGTGGTCGAGGACACCTGCGCCCAGATCGCGCACGAAGACTGGCAGCACCGTGAACCAACGTGCTGGCACCCGCAGGCTCACCGCTGCTGGCGTTCCGAGGGCCGACTCCTGCGAGCCAAGAAGGCGCGGCTGAAGGAGCTGGCAGCACAGTGCCTGGACGCCCCGGACTGAGCATTGCTGGTTACCGAGAAGCTGGTAGAGCTTTGCTTCAGACCTGGCCCGTCCACAAGCCACAGTTGAGGGATAGGGTCCTCCCGGGCGTGGCACGCATCCTGCGTTGCGCCCGGGAAGGGGGTTCACAGCGTCATGGACGTCCCCGTTGATCCGCGTGCGACGCCTCTTCGTACGAGGCAGCGCTCCCGGTGTGTGCGCTGCGGCGCC
>NZ_CM002285.1:9442220-9460737 GCF_000497445.1 Streptomyces roseochromogenus subsp. oscitans DS 12.976 | reverse complement strand
GGGGTCCTCCAAAGTGTCTTGCGGGGTCTGGTGTTCAGCGCGTGAGCAACGGCTTCAATTTCTTCGGCGGACCAGCGCGAGAGGTCCGTGCCCTTCGGGAAGTACTGGCGCAGGAGTCCGTTGGTGTTCTCGTTCGTGCCTCGCTGCCATGGGCTGTGCGGATCGGCGAAGAACACGGGGATACCGGTCTCGACCCTGAACTGCGTGTGCGCCGACATTTCCTTGCCGCGGTCCCATGTCAGCGACCGCCTCAGCTGCTCGGGGAGCATCGACATCGTGTTGGCGAGTGCCCTCTTCATGGAGAACGCTCCGTAGCCGGCCAGTGCGGGGCCGTTCTTCGTTCGAGGGATCGTGCCGTATCCCTCTTCGCGGGGCAGGTGAACCAGCATGGTGAACCGGGTCGACCGCTCGACAACGGTGCCGATCGCGGAACGCTCCAGTCCGATGATCAAATCCCCTTCCCAGTGACCGGGGACAGCGCGGTCCTCGGCCTCGGCGGGCCTCTCGCTAATCAACGCTTCTGGCGTGACGTGCGCCCAGGTCTTCCGCCGTGAACGCGCCCGCGGCGCACGCAGAGCGCGGCCGGTTCGAAGACACAGGATGAGCTCGCGTTTCAGCGCCCCGCGGCCCTGAATGTAGAGGGCCTGGTAGATCGCCTCGTGACTGATGCGCATGGATTCATCATCCGGGAAATCAAGCTTGATCCGGTTCGCTATCTGCTCCGGACTCCATGCCTGAACCCACGCACGATCCTTGCGATGCGGCTTGTTCCGCCCCGTCCAGGAGCCTGTCACCGGTCCCGCGATCGGCATGCCCCCAGATGTGGTGATCTGGCCGGACAGCCTCTCCTGGACATAGGCGTGCAACCTCGGATTGGCGACCAACTTCGCTGTCTTCGGACGCCGGGCCGCCATATCGGCTTTCCACTGTGCCACCGACGCCCGGTAGTCGAGCTTCCCACTTCGTGTGGCGGCGTTGCGTCGCAGCTCGCGGGAGATCGTGCCGGGATTACGACCGACTTCTTGAGCGATCTCGCGCACGCCCTTGCCTTGGGCCCTGAGCAACGCGATCTCCTCTCGCTCGGAAAACGACAGGTACCTGCCCGAGGGCGGCTTCGAATCGAACGGTCGCATGCCGCCACACTGGCGGTACCAGCGCGTCGCGACCGCCGGCGCCACGCCGATGACGGTGGCGGCCTCCTCAGCGAGAAGGCCCTTGGCGATCTCCGCCCAGAACGCCGCCTCGACATGACGCTGATACTTCGGATGCCCCGGAGACCTCAGCTTCGGACGCAGCGCCCGGTCCGCTGCCTGCTGACGACGCACCATCCAACACCTCCATGCGTACGAGGTGTTGCGACGACCAGTTGAATCCGCCCAAGGGGCGGGACTGTCATAGGAGACCAGGCGCTCCAGTGCGGGCAGGGTGAGCCACCGCCCGGCCGCCCGGGCGGGTTCGTCAACAGGCGGGGGTAAGGCAGCGGTCGTGCCGTAGTAGTGGCGGCAGGCAGCCTGGAAGTCGGCGGTGAGGGTGTAATCGACCGTCTGCAGAGCCTGGTGCAGGGCGGCGGGCAGATGGGGGCGGTGGCAGCGGCCCCTACAGCGGTTCACCGGCCGCCGCGAGACCTACGCCGAGACCCACCTCGCGATCGCCGCCCTGGTCTCTGACCGCTCCGCCCGGCGGGCGACCCGCCGCAAGGCGAGCACAGAACTGGTGCTCGCCCGGCAGGCCGCCTGCTGATCACCCACCAGCCAACCCGCCAGGCCAGCACGCCCCGCACTCAATCGCTCCCAAGGTTGTAAGGCCAAGGTGGTGAAGTACAGGATGCGTCCTGTCCTTCTGGTACAGGGTGTCTTCGCTGTGGTGGGTGAGTGCGGCGGCGTTCATGCGCAGGGCTCGCGCCAAGGCGATGTCGCGCTCGTTTTCGGGCCAGACCGCGGTGAGGGCGTCAGCGGTGGCACTGCCCAGCTGATTGCGCTGTTGCGGGGTGAGGGCGTCGCGGGTTGTGCGCTGGATGAGTTGGTGGACGCGGACCTCTCCAGTGGTGAGGGCGTGGTCGATCAGACTTAGCCGGTACAGGGCCTGCAGCGCGCTGACTGCCTCGTCGGCCGTGGCCGCTACTGGCTTGCGGTGTCGCCGTGCTGTCCACCAGCGCGCCCTGCGCGCCGTTGCGAGGTGGGCTTGATTGCGGTGCTCAGTGAGGTACGCGAGTGCGGGCTGACTGGTGAGGACCGTAGCAGGGATACCGTTGGGGTCGAGGAAGGCTGCCAGCTGGAGCATGGGGCGGGCCAGGCCCGCAGGCCGGATCTGGTTGACACGTTCGATGGGCAGGGACCAAGTGGCGGCCACAGTGGCAGTCTGGTCGTCCGGCAGCGCGCCGGACTCCGGCAGCAAGTCGGCCAACTTCCTCAGCCGGTCGGCCAGCAGCTCTTGATAGGAGGCACAGGTCAGGTCCGCGTCGATGATGTAGGCGGCGGCCTGGGCCAAGGCAAGGGGCAGGTACCCCAGGTCCGCGGCGAGGCTGTTGATCTGGTCGGTTGGCTCTTGGCGGTCGTGCGTGGCGAGCACGGCGGTGAAGTAGGCGGCGGCGTCCTGGGGGGGGTGAACAAGCCCACGGTCACCAGGCGTCGGCCCGCTCCGGTCAGGGCGGCCTCGCGGCGGCGCGTGGTGACCAGGACACGGCCGTGCGGGCTGACGGGCGGCCACCAGCCGCGCATATCGGCCGGATCCGCGACGTCGTCCAGTACGACCAGCCACCGGCACGGCTTCTGGCCGGTTTTGGGCTCCAGCCAGGCCAGGAACGCCCGCGCCCCCTGCTCAGGGTCGCCGGGGTCGGCGGCAAGGACCTCTACGCCGGCCTGCGCGTAGCTGGCCGTGATCGCCGAGCGGCTGCTCGCGGTGATCCACACCAGCACGTCGACCCCGCCGCTGTCCCAGGCGGTGCGGGCGTAGTCGGCAGCCAGCTGGGTCTTGCCCAACCCGCCGATCCCGGTCAGTACCTGGCTGAGCACCGCGGTACCCCCGCTATCGACCGCCATCCGCAACTGGTCGACCTCGGCCCGGTACTGGAAGGACAAGGCGCGGGACGGGAGCACGCCGACCTGGTGCGGCCAGGCGGCCGGTGTGCGGGGCGTGGCGTGGTGGTGGACTTGCCCGGCGTAGCCGACGGCGATGCTGCCGTGGTCGGCGAAGATGCCGCCGATGTTGTGAGGCGGCGCGGCCGAGGCGGTACCGGGTGCGCTCAGTCCTGGTGCGGACCCGGCTGCGAAGGGTTTCCCAGCGTCACATTCCCCATGCTCACAGCGGCGGCGGACCCGTGGTCGGCCCGGACGTTCAGGTCCCCGCCAACGGCCAGCCCACTCTGGCCGGCCGACACGCTTCGTTGGGGGGTCTGTTGGGCCAGCAGGGTGCGCAGTTCATCCGCGACCCGGGCCCGCTCAATGTCCTCAAGCCTTTCCAGCAGGGCCTCGATCCGGCCCTGCCACGCCGCCTCCTGACGGATACGCACCCGCTCCACCTCGGTCGGCCGCGCCGCCTCCAGCTCGGCCGCGGTCTGATCGAGACGCTCCAGCTCGGCGTGCTCGTGCTGCGGATTCCCCCGGCTGAACCAATGGGCTACCTGCTGGCGTACCCCTGTCCATGCGTCTGTGCCTGCGGCCTGCACCACCGCAGTGCCTCCCGCCGCGGCCAGCGCAGTCATTGCCTCCGACAGCATCCTCGCCCTCCCGTGAGAGATCAGTCCGGAACTGGGGCAACGCACCTACACCGGTGCCTGCACCACGTCACTCCATCAGACACGCTCCGCCGTTGTCCCTGGTTCCGCCAGGAGAGCGGCCGTGGCACGGGGGCCGGGCACTCTACCTGGGGTGAGATTCAGTCGGGCTTCCATGTCGAGGTTCACCTCCCCGTACGGGCGCACATGGGACCAGAACAGCGGAGTCAAGCCGCGCCGGTCGGCGGGGGTGAGCAGGTCGGCCCACTCCGGCTCCCCCAGGACGTCCTGGAGCATCCGGGTGTTCACGTAGACCAGGGCGGACTGCAGGATGCGCAGGCACAGCACGAACATCTCCTGCTCGTCGCGCCGGTTCGAGGCGATCTCTCCGCCCTTGCCGTAGGCGATCACGGAGTTGGCGCCGTTGGAGGACTCCATCACGTTCAGGCCCTCCTCGATCTCCCGCTGAAGGTCCCTCAGCCGCAGGTAGCGGACGCCGAAGATGGTCTTCTGGGCGCGGGCGACTTCCAGCATCGCCGCGTAGGTGGGGTGGGAGGCATTGCGGGTGAAACGGCGCAGGATCGCCTCGGTGGACGCGGTGCGGGTCCGGATCGCGGTCGCGTACTTGATCATCTGGTCGTACTGTTGGGCGATGAGTTCCCAGCGAATCGGGCGGGTCAGCGCCGCAGCGAGCCGCGGGTAGGCGTCCACCTCGCCGGCCACCGGCCGGTACAGCTTCACCTTGTTGATCCGCTTGATGCGGGGCAGCAGGTCGAAGTTCAGCAGCCTCGTGATGCCGAACCCGATTTCCGACTGGCCATGCGAATCGGTGTAGTTGGCCTCCACGTCCATGGTGGTGCCGTGCCGCATCGCGCCCTCGACCATCGCAGCGACCTCGGAAGCGGTGCAGTTGATCAGCTGGGAGTGGATGGCCAGGGACTTCTTCTCCACATGCCAGCAGATGAGCACCCCGCGGCCGGAAGAGCGCGGGTTCGCGGATTCTTGGACGTGAACGGGTCGGAACCCGCGTGTGGTTGGTGCATAGCGGCCCGTTCCCGGGTGGGTCTCGGGATTCCTGGGCGAATCGACAACCGGTTGGGCGACTGTGGGGCTTCGGTAGCGAAGCGGCGCGATCACCCGCAGAGAAGCGATCAGGGATCCGACCGGCGACGAGCCCTCAGTCGGCCTCCCATACATGCCCCGTGACCGACAACTTCGAGATAAGTCGGGCTCATTGGGGTGACCTGAGCCTGCACATGCTCAAGTCGACCTGGCAACCGTTGAGATCAGCCCGGTGAACCGCCGGATGTGTAGCCCGCATGTCCAGCGATCGGGGGGAGGGCCGGGCGACCCGGCCCTCCCCCCGATCACTTCAGCACCGACGGCAGTGTGGACAGCACGCCCCACGCGGCGCCCCCGCCGGCCAGCAGCGCGGTCGGCCATGTGCCGCTGGCGGCCAGGGTCAGACCGGCCGTCACCGCCGCGACGAGGAGCATCGCGATGAGAACGAGCGCGGCCTTGGTGTCGAAGAGCTGCATCGTGTTCCTCCGTTTCGCACGGCCGCGGCGTCCGCCGCGGCTGAGACGAATGTGACGCGTTGCAGACCGGCGGCGGCCGAACCCGAACGAGGTTGCACGGGTCTGCCGTCGCGGAGCGCTGACCTGGGCTGCGAATGATCCAGAGGATGTGGGTGCCCGATGGGAGCCGAACGATTCCGCACGCCCCGCGTGTGGCAGAGCTCTATGGTTCCCTCATGAGTGAGGGAACGGCTGCTGAGGGCAGCGCAGACGCTAAGGACAGCTTGTCGCTAATGCGCCGGTTCGCCGAGGAGCTTCGCGAACTTAAACGGCGTGCAGGGGCGCCGTCGTTGAGTGACATCAGAAAGCGGACCAATGCCCAGCCGTCCACCTCAACCATCAGTTCTCTGTTAGCGGGTCGCGGTGAGCGTGCCCCGCGATGGGATCTGGTGTCCGACGTCGTGACCGCGATAGTCGCCTACGCGCGCGAACGCGACCTGAAGTTGGACGCCCGCACGGCGGACACGAAGGAATGGCGGAAGCGTCACGAACTCCTGGTGCAGGCCATGGAGCGCGCAGCGGCCGCCCAGAGCGCCCGGCTGAGCACTCTGCTGGCGGAGTTCTCGGTTCTCCCGCCGAACCGGGTCCGGCAACCACCGTTCCCGACGCTGGGCGAACTGGCCAGCGACTGGGACGGCAGGCCCGAACCCGCTGGCGGTATGTACCTGCCGCGTCCCGATTTCGACGAGGAACTGCGCACGGCACTCGCCTCACAGACGGCGCCGTACCCGTTCCTGCTGGTGTACGGAGACGACGGCGCTGGCAAGTCCACGTCCGCCTGGAAGGCGGTCGACGAGGTCCTGCGCCCGGAGACGAAAGTGCTCGTGCCGCGCGACGGGAACGCTCTCGCTGCCCTCGCCGAAGCCGACGACCTGTCCTCGATCGCTGCGGCGCCAGCCCTAATCTGGGCGGACGGACTGAGCGCCGAGGATCTGGACAGCCTCACCCGAGAGACCGTGGACCGACTCGTCGATACGGCATTCATCGTGGCGACGGTCTCCGCCAACGACTGCGCGGCGATCCTCGACGCCCCTCGCGACCAGATGCCGGTCGCACGAGCCACACTGCGCAGCGCGTACCTGCTCCATTTGCCGTACGAGCCCGAGATCGTCGAGCAGGCGACGCTCAACTCATTTGGCGGTGTCGTGCCAACGGACGCGGACGAGATCGGCGACGCCGCTGTCGACGCAGACATGATGCTCCTCCGCCTAAATACTGCGCGTACGACCAATCCCGCCGGCATGGCGCTGGTACGCGCCGCCGTTGACTGCCGCCGGGCCGGGCTGGTGCGCCCCGTCTCCGACAGAGAACTCCGGCGGCTCTTCCAGCACTACCTGGCTGAGATCAGGAACATCCCGGCGACAGACGAGCTCTTCGAAGCAGGCATTGCTTGGGCGCAGGGGACCGGTTCAGCGAACGACGCGCTGCTCACCGTCCACCCAGCGCAGCGACACCGCGCCGAACGACTGTGGAGCGTGGCACGAATTCTGGTGGACGGCGCCGAACCGAATCGGGCGATCCCCGACGTCCTGTGGGCGGAACTGATCGACTTCGCGACCCCCGAGGAGTGCGCCCACATCGGGATGAAGGCGGGGAATCTGCGGCGGATGGCTTACGCCGCAGAGGCCCACACCAAGGCGGCGTCCGCGCCCCGCTTCGAGCCGCGGGCTCGTCTGCTCGCCGCCGCCGCGTACACCGAACTCGGGAACCGCCGAGCGTCGCGTGAGTCATACGAGGCGGCATATCAAGCAGCTGTCCGCGACGGGCTGTCCGACGAAGCATGCTGCGCGGCCTATCTGCTGGGCAACTTCGCCAACGCCGACGGCGACACCGATGCTGCGATCGGATGGTGGACCGAAGCTGCGGAACATGACCAGCGCTGGTCCCTTGACGCTCACCTGGCTCTGGGCACCCACTACGCGTTGTCCGGCGAGGCAGATAAAGCGATCGACATGCTCGACCGCAACTTCTCCGGCGCCAAGCCTGCGGTCCGGCGGCGGGCCGCGATGCTGCTGGTCGCGCTGCAGCCGACGCCGGAGGGATTGGCCGAACTGGCCGCCGACCGGGACGGGAGCGTCGACGAGCCCGACGAGGAGCGACTGCTCAGGCGCACGTTGATCGACCATGTGGCCCGACGCCTCCGGAACTCCGAGGCGACCGCAGGCACCGAGGCGGCAGCCGTCAACCGTGCGGAGGCTCTGTTCGAGCAGGGCGTCACTGCACTCCTGTTCGGGACGAAAGAGGGCGCCGCCGCAGCCTTCGAACGGTGCGTCGAATGTGGTGACGCTCAGCACTCGGTGGACGCCGCCTTCGAGTTGGCGCAGCTTCGGCAGGAGGAAGGCGACACGGCCGGAGCCGAACGCGCGTGGGCGGTGGTACTGGGCCTCGGCCAACCCGGGATGGCGGCGCGGGCGCAGTTCAATATAGGCCTGCTTCGCATGGAGGCCGGGGACGAGGTCGGCGCGATCGAGATGCTCGAGAGCGTGCTGGCGACCGGCGACGCACCACGCCGGGCCCACGCCGCACTCCTCTTGGCCCAGATCCGCGAGTCCCAGGGAGCGGACGCGCTCCTCGTCGACGGCCTCTATCGGCTGGCGATCGACGCCGACGACCCGGAGTGGTTGCCGGTGGCCCTGACCCAGCTAGGCCTGCGGAAATACGGACGGGACGGTGCCACCGACGAAGCCGTGTCGCTGCTGCGCAGGGCCAGCACATCAGGACACTCCGAAGCGGGGGCCAAAGCAGCGTGGATCCTGGGACGCCTGCTGGAGGATCGCGAGGACTTCAATGGCGCGATCCAGGCGTACCAGGCGGCCATCGCCGCCAGGCATCCCGATTTCACCCCAGCCGCTCACTCATCGCTGGGCCAGCTCTACGGGATTCTGAACCAGACAGGTTTGGCAATGCGGCACCTGGAGATCGCCTACAACTCCACGCATCCCGAGTACCGGTTGGAGGCGGCTTTCCATCTGGGACTCCTCCACTACTGGTTCGGCCGCTTCCGAAACGCCGCAGCCGTGTTCCGCGAGGTGGTGAGCGGCCAGCACCCCAGTCTGTGGCCACACGCGAGCGTGCTCCTGGGCCGGATGTGCAAGGAACTCGGCGATGTCCGGGGTGCCGCCGAGGCCTGGCAGACGGTGGCTTCGTCCGGGATCAGACCGGCTGCGAGTGAAGCGATAGCCGAACTCCGTGAGCTGGGTGAGGCACTCGCAAAACACAAGGACTTATCCAGCAATGGTCTCGATGAAGATGACGATTAGGGCATTTTGCCATGAATCATGTGTGCGGCTGACACCGGCCTCCTTTCCCGACAGCCGGGGAGAGGAAGCCGGTGTAACGGTCCTGGAACCCTGCTCTTGCCGGAAACCTCGTCCGCCGAGGTCACGCGGCATGTTCGTACTCGTGGAGGATGCCGCCCAGGCGTTCACGCTTCCGTACGTTGAGGCGGGTGATCTGCTCTGGATCGGTGATCGCCCCGGGCAAGGGGTGCAGCGGTCGGGCGTTCGCGATGCCCTGATGCGGCCTATGGGTGTTGTAGAACTGCTCGAACTCGCGCAGGGCGTGGCAGAGGTGGCGCTGGTTCCAGATCAACGTGCGGTCCAGCAGCTCGTGCCGGCAGGTCTGCACCCACCTCTCCGTGATCGAGTTCATTCGCGGCACGCGGATGCCGCTGAGTACAACCTCGATCCCCGCGTCTTTCAGGAGGGCATCGAACAGCTGGGGGAACTTGCCGTCCCGGTCCCGGATCAGGAACCTTGCCCGGCAGCCCGCGTCCTCCAGGTCCATGACGAGATTCCTCGCGGCCTGGACCACCCAGGCCGCCGATTGGTGCGCGGTAGCGCCCAGGATCCGGATCCTGCGGTTGGCGTGCTCGATCACCGCGAAAACATACAGGCGCGCCCCGGTCAGGGTGACCGTCTCGAAGAAGTCGCACGCCAGCAGCGCGTCGGCCTGGGAGCGCAGGAAGTCCGCCCAGGTGGTGGCACACCGTTCGGGCGCCGGGTCGATGCCGGCCTCCTTCAAGATCTCCCACACGGTAGAGGCAGCGACCTCGATCCCAGGACGAGCAACTCGCCGTGGATTCGCCTGTATCCCCAGGCGGGGTTCTCCTTCGCCAGGCGCAGTACCAGCGCCCGGATCGAGTGCACGGTGCGCGGCCGCCCTCCGCGCTTGGGCCGGGACCGGGCGGCGTGCCGGCTGGCGATGAGGTCACGGTGCCACCGCAGCACCGTGCCCGGCCGCACCGGCAGCCGCATCCGGCGCAGCGCTTCCCGGGGCAGGTTGTGGAGCAGCGCCGCCAGGAACGCCCGGTCGGCCGCGTCGAACCGAACCCGCTGCCCGTCCAGCTGCCGCTGCAGAACCTCGATCTGATGGCGCAGGGCCAGGATCTCGACATCTTTCCCGCGGGCGCTCACCGGCAGCAGCCGCAGCATCGCGAACGCGTTCGTCACGCCAGGTACGTCAGTCTCAGCAGCACGAGGGGTCATCATGCCGCGACCACCGCCGATCACGCGAGAGCGCCGACTCAGCCACCCGCGACTGCCACCGAAACCCGCTCCCACCTGCGTGGATGAGGTAATCGGCAAGGGCAGGAGTACCACCGACGGACGGAACCGAAGACACGGCCTACCGCCCCATCCACCGCACCGCCTGTCCAGATCAACGATCCGGCTCGGCGGCCGGCGCAGAGAAAGTTTCAGTGTACCGTTAACCGGTTGGCGCTCCCCACACGGGGATTGCCAATATAGTTAGAAAATTTGCTCTCTTAGAATCTCTTAGTGGTATGCATACGAAGAACCTCGGTAACTGCACTCGAAACTGGGGCGCGCTGTTGGCCAGCGTGGCCGTCTCATCCCTCTGTCTTGCTCCTCCGGCGCATGCCACCAGCGGTGGTGTGCGCGCCCAAGATGCTGCTGGTTCCTTAGCTGTTTCGCTCGGCGACTCCTACATCGCGGGGGAGGGGGTCCGATGGTTCGGAAACTCCCTCAGCGAAGACGGGGGTGACACGGTAACGAACAGGGAGAACAGGCTGTCCCTCCCCGGCTGGATGGAGCGGAACCCTGATCTCTACAGCGGGAAGTCACGGGACGAGATATTCCCCGACGGCACATACAACTCAAAGGAGTCGGGCAAGACGGCTGAACCCGGATGCCACAGGTCGGATGCGGCAGAGATCCACACCGCCGGCATCGGACATGCGGGGCGGACTCGGAACCTTGCCTGCTCCGGGGCGACAACCGACGACATCCTCACCAACGAGTACAGGGGTGAGAAGCCGCAGATCCAGCAGCTCGATTCGCTGCTGAGATCGGCTGACGTCGACACCGTGGTCGTCTCCATCGGGGGCAACGACCTGGATCTCTCCGGACTCGTAGAGGACTGCGCCAAGAAGTACTTCTCGGCGGGTGTGATCGGCGGGACGTGCGACGGGGCGAACCCCCTGGCGAAACCTGACGCCCCAGAATATACGTCTCTCCAAGAGAAGGTCGGAAAAGTCCTCACCAAGGTGAGGGAAACCTTCAAGGACAGGGGCAAAACCCAGCCACGCATCATCCTTCAGGGGTATCCGCGTCCGATCGCGAAGAAAGAGGACCTCCGCCCGATCCCGTCCGTCTCAAGCCGCTACCAGAACCTGGGGTATCCCTTCAAAGACGAGAGCGTCGACCTCCTCCAACAGGTCAGCAAGCACCTGAACAACGCTCTCCGCAAAGCCGCCTCCCTGGCCTCAGTCAATTACCTCGACACGACCGAGGCGTTCCAAGGCCACGAACTGGGCCACAAGAACAGTGTTCTCCAGGTGAAGGACGGAGAAACCTCCGACGGCCGAGCGAAGGGCAAGTACGGCCCCGAAAGCCTGGAATGGACACGCTGGGTGGACAATCTCGGCGTCATCGGGGACGAGCAGAGGAAACGGGAGTCTCTCCACCCCAACTACCTCGGGACCCAATCCGAAGCCGCCTGCCTGACAAGCTTCATCAAACAGATGACAAAGACGGGTGCCCACTACACCGGGACGTGCCACATCGGGAAAGCCGACGGAGCTAAGCAGGCCGGCCCCGACCAGACCGTCGCCGCAGTGACGGAAGAAACACCCCGCACAGGGATCCACCGGTAGCCCGCTGAACTCGCCGGCACTGCGCGCTGACGGCAAAGCGGGCTGGCCGTAGGACAGTGGCAGGAGTCAACTGCCTTGCTGATGCGGACGCTTGCGATCACCACTGTGAGCGATGGCGGCCACGGACCAACAGCAGGAAAATCTTCAGCACGCGGTTCGGACGACCGCCCGCGCGCTCCGGCCCCCACCATTCCTCCGGGGACCCAGGACGCGCACGAGAGCAGGGCGTGCCGGGGTGTCCCAGCACCCCGGCACGCCGTCAGGAGCCGCCTGTACGGCTCCCCTGGTCCGCCCGCCCCGTGTCCCGCGCGGGGCACGGCGACCGGTCATGGGTGCCGGCCACCGCGGCGGTGGCCGATCTGGCTGCCGGCTGTGACCGACCGAGACAGGCCCGATCGGTCACAGCACAGCTCAGGGCCGGTCACGGGCATCCGGTCACCCGCAAGGACTCCGCCATCAGCCGCACACGCCGGGGCGACAACGCCCCGCCGCCGTACGGTGCCGCGAGTGCCCACGCGCCGAAACAGACGCTCGTCGCAGATTTACACTTCCCCCAGCCGGATCCGACATCCTTGATCATCTCCGACCAACGACATCAGACCGAAAGGCAGGGGCGAGTGATCCGGGTACTTCTGGTGCACGACGCGTGTCTGGTGCGATCGGTCCTGGCGCAGTGGCTGCGCCAGGAGCCGGGCTTCGACGTGCACGACACACCCTGGCATGGCGCTGCTGCACGGGCCCGGTCCTTATCCCCCGACGTGTGCGCCGCAGACCTCGCCCGCGCTGGTGGTGCTGGCGCAGGCCGACCGGTCCGGCCAGCTCAAACGGGCCGCCGAAGCGGGAGCCCTCAGCTTCGTCGACAAAGCCGGCGCCCCGGACCGACTGGTACGGGCGATCCGCAGCGCCGCCGCGAGGGAACGTTTCATCGACGCCTCGCTCGGCCACGGTTTCCTCAAAGCAGCCCAGACGCCCCTGACCAGACGCGAACTGAGCGTCCTCTCACTCGCGGCCGACGGCGCGTCCCTCCCCGAGATCGCCGGCAGCCTGCACCTGTCCCACGGCACCGTCCGCAACTACATGGCCTCCATCACCCGCAAGACCAGCACCCGCAACCGGATCGACGCCATACGGATATCGCGGGACGAGGGCTGGGTATGACCAGCCCCCCGAGCAGGACCGGACCCATCGCTCCCCGCGCCTGACAGGAAGTCATCCACCGTGGGGCCCAGGACAGACGTAACCCGGGCGGCCACCACGAAGCCCCTGGTGGCCGCTGACGCAGAGCGGTCACCGGGGGCTTCTCCCCGCCGGGTTACGGCGCGGGGCCCGCCCGAGAAGACACGAGCGGACCGACAGGACTCACCTCACCCCACCGGGAGCCACGGCGTCCCAGCGCTGCCACCCCTTATGCCCGGCGTCTCAGCGACCCTGCTTCTTGCCGACGCCCTCGTCCCCGCCACGGTGCAGATGCCGGCCGTGATCCCCCTCAGCCTTCTCCCCCTCGTGCTTGCCGTGATCACCAACGACCACGTGACGGTGCGCCACCGGTACACCGTGGTGAGGGGCCGGCGCGGCACTGGCCGCACCCGCGGCCACCACAGCAGCCCCGGACAGCAGAGCAGCCGACGCGGTCACCGCCGCGACACGACGCGTCCATTCCTGAGACATGAGACTCCTTCCTCCTGGCCCCCACGGCGCATCCGCTGCCGAGGAAGCCGTTTTCCCGGTACGGAGCGGCATCCTCGCGCCACCGTCCCCGGAGGGCATGAGGAAACCACCCGATCCACACACGATCGGATGATCTACAGGCACGCCAGGAACCGCGCCGTACACGGCCGGGGTGAACGCGTGATGCCCGTCGACGCGAGCGGCCACCCGGGCCACAGCCGTCGCGGTAGCGGCGGACGCCGGGACAGCCGGACGCTCCGGGGCACGGCTGACACCATGTCCCCGTGAGGACAACACTGGCCACCTGGGACACCGACAAATTCCGCGCGGCATGCCGCGCACAGGGATGGACACTGCACCAGATATCGGTGCGATCCGGCATCCCGCACTCCGCGGTACGCAGTTACTCCCGAGGCGGCTCCAGCCCCTCACCCGCCCGCCTCGTCCAGCTCGCCCAAGCCCTCGACGTACCCACCACCGCCCTCGCCCCCCTCAGCCAGGCCCCCACACTGAACGAACTGAGAAGCCGTTGTCGTACCGATCTTGGTGAGCATCGGTTCGACTGTGGCGACTCGGTCGGGTGATCTTGTGGTGTCCCGTGCATGAAGGCAGGGCCCCTGGTGCAGCTCGGGTTTGTCGAAGACCATGAGCACGCCAGGAGGCCCTGATGCCGCAGTTGTACGCCCTCGCGCCGACTGGCTCCAACTCGGCTGCACGTGAGTGTGATTGCCTCGCTCATCGGTTCGGGAACGCCGGGGACCGGCCATACAGACGGCGGAGGTATCCGTCCGACATGAGCGACGCGGAGTGGGCGGTCGTGCGCGACGCGATGCCCGTGCCCGCCTGGCTGGAGGGCAGGGGCCGGTCAGCCGGAGGGCTATTGCCACCGGCAGATGGTGGACGCGGTGCGCTACCTGGTCGCCGGCGGCATCACCTGGCGGGCAATGCCCGCGGACTTTCCCGCATAGGAGCGCGTCTACGCGTTCTTCCGGCGCTGGAGGAACAAAGGCATGGTCGCCGAGTTCCACGACCGGCTGCGGGACCGAGTCGACGAGGCCGCCGGCCGGGATCCGGAGCCGACCGCGGGCATCATCGACGCGCAGTCGGTGAAGGGGGCAGCGTCGGTGCCGGCTGCGAGCCGGGGCTTTGACGGCGGGAAGAACGTCAACGGGCGCAAGCGGCACATCGTGGTGGACACCCTCGGCTTACTGCTGACCGTGCTGGTCACCGCCGCCTCGGTCACCGACCGCGAGGCAGGGCGGACACTGCTGACCCAACTGCATCAACGGCACTGGCGCATCACGCTGGTGTGGGCCGACGGCGGTTACACAGGACGCCTGGTCGACTTCGGCCCGCGACATCCTGAGCGTCGCGCTGACCGTAGTCAAACGCACCAGCAACACCATCGGGTTCACCGTGCTGCCCAAGAGGTGGCTGGTCGAAAGGACGTTTGCGTGGCTGATGCACTCACGCCGCCTCGCCCGCGACTACGAGGGCCGCACCGACAGCTCGGAAGCGATGATCCGCTGGTCGATGGCCATGGTCATGAGCCGCCGACTCGCCAAGCGACCATGCTGATTCAGGACAGGGGTTCGTAGAACGGGCGGTCAGGCGCGAAGTTGCGAGAACACACCGTCACGTCCTCACCCCTGAGATATGCCAGCAACCATTCACTGAACGTCATCTCATGAAGAGTCCAGGCCGGACTGTCAAGTTCCTGGACCAGGACGCGCCAAGGCGACGAGGGTCCATCTGGAACACGAAGGAAAACCCACTCTCCCGTCGTGGCCGACGCCACCGGCATCAACTCACCGGGGTTCGCCCCAGCCGGACTGGGCAGGAACTCCGCCATGTCCTCCTCCCGCCACATCTCAAGATTCCCCCTGATGGTCTCTCCCAGGCTGTGCAGGAGATGGCCGGCGGGGTGCTCCAGGTACAGCTGCCCGTTGATCTGGATCGAGCCGTAGGCGTTCACAATCTCACGGAAGTCCGCAGGGAACTCGATGCCGAGCTCCCGCTCCATTTCGACCCAAGGCGTCGAATCCGACCAGTTGAACCGGGGCTCACCCAACAGGGCTTTGACCTCCGAAAGCGTTGCCACCACCAAGCCCCTTTCCCCAGATTCCGGCGTCCCGGCCGGGACCCCCGCCCCGGTAGCCTACGAGCCACCGACCCGCCCGGCGACCGGGCTGAACGCCCCCGGGCGTTCCTCGGCCAGCCAGCCCCGCGCGACCAGGCGCTTCGCCTTCGACCGCACCCCCTCGACCTTCGCGGGAACCGCCTCCAGCCCGAGCGCCACGGCCAGTTGCCGACAGTCCATCGCCGCCCCGCCCGACCCACTCCCACCGGCCAGGACATCCACGAGTCGGCGGTAGTCCGGTGCCAGCACACCAGTATCGAGGCCGTCCCTCCACGCCGGCACGACCGAACCCGGCACAGCCGCACCGGCCGCTCGCCTGCCGCCACGACCGGCGGACGCTCATCACCTCCGCGTGCCTCAGCCAGGACCAGTCCGACCGTCTCCCGGGCGATCACGAACCGCTCCCACACGGCTTCCGCCTCGCACAGCTCGGCCTGAAGAGCTTCCATTCGCTGCCGAGCGGCACGCTCGCGCTCCTCCAACACCCCCATCACAGACGGCATCCCGACACCTCCACCGCAGAGACGACATGACACTTCGTCTCTGCCGCCGACGCCACAGCCCTATGCCTCACCAGCAGGAACACACCCGCCACTCCCGGAAAGACGGCTTCTGAGATGGCACGCAGGACTGACAGCCGCTCAGCTCGCCACAGCGGTCGGCTACAGCCTCTCCCAGACCTCCGCCGTGGCAGCCGGCACCAGGCCCATCACCAAGCCCGCCAGCTGGTCAATAGCGCTGCACACCACCCAACAGGCGCTGAAAGCAGCCTGGGAGGCCTCACGTGCACAGCAGACCGGGAACACCACACGATGAAGACAGCAGCGGTCACCACCGGCGGTGCGAACATGACCGTACCCGCCCAGTACAGGGCCAATACGAGGCTGCCGGCCACGTCATAGGGCCGCCTGCCCGTGCGAGAGCGACAACGATGACAACGAGGGCCGTATCCAACGCACTGACGTACTCGTATCCACCGACACGGCACCGTCAACACGTCATCTGGCAAAGACTGGCACAAGCGCAGAGTCAGCGCCTGACCGCCCTCGGGGGCACACCTCTGCCACCTGGGCAGAAAGCGCCCAGATCGTCTACCGCACCCTCGCCGCGCGCGGCCACCGAGCGGCCCATTCCAGGCCGAGAGCGGCCAGCTGTTGCAGTTGCTCCTGGCCCCTGCGCCGTGGGCCGGCGGTCTCAAGCGGTGCCCCGGACCTCGTTCCTCCGGGGCACCGCCATACCCACGGACAGACACGGGCACCAGCCACGCCGACCCGCCCGAAGAACCCTCGCACAGCGCCCCCGATCCGTACCGGGATCTGCCGCATCGCCGCCGGTCAAAGGCACCGTCCCCCGGAATGAAACGCACCCGCCCGCACGGAGGGACACAGCCACGGACACCGAAGCGGGAACCCGGAGGCCAGCGTGAGCGACTTCTTCAACAACGGCTTCGTGGAAGTCAGAGAGGACAACTGCGAGACGGACTTCCAGCCCGCAGACATCTGGCCGTCCGAGACCCACCGACCGGCAGGACGTACAAGCAATGCCTCACACTCACTGCGAGGGCGATGGTGCCCTCTGCGAGGGCGAAGGCATCCATGTCGTAGGAGAGTTGCACCTCTGCAGCCACTGCCGGCGCCTCCATGCCCCGAGCCTGATGGAAGGCCACGAGCGCCACCTCACGCCACCTCGGCCGCGGCGAGCGCTTCCCCGGCGTCACGGATACGAGGTCATCCTCGACAGGTCCGCCTGAGCGGGGCCCGCCCTTCGCCTCTTCGCGAGCCGGCGGCCTGAAGCGGTGCCCCCGGACATGATCGGCCGGGGCACCGCACTGTATCCCCGAGTTGGCGTGCCCGGCGTGCTGCCAGATGCTGGCGCCGTGGGAGCCGCCCGAGTGGCCGTCGCCGCCCGCCCCTGGCCGGAAGTGATCTTGATTCCGTCAAGGCCCATGGGACCCTTAATTGATCTTCGGTAGGTTGGCGCGTGCTGAGTTTTTTGTTCCCTCGTTTCCTTTTCAAGGAGTTATCGTGTCGCACCGCGCCCTGCGTATAGGCCTGGCCGCTCTGACGGTCATAGGCCTCACGGCCACCGCCGCACCCGCCGCCTCCGCCGACGCCTCCGAGGCGTCGAACGCCTGCCGCAAGGGCGAGTTCTGCCTCTTCAGCAGACCGCACCAGACCGGGCAGGTCCTCTACCGGCTCGACGCCAAGGTCACCAAGACCGGCTTCAACTTCCCCGAGGCCGACTCCCTCGACCCCGTGATCAAACCGCTCTCGGCGCACAACCCGATCCCCGACTCCTTCGGCTGCATCGTCCGCCTCAACGACCAGCCGCACTTCGCCGGCTCCGAGCAGGAGATCTCCGGCTCCGGCGACAAGGAACTGACCGGCGCGCCCGTCGCCTCGATCACACCCGACTGCGGCTGACCCAGGAGCCCGGGGCGCACACCGCACTCCCGCCGAGCGACAGCGACGGGCCAGGAGCGGTCGACCCCGGGCGCCCGGCGAAGCTGATCCAGGCCGGCCGGTCGCCCCCCCGTGACCGTGACCGACCCGTTCCCCGTGGCAACCCCCGTTGCTTCCCCCGTGGTGTCGCCGTTCTGTCATGGAGAGCCACAAGGCCGCGCCCTGATACACCCCCGACGGAAAAATCCGACGGAGGAAACGGAAGCGCGCCCTTTGACGTAGGCCCTGAACAGCTTCTCCTGCTCCTCCTTGAGCCAGACCGAACCACACGGGTTCCGGGCGGGATTGCGCCTCTTCGCCCCACCCGGGGTGAGAGGCTCAGTCGCCGAGTGAGAAGGCATACGAGGACGGCACCTTCACCTTGATGTCAGGAGCCCCGTAGACCAGCGCGATCTCCCGGTGCGCGGTCAGCTCGATCGCGGCCGGGTTCCCGCTGACGCGCTTGCCGTCCACGTAGGCCGCCAGGCGCTTTCCGCCGGCAGCCTTCAGCCCGCCCACCTGCCGGGCATTCAGCCGCACATCCCACTCGTTGAACAACTGCCCCAGCACGTACCGACGTTTGGCGGGGGCCTCGATGTGGATGACGCCGCTCGCGTCGTGCGTGTGCAGCTCCGACCACTTCCGCGCGGCCAGATCAACACCCAGATTCGCCGGGACCTGCACCGGCCTGCCGTCCACGATCACGTCCAGATGGGAGTGGAAGTGATACGCGGTCCCCTCCATCGCCAGCCCCGCCACCGGGCCCCACGGCAGCATCGGCGGGCGCCGGCCACGGCGGCAGCGCCGTCACACTGCCATAGGCCACCGGCCTCGGCAGCGCACCGGCCGCCTCGCCGCCGCCGT
>NZ_CM002285.1:9268960-9441518 GCF_000497445.1 Streptomyces roseochromogenus subsp. oscitans DS 12.976 | reverse complement strand
CCCCAGCGCCGCCTTCCGCCACCGCCCTCCGCGTACCCCGGCCGCCCGCGCGGCCGCCACCCGCTCCCGGGCACCGAACCGCTGCACCTTCTCCGCTCTCACCCCCACGGCCGCCTTCACCGGCCTCTCGGACAGGAACCGGCCGCATACACCCTCGAAGAGGCCGCCCACCAGCTGCCCGCCAGGAACACGGCAGCGGCCCCGGCAGCGGCGGCAAGGAAGCCACGATGGTCCACAAACACGTGATCACTCGAACTCATGCCCTGGAATTTAAAAGGCGTACCCGCGGCAACACCCGGCACCGGAACCAGTGCGACGATCATTCCACCCGGCCGGGCGAACAACCGGATCAGACACATCGAAGACGTGTCCTTGCACGCACCACCAGGAAACACTCAGGCGGGGGTGTCCCACACCACCCCGGCACGCCGTCCAGAGCCGCCCTGTACAGCTCCCCGGTCCACCCGCCCCACCAGCCGCCAGGCCGCTCATCGTGGGCCAGGGTTCCCCTGCCGGCGAGTCCGCTTGAGGGGCGTCCCGCGGCTGCCGTCGTGGCTGTGCACGACGGCAGCCGCGCACAGCCGTTCCTACTCCTCGGTGGCGGATTCTCCTGTCCCGGTCTCCTCGGCCACAGGGGTCTGCTCTTCGCCCTCCGCAGGGCCGGCCTCAGTCGTGGCCGGTGACTCCTCGGGGGTGCTCTCTGCCTCTGTACCTTCGGCCGCAGTGGGCTCCTGCTCGGTGTCGCTCATTATGCTCACCGCCTTCCCGTACTGACAGGCAGGAAGCGGCTCAGGTGTCGCCTGGTCGGACGACCGTCATGATGCGGAATTCACTACTCATGATGTCACCGAACAGCATGATGTGAGGCTTGTCGCGAGGCCAACCTGCTGTCCTCTCGGCGGGCCGCGGCCCAGCCCTGTGATCCGATCACGGCGTCCACCGCCTTGCGCGAGCGTGGCGACTTGGAGCGGCTCGCCGTCCCCCGGGTCTCCGCGCCGACGGCACCTCCAGGAGGGGACGTCCCCCGGCACCGCCTCCACGGTCAGCCAGGGCGACCGCAGCTCTGTGTACGGCATCGGCGGCACCACCGCCCAGTGCGACGGCACCGACCACCACTGGGAGAACACCAGCAAGATCACGCCCCCCATGGCATGCACTGCCCACCTACAGGCGACAGTCACCGAACCGCGCTCCGGCCCGCTTCGTGCGGAACTCCGGTACCGATCAGGCCGCCGACTCCGGAGAACAGCATGACCCGGGTCAGCGGTACCGGCATGACGACCACAGACTCCAGGGTGCCGGTCCACTGCTCGGTCTGGAGGTGATTACTGAAGTCGCCCAGACTTACGGCAACGAACCCGGTGAACACCGATCCGGACATCAGGAAACTGATGGTCGCCGTTCTGGGCGGTGTACCAGCGTGCGATCAGCTCGCCGCCCGAAGGGCCGAGCTGCTGCGGCCAAGGCCCGTCGTGGGGGCGGCTGTTGCGGGAGGCGGGGTGAGTGGCGTGCGGGCTTGTGCGCTGTTCGGCCACAGCAGGGGACTTCCCGCCGCACGCACACCAACGGGGCCAGAGTTTGTCTTCCGGCTGCACGGCCGCGTCCGTATCCTCCTGTGCCGACATGACCGTTACCACGGGTAAGAGGGGGTGCCAGGGAGCATACGGGTACCACGAGACGCGCGTTCGTCAAGGGCGCTGCGGTAGCGGGGGCCGCCGCCGCTGTGGGGGCCGGGACCACCGTCCCGGCCCTCGCGCGCGAGCTGAGCGCCGGGGCGGAAGCGCAGTCGGTCGCGGTGTTCGGGGCCGGGGTGGCCGGGCTGACCGCCGCGCACGAGCTCGCCAAGCGTGGCTTTCGGGTCACCGTCTACGAGCGGCGCGCCCTGGGCGGCAAGGCGCGCAGCATGGACGTGCCCGACAGTGCCAGGGGCGGCCGGTCGCCGCTCCCCGCCGAGCACGGCTTCCGGTTCATCCCCGGGATCTACCACAACCTGCCTGACACCCTGCGGCGTATCCCCTTCCCGGGCAACCCGCACGGCGTCCGGGACAACCTGGTGGCTCCCAAGGAGATGATGTTCGCACGGACCGGGTACGAGGACCTGCGCCTGCCCCTACCGTGGTCGGGGATACCGCAGCCACTCACCCCGGATGCGCTGCGGCGCGTGCTTGAGGGGTTCTTCGGCACGTTCGGACGCCTTCCGCCTCGGGAGGTGGCCTACTTCGTGGGCCGTCTGCTCACCTTCCTCACCAGTTGCGACGAGCGCCGCAACGACCAGTGGGAGGCCACCCCCTGGTGGGCCTACACACGGGCTGCCCAGATGTCGTATGAGTATCAGCGTCTCCTAGCCGTGGGAGTCACCCGCAACATCGTGGCCACCAAGGCCGAGGAGTCGAGCACCCGCACAGTGGGCTCGCTGCTGGAGGCGTTCATCTTCAACGCTCTCGGCCGGGGTGCCGACGGCCCGCTCGACCGGATCCTCAACGCGCCCACCAACGAGGCGTGATCGACCCGTGGGTGGACCATCTGCGTTCACTCGGCGTGCAGTTCCGCGTCGGCTGGACGCTGCGGGAGTTCGCCTACGACGGTGCCGAGGTGACGGCTGCCCTCGTCGAGGACCCGGAGGGGGTGCGACGCAACGTCAGTGCCGACCACTACGTGTGTGCGCTCCCGGTTGAGCATGCCCGGCTCACCTGGAGTGCCGCCATGCGCGCCGCCGACCCGCAGCTCGCCCGCTGCGACAAGCTTCGCACCGACTGGATGACGGGCATTCAGTTCTATCTTACGGAGCGGCCGGACACCGTCCGAGGGCATCTCGACTGTATCGACTCGCCCTGGTCGCTCACCGCCATCGCGCAGGCGAGGCACTGGCCGCACCGCGACTTCCGTGCCGACTACGGCGACGGCAGCGTGGTGGACTGCCTCTCGGTGGACATCTCCGAATGGGACAAGCCCGGTATCCTGTATGGCAAGACGGGCAAGCAGTGCACCCGTGAAGAGGTCGCCCGCGAGGTGTGGGACAGCTGAAGGCTGCGCTCAACGACACTGGCAAGACCGTCCTCAGCGACCGCACGCTGCACTCGTGGTTCCTGGACCCGGGCGTGTCGGACATCGGCACACCGCACCCGCGTAACGACGACGAACTGCTCATCCACCCCGTCGGCACCTTCCACAACCGGCCGTCGGCCGCCACCGAGATCCCCCACTTCTATCTGGCGGGCGACTATGTCGCCGTCCCCATCGACCTGGCGACGATGGAAGGCGCCAACGCATCGGCCCGGCTGGCCACCAACGCTCTGCTCGACCACGTCGGTTCACCAGCCCCGCGCTGCACCGTCACCCCGCTGTACAGTCCGCCGGAGCTGGCCTTGGTCAAGAACGACGACAGGCTGCGCCACCAGCTCGGTCTGCCCAACATCTTCGACGTGGGCTGACCTGCCATCGCCGCCCCCTCACCGCAAGCACGCCGGGAAGAGCCTCAGGGAGGCCCTCAGCCGCCTTCCACCACGGGGTGATTCGTGTCCGGCCCCACTGTCCATGAGGGTCAGTCCTCCCGTGCCGCGCAACGTTGGAGGGAACGCCCTGGCGCTGCGCTCGCCAGGGCGTTCCGGACGTGTTACGGCTTCGGGAGGGCGCAATTCGGCAGGGTGAGGTCTATCTGGTTGCCAGAGCCCACGCAGGGGGCGATCAGGTACGTCTCCTCGGCGTAGCCGATGCCCTGGTGGATGGTGACGTTGCCGTTCTGGTCCACCTCACAGGGGTTGTCCAGGGTGCACTGCCCGCCGTTCTCGTTGGTGGTGTTGTTGACCGCCACCACCTGGCCGGTCGAGGTGTCTATGACCGGTGAGCCCGAAGTACCGCCGATCACATGGCAGTCCGGGGTGTACCGCACGGAGTCCTTCCAGGTCCAGTCGGCCTCCTTCACCTCGTAGGCGAAGCCGTCTATCGTGCAGGAGTAGGTGGACTGCCAGTACCCGGAGACCACCTCGATGTTGTCCCCCTGCACCGGGTGCGTGGTGGCCAGCGGCAGCGCGTCGATCTGGTACTGCTGGCGGATCTGGGCGTAGGTGCTGCTCAGTTGGTACAGCGTTATGTCGGTGTCGGTCATCGTCGCGTACACCACTTTGGTGGCCTGTAGCGTGCCGGCCTGGTTTCCGCCTGCGTCCAGCAGCGTGAACGTCCGGCTGGACGGCTGGTCGGTGATGACCTGACCCGCGGCGGGCATTCCGCTCTCCAGGCAGTGCCCGTTGGTCATGACCATCGCCGGGTCGTCATCCGCCGCGGCGGGGGTCCGTATGACGGACCCGGAGCAGTCGTCCAGCGCCACGGTCCCGGCGAAGCTGACCTGCGCGTCCGCTGGCCTTGCCGCGGCCTCGGCAGGTGCGGCGGTCACGCCGAACAGCGTGACGACGGCGAGACATCCTGCCGACAAAGCGGCGATGAGAGAAGGCCTGTTCATGTGGGGGGATCCTCTCCGTACCCGGAACGCTTCCGGATTTGGCATGCACATTGTCGGATGGTGGAGCCGGGAAGAGAACCCCTATGGACATGACCGCCCGTCAGGCCTATCGTGCGTATTGGTCCGGACCAATCGCTGGGCGCTCGCGCCACCCCTGGACCCCCACGTTTTCACAGGAGTTGCGCCATGCGCGGAAAGCTCGGTGCGGTGATCGTCGGACTCGGTGTGCTTGGGGCCTCCGCGCTGGCCACCGGTAGTGCGAGCAGTCATGGGTACATCAGTCAGCCACCCAGCCGGCAGGCGCTGTGTGCCGAGGGGACCGTGAGTGACTGCGGGGACATCCAGTACGAACCGCAGAGCGTCGAAGGGCCAAAAGGGTTCCCGGAAACGGGGCCGCCGGACGGCGCCATATGCAGCGGCGGGAACAGTCGGTTCGCGCAGCTCGATGACCCACGGGGCGGGCAGTGGCCCGCCACCCAGCTCACCGGTGGACAGACCTACGACTTCACCTGGACCTTCACCGCCCGGCACGCCACCACAGACTTCGAGTACTTCGTCAGCAACGACAGCTACGACCCCACCAAGCCGCTGACCCGCGCGGAACTGCAACCACAGCCCTTCCTGACCGTCCCGTACGACGGCGAGCCGCCGTCCAGTGACACCGTAACCCAGCAGGGCACCGTCCCCACCGGGCTCACCGGCAAGCACCTCATCCTCGCGGTGTGGAACATCGCCGACACCGGCAACGCCTTCTACGCCTGCTCCGACGTGCAGTTCTAACACCCGGGCCGGTTACGAGGGCCAGTGTGACAGCGCTCCTGAGACCGCGTCAGCCGGTCCAGAGCAGGGAGAGCAGCGTGATCCGCTCGGTGTACGGGTTCACGAACAGCACGGCCAGGCCAGCGCTGCCGAACTAGGCCTGCCGGGTGGTCTTGTCGTCGATGCCGTACGGCTCTCGTGTCCAGCAACGGCCTCAGCTTGTGGGGCTACAACGCCACCAAGAGCTACGATCTGGCCTCTGGCAACGGCACTATGAAGGTGGCCAGGTTCGTCCCCGCCCTCGCGGCAGCGGCCGGCAGGCGCAAGCCATCCAGGTCGAATAGTCGTAGGGTTCGACGAGGTGCTGCTGTCCGGCGAACCAGACGGTAGCCAGGAGTGAGGCGGCGGTGTCCCGCAAGGCCGCAGCGCCAAGACGGCTGCCACTGCTCCGGCCAACGAGCCGCTGGCTCCACAGGGCACGGAATAGGCCAGCGCGCCGTTACGCGGCGGTAGCCGTGCTGGTCGGCGGGGTGTTGGGGAGTAGCGCGCGGGGTCGGGTTGGCGGCTGGCGTCGGTAATCCGGGCTCGACGGAAGGCGATGATCACGTCTTCGAGTGCGACGTGTTGCTTGCGGCGGTACCAGGGGGCGGCTGCGCGGCGGGCTTGGACGTCGCTGTCGGTGTTCCCGGCGGGGCGTACCAGAGCACGAGTACGGTCTGGCAGATGAGTTGGAAGGGGACGGTGCGTTCGACCGCTGTGCTGGTGCGGCTGCGGGCCTGGCCGGTGCCGAGCAGGTTCGAAGAGCGACGGACGGCGGGGGCTGCCGGGCGCCCCCGCCGGTCGTCGGTCAGTAGCGGACCGCGCCGGGCCTGGAGGCGTGCGGCGCACGGGGGCCGGCTCCGCCCGGCGTCATGGTGAACGAGCCGCCCTGCAGCGGACCGGGTGTGTAACCGCCGCTGGTCAGGGACTGCGGGCCGAACGAGTCGAACGACTTGCCGTCGACCGTCACATTGGAGAAGTCCAGCCGGTCGAAGGACGGGTAGCTCTGGGTCGGCGACTCGATGACGGCCTCGGCGCTGACGTTCTGTGCGTCGATGGACTGGTCGACGTGCTCCGTCCACCCCTGGGTCGTGTCGCTCAGGGTGAGCGTGTAGGTGCTGTCGCCGTGGGAGACCACCGAGGCGGTGATGGTGTCGCCCTCCGACACGGAGTCGTTCCAGTAGACCGGAGCGGCCGGGTACATCTCGTACCAGGCGGATAGCACGGGGGAGCCGCTGGAACAGTCGGTCTGCACACCGGTCTGCTCGACGGTCTGCGAGCCGTAGCCGTCGATGCCCACCCAGGGGGCGAACAGGTCGTTGGACGAGTTGCAGGTCGCGTGTGGCTCGACCCAGGAGCCGCTGATCGTGGAGAAGGATCCCTGGGCCACGTAGCCGCCCCAGAGACTGTCCTTGATGCGGGGGGAGTTGGGGCCGAAGGCGTGGGCGGTGGCGGTGCTGGCGCCCACCGGTGCCAGCGCGGCGGTGAGCAGCAGGACGGTGGCGGTGGCCCGCGCGGTTCTGGATCTGCCGGCAGCGCCGATGGATATGCCCATGGGGCACGCTCCTTGGGAGAGAGAAGTGCATGTGGGGGTTGGCCGACCGACCGGGGCTCATGGTCGGCTTGTCGGGTGCGCCCCTCAATGGACGGCGCACAACCGGGTTATGGCGGGAACATGCCATGATGGCGGAACGGTGGTTCAAGAAGGGGCGGCGTCGGACTTCTCACCGACGGTGTGCGCCGGCGGCTGTCGTGGGTGGCTCAGCGAACGGCCCGGCTCCTGGCCGCGAGTGAATTGGCCTGCCAGCTCACAGCGAAGTCAGTGCCGTTGCTCAGATCGCTGGTGGTGGCCAACGTGTCCCCGTTGCGGGCGAGGTCGATGCGCCGGGCGTTCATCTCGCCGATCGGTTTGCCGTCGACGAGCGATCCGGTGAAGTTCTCGGTGCTGAAGTCCGGCAGTGACGCGTACCGTCCGCCACTGTATCCGGGAGTCTCACCTACCACTTCCGCGCTGGCGTTGCTCGCGCCGGAGGCGCCTTGGACGACCTGGTCCTCGCGCCAGCCCGCCGTCTTGTCCTCGATGTACAACTCGTAGTTGGTGCCGCCCTGGTAGGTGACCTTGGCATAGAAGGTGTCACCCGGTTTGACAGGGTCGTTGTAGGGGTTGATCGGATTGTCCGGGTACGTTTCCCACCAGGCGTAGTAGTCGGCCCGGCCGTTCTGGCAGTCCGCTCCGGTTCCGGTCTGCTCGACGGTGCGGCTGCCCCAGCCGTCGAGGCCGACCCAGAAGACGACGGAGCCGTCGCCCCGCGAGCAGTCAACGGGGCTCTGCGTCCAGGTGGATTCGACGCTGCTGTAGCCGCCGCCCGAAGCGGCGTAGCCGAACCAGTTCGGGCTGGTGGCACCGGTGCTGTCGGGGCTGGCCGGGTTGAGCACGAGCGGGTCGGCCGCGGCGGTCGCCGGCATGCCGGCGCCGAGGAGGCTCGCCGTCATGATGACTGGCGCCAGGCATATGCCGAGCTTGCCTGAAGGTCTCATGAGGCTCCTTGTGTGTGGGGGTCTCCATGTTTTGTCGCGAACATGGCAACACATGGCGCCTCTACCGTCCGCGCACGTCCCTCGGACGTCAAGGATTCAATCAGGCCACAACCAACCGCACCGGCCTCTGGAGCACTTCGACGCCCGTAGTACTTCTGAAACCCAGAGGCCTATTCACAGGGCCTCACCAGCCCTTCTTGTAGAAGGCGAGGGCGGTGACGGTCCTGGCGATGGCGGGGAAGCGGGTGAGGGGGCCGCGGTAGCGGGTGGCGAGGATCTTCCAGTCCTTCAGGTGCGCGATCGCGCGTTCGACGGCGGCACGGAGCTTGCCGAAGCTCCGGTTGAACACCTTGTCTCCAGCGGGGCGTTCTGACCAGGGGGTTTGCGCCGTCCGGTGAGCATGCCGGAGCCGACGTAGCCCAGGTCGCCCACATTCTCCCGGCCGGCGAAGGCGTCCGGGAAGTGGGACTGGCGCCAGGCGTACACGTCATGCCGCGAGCCCGGCACCGGAGCGGAGACCGCGAGCAGGTCCCCGGCGAGGGTGGCGGCGACCTGCAGGTTGAAGCCGGTGTCACGGTGCTTGCCGGAGAACATCGTGGTGCCCTCGCTCGCCCACACACGCCTCATTTGACTTGACACGCACCGGTCGGAGAGACCTGGAGGCCGTGCGTGTACTTCACTGCATGACCCTATTGAGCCCGGGAGGGCCGATGCTCAGCACTCCGAACGTGGACAAGGCCTGGAAAGGCATGACGAGGTCATTCCCGGCCCCGCAGGCGCCAGGCCAGTCCTGGAGTGCAACGGGGGCGCTGTTCGGGTCGGTTCCGGGCGGGCCGAGAGGCACGGGCCTCTCAAGAGTGGACACCTGGTCGTCGTACTGGCTGGGTGAGATCGCCGAGACCATCGACGGCCGCGACGACGCAGCCAAGCGCGCACGCTTCACCAGCTGGGTGGAGAGCTTCGTCCGCGCCGTCCATGGCCACGCTCGGGAACGCACTCAGCCCTCCACCACCAGCGAGGAAGCGCGCCGGGCCCTCGCGCTCGCCACCGAGTTCACCTTCCAGGAACGCCCCAAGATCCCCGAGCAGATCCAGCGTTCCCAAACTGGGAACCCACCAAAGCGCGAGCGCCATCGAACGCGCAGCGGCCGCCCGGCCCGCTGGCCCCACCCAGCGCATTCCGTCACCCTGCAAGGGCCATTTCGTCGGTTCGCCGCTCCGGCGAGAGGTACTGGGCGTGCCGATGACCGCCGCCGTTTCTGTCATGGCCATGCAGGACTGCGTTGCGCTGACCGAGCCTGTGCTGGGGCATGACGGCCGAGCCGGACACCGAGGCGCAGCGGCCGGACTGCCGTCGGCCGGCCGGGTGGCACGGGCCGCGGGCGGACTGGTGTCTGGCCGACCGCTACACCCTTGCGGCGCTGGACTGGCTGGCCAATGTGCAGCGCCTGGTGGCGGCCGTCGCTGTGGCGCACGAGCCGGTCAGGACAAGTCGTTCACGAGTACAGCCGCCCCGTCGAACCGCCCCGCCTTGAGATCCGTGAGCGCCTGACCGGCCTGCGAGAGCGGATAGGCGTGTGTAGTCGCGTGCACTCCGTGCCGCGCGGCCAGGGCCAGGAACTCCCGGGCGTCCTCACGGGTGTTGGCGGTGACGCTGCGCAACTCCTTCTCGTAGAAGAGATCGCTCTCGTAGTGCAACGGCGGCGTGTCGCTCAGGTGGATGCCGGCGATGGCCAGCACGCCGCCACGGTCCAGGGCTCGCAGCGCGACGGGTACCAGGTCACCGACGGGGGCAAAGAGGATCGCGCTGTCCAGAGGCTCGGGCGGCACGTCGTAGGCGCCCCGCGCCGAGGCAGCACCCAGTTCCAGAGCCAGTCGCCGGGCGGCCGCACCTCGTGTCATGACGTGCACGGTGGCACCCTCGGCGATCGCGACCTGCGCACACAGGTGGGCACTGCCCCCGAAGCCGTACAGCCCGAGACGCCCGCCCGGCGGCAGCAACGCCCGGCGCAGCGCGCGATAGCCGATGATGCCCGCGCACAGCATCGGGGCGAGCGCAATGTCGTCGAGTTCGCCGGGCAGCCGGTGCGCAAAGGCGGCCGGCACCGTCGTGTACTCGGCGTAACCCCCGTCGGCGTCCCAGCCCGTGTAGAGCGAGGCCGGGCACAGATTCTCGGACCTCCGCCGGCAGTACACACAGTCCCCGTCGGTGCGACGCAGCCAGGCCACTCCCACGCGCTCCCCGACCGTGAAGTCCCGCACCGCGGCCCCGAAGCCCTCGACCACACCGACCACCTCGTGACCCGGCGTGACCCCGGGACGGTGCACCGGCAGGTCACCCTCGATGACGTGCAGGTCCGTGCGGCACACCCCGCACGCGCGCACGCGCACCAGCAGCTCATCGTCCTCCGGCACCGGAACGGGCTTCCCGACCAACCGGAGGGGATCCTCCTCTACGGGCCGGGGCCCGTCCACTACCCACGCCTGCATCGTCATTCTGTCCGTCATGAGACTCCTTCGGGCCGGGATGGTGAGCAGCGGGCCACCGTTGCGGCTCGCGTTATGTCAGTTGTCGGCTTCGTTCTCGGGCCCGGGTGCGTCCCCGATGGCGACGCGCAGGTCATGCATGCCTTGCAGGACGTCGATGAGGGCCTCTTCAGCCCCGCTCAGAGCGCGTCGGGTTCCCTCTGTGTCGCCGCGTTCGGCGTGCAGATGGGCGCTGAGCGCGTACACCGCTGTCATGGAAGCCGCGAAGGCTGCCTCCCGGCCCGGTGGCACTTCTTCTGCCCCGGGTTCGGAGACCTGCAGCGCGGTGCGCTGCAGCCGGTTCGTCAGGACGTTGACCGCGAGACCGGGGTCCGCTCCCAGCTGTTCCCCCCAACCGAGCAATGTCTCAAGGACGTCCTCGATCTCCCCTTCCTCAGTCAGACGGGTTGCGGCGGTGATCTCAAGCTCCGTTTTCGCCAGAAGACTGCCCAACAGGTGCAGGCGGTCGTCTTCCTGCGGCGCTTCGGGGCGCTTCTCCGGATCTGCCACTGGTACAGCCTCAAGAGCGGCCAGAGCCGCGTAGATCTGCTCAGCACTTACCTGGCGCTCGCTACTGATGCTCACGCCTTCAGCTTCACCCAGCAAAGGCGTATCCGCCCGCCCGGACACACGGAATCTCTCCACAAGGAAGCCGTCCTAGTTGACCGCGAAGGTTCACCGGGTCACGGTTCGCAGTGGAGGACGGGCGCGCGACGCCGGGCGCACCCCACCGAGGAGACCGCCCACCGGCCGTAACGCTGTGTCACAGAGCCTCAACAGGTGGATCGGAGCCGCTTTTTACGGCTGCCGTCATCGTGCAGGATGGGCCCATGGCTGGTCCGCTCACGCTGCCCGAGGAATTCACTCTGCTCTCACTCGCCGAGACCGGCAAGGTGATCGACTCCGACCAGGCCGGGGTCGGCTGCGCGGTGGCTGAACTCGGCGAGCTCGCGCTGCGCGGCAAGCTGGCGGTCCGGACACGCAAGTCCACCGTGTTCGGCCTTGACGCGTATCGCCCGTACCGGGCCGAGATCGAGCTGGTCAACGCCGACTCCACCGGCCTGGCCTGGGCCGATGAACTGCTGGCCGAACTGGCGCACGCGGGCGAGGTGGTGGTGCCCTACAAGTGAGTGCGGAGGCGGCGCATCGCGTTCCTGCAGCACCGCGGCGCGCTGGTCGCGCGCGGTCTGATCCGGCGCGTGCCGGGCAGGGGGCTGTTGCGGCGGGAGCGGTACTACCCGGACCCGACGGTGCGGCATAGGTTGATCAACGCGGTGCGCCTGGCCAAGGCCGGGGAACATCGGTTGGACGAGCACATGATGTTCCTTTCCGACATGGTGACCGCAAGCCAGCTGAGCAGGGACCTCGGGGGTTCGTGGCCCAAACGGCACATACTGGACCGAGCTCGGGGGACCGGAGCCGTGGAGTTCGTACCCGAGTCGCTGCGGGACACCAGCGCCGTGCTCGCCGCGCTGGTGCCCAAGCGGTCACGCAACCAGGGCGGCTAGTGCGTTGGGTGTGAACGTGCGCCGGGTGGGTTGATCATGCTGCGGTGTGGTGTGGTCGGCCCCAGCGGTGCCGGCGTTCGGATCGGATGCGGGCGCGTTCGCGGCGCTGGGCTTCGAGCACGCGGGAGTGGCGGCGGTGTTGGCTGCGCCAGCGCAGGTAGGCGTGCTGCTCCGCGCCGGCGCACCGTGGACGACCACATGTTCCGTGCGGGGCGGACGTCGTTTCGGCTGCAGTTGTTCACGGCACCGGGGCAGCGAGCGGTGGCGGTGGCGACTCACTAGGTGTTTTTGAACCTGGTGAACGGCATCTGGACCGTTTGGAGCGCATAGAACTCGGTGTCTTCAGGACGCGGCACTATGTCAAAATTCAGCGCATGGCTGTTCGATACCCGTCCCCCCTGTGTCCCGGCGACCGTGTGGGTGTCACCTCTCCGTCGAGCGGGGTTGCGAAGGAACTGCGTGAGCGCCTCAATGCCGCCGTTCATGACGTTCAGGACCGCGGGTACGAGGTCGTCATCGGCCGGTGCATGGACGGCTCCGGGCACGTCAGTGCTTCGGCCGCTGACCGCGCGAGCGAACTGATGTCGATGCTGACCGACCCCACCATCAAGGCCATCGTGCCGCCGTGGGGCGGAGAGACGGCGATTGACCTACTACCACTGCTCGACTGGGACAAGCTGCGGGAGGCAGAGCCCACCTGGCTTGTCGGATTCTCCGACATATCGACTCTGATCACGCCGATGACTCTGCTCACCGGGACGGCGACCGTCCATGGCAACAACCTCATGGACACGCCCTACCGAGTGCCCGGAGGACTGCGGTCGTGGCTCGACATCGTCGCAGCGCCCCAGGGGCACCGGTTCACCCAGACGCCGCCCGGTCGCCACCGGACCACCGGCTTCGACGACTTCGCCGCCTGCCCCGACGTACGCGAGTACACGCTTGACTCTGCGGGCGCGTGGACCCGGCTCGACGGCGGCGGTGACGTGGACGCTGAGGGAAGACTGATCGGCGGCTGCATCGAAACTCTCTGCAACCTCGCGGGGACGGCCTACCTCGACGTCTCGACCTTCGCTCGCAACGAGCCACCGGATGGGCTCCTCGTGTATGTGGAAGCAGCAGGCGATGATGCCTTCACCATCTGCCGGAACCTGCATGGCATGAGGCTCGCCGGTTTCTTCGACCGGGCAAACGCGGTTCTCGTCGGCCGGACCAACGCACCCGACAACCGGTCACTCAGCCAACACGAGGCCGTCCTCGACGCACTCGGTCCTCTCAACGTTCCGATTATCGCCGACATCGAGTGCGGCCACGTCCCGCCCTACATGCCGATCGTCAACGGAGCGTACGGCCGTATCGTTCACACATCAAGCCGAAGCGAACTGACGCAGACCTTGGACTGACGCATCAGACCGGTCGCTGACCTCTGACCGAGGGTCGGCTCAACAGGGCGTGTCGACTCGTTCGGTCGATGACCTGGTCAAAGCACTCGGGTCGGACAGCGGGATCTCCAAGTCCGAGGTCTCCCGGATCTGCGCCGAACCCGATGCCGAACTGGATGCGTTCAAGGAACGGCCGCTGGATCACACCGTCTTTCCTTGCGTCTTCCTGGACGCCACCTACTGCAAGGCCCGCGTGAACCACCGGATCGTCTCCCAGGCCGTGGTCATCGCCACCGGAATCTCCGCCACCGGGCACCGCGAGATCCTCGGCCTGATGGTCGGCGACAGCGAGTCGAAGCCGTTCTGGACGAAGTTCGTGCGCTCGCTTCGGGCCCGAGGGCTGGAGAACGTCCAGCTGGTCATCTCCGACAGCCACAGCGGGCTGGTGGCTGCGATCCGCACCGTCTTCCTCGGCACGGCCTGGCAGCGATGCCGGGTTCACTTCGTCCGCGACGTCTTTTCGGTGATCGACAAGGTTTCGGGCGAGATGGTGGCGGCAACGATCCGCACCATCTTCGCGCAGACCACCGCCGCAGCCGTCCGCACCCAGCTGGACGTGGTCGCCGACATGCCCGGACGGCAGTTCCCACACGTCAAGACCATGCTGCTGGACGCTGCCACCGATATCACCGCGTTCGCTGACTTCCCGCCAGCGCACTGGAAGAAGATCTGGTCCACCTACCCGCTGGAGCGGTGGAACCGGGAGATCAAACGACGGGCCGACGTTGTCCAGGTCTTTCCCCAACCCCGCCGCCCTCGGCCGACTCGCCGCCGCGGTCCTGGCCGAACTCCACGACGAGTGGCAGGTCTTCGACCGCCGCTACCTCTCCGAAGGCTCCATGGCCGAACCTCTCAACCCCAAACCAAGTGAGGGCAATCGCCGACTTCCTCCACAGCGAGCGAATCAGCTCGGCCAGTGACTACGCACTCGATGGGGCACGATCGCCCGCGTGTCGGAACCGCTGACCGACGGCCACCGTCCTGACCGGATGGGAGGGGCAGTGACAGCTGAACAGGAACCGGGCTCCCAGCCTGACTCGTGCGGCGGGTGGGGCTGCCTGCTGCCGCTCGCCGGACTAGTGCTCGGCCTGCTGGCCGAGGCCGAAGCCGGCGCCTTCATCAGCGACACCTGGTCCTACTGTATGAACATCGCGTGGCCGGCGGCGTACGACATCGCGGACAGCCCGCGCTTCTACCTCCTCACCACCCTTCCGCTCATCGCGGCGTACTGTTGCGCCTTCCCGCTGGGCTTCCTCCTGGCCAGGCGCTTCCTCCCGCGGTCGCGCCGCCGCCTCGTCCGGGTACTGACCGCAAGCCTGGCCGGGCTGCTGGTGCTCTCGGCCGTCTTGGTCGGCGACCTGGTGTACAACGTCGCCCCACCGGACGGGAAGTACCTGAGCGCCCGCTGCCCGCACGGACGGCCGCCCTGGTGGCCGAAGCCCCTGCCGCTGCGCGACTCACCATTCGCGGACTTTGAGCACCAGGGCTGACCACCCGGATCGGCGCGGGGAGCTCATCCGGGCACCGTCGCCAAACCGAGTGGCGTGCATCTGTGCGTAGCGACGCCGTGACCGGGGCTACGTCGAGATCTCTGCTACACCACTCGGCGGACACCGTTGGCGAATTCGGCGGTGCGTTATGCAGGGCGAAGGCGCGTGAAGCCAGAGGTCCTGGTCTTGGCCAGCGGGGTCTGGGTCAGCCAGGCGTCCGTGCGGATGAGGTTGAGGGCCGTGGCGGTGAGTACGTGCTGGAGGCAGGTCTTGTCCATGCCGGTGTAGCGGCTTCTGCGCAGGCCGCAGCGGCGTAGTCCTTGGGCGATGGCGCCTTCGACGCGGAAGCTGATCCCGCCCTTGAAGTCCAGACGGACGACTCCCTCGTTGATCTGCAGTGGCACGTTGGCGGGCGTAGCCGCTGCACGGGATTTCTGGGCTCTGTCGGGGATCTTGTGACGATGAGGGGGCCGAAGCCTACTGATTCGCCTCGGCATGGGCGTCGGCACCGGCTTCGTGGAGTTCGGCCACCATGGCGGTGGCGACTTCTTCCGGCACGTTCTCGAGGATGGTCGCGGGCAGGTGGCTGATGAGGGACTTGCAGCGCCACAAACTCTGCCCGGTTCGCCGGTGCAGTAGCTTCACGATCTCGATGGCCCGGGGGCCGGCGTCAGTCAGGACTACGGTGTGCGGCAGGTCGTCGCAGACCAGCAAGAACGATTCGCTCACCGTGTCCGATCCCTCCGTCAGTCCGCAGATGGCCTGCAGCATATGGCGAGCTCGGCGATCACGTCCTGAGGAGGATGCGTCTGCGGAGGAGGTCGAGGTTGGCCCGGCCGAAGCCCATGCGCTTGAGGAGCTTGGCTCTGGTCACGTGGCCCTCGACCTGGCCTGAGCTCCATGGCGTCGACAAGCCGACGGTGACAGCGTCCAGGTCCCGTTTCATGCCGTTGACCAGGGAGTGCAGGGCGGGCAGGTCGTCGGCGAGGACGCGGTCCATCCAAGCGGGCAGGTCGTCGCCGCGCAGGTCGCGCATCATGGCGGCGAAGTCGCGGACGTGGCCTGCGGTGGCGTCGAGGTGCGGGCAGGCGGCCCGGATCTGTTTGAGTTCGGCCGCATCGCTCTCGGCGAGGTGTCCAGGGTTGGTCATGATCCAGCGGACGATGCGTCGGGGTTTCGGGGCGGGTCGTGGCTCGGGAGCAGGCGTGAACGAGTTGCGCGGCTTGGGGCTGTGCGATTTCTTGAAGGGCCGGAAGTAGCGGCGGACGCACTGGATGCTTCCGGCGAAGCCACGTGCGCGCAGTTCCTGGTGCAATTGAGGGATGTCGTGGCAGCCCTCGCGCCAGCGTTCGTGCAGGTAGGGCCTGTACTCGTCCAGGATCGAGGCCCGGCTGGTGGCCTTGACCAGCAGTTCGTCGAGACTTTGGGCGCGGGCGAAGCGCCGCACTGTTGAATGGTCCAGCCGCAGCCGACGGCTGATCGAGGCCAGAGATTCACCCTCGGCGAGCAGTTGCTGCACCGCTGTGTACCGCTCGGTGGTGCGGGCCACCAGCCGCCTCGGGCGCCCGAGGACGTCCCTGGTGCCGTCCGGAGGGACGAACAGCATCTCCTCCGCGGGCGGCTCCGCCGTACCCGTGGACGCGGCGGCGGACTCCGCGACGGCCTGGGCCGTGGTGAACGCCGTCCGGATGCACGGGTGATGGGCGCCGACCGTCTTTTCCACCGCCTCGGCGAGGTTGCGCAGCAGGTGCCAGGCGTCCGCCACCTGCCGGGCTTGCGGAGCCCCGCTGCGGGCGCCTTCGGCATAGGCACCGGCCCGGTCCCGGCAGATCACTTCGACCTCGGGGTGATCGCGCAGCCAGGTGGCCAGCGGCTCGGCGTCCCGGCCTGGCAGCACATCGACCGGGCGCCGCTGTTCCAGGTCCACCAGGATCGTGGCGTAAGAGCCGCCCTTGCGCAGCGCGAAGTCGTCGACCCCAAGGACGCGCACGCTGGCCTGCGGCAACTCCGGTAACTGCCGGAGGAGGTCCAGGAGCTTGTCCTTGGCGACGCGGATGCTCAGCGCGGCCGCGAGCCGCGCACCCGGCCGGCCCGCCAGACATGCGGCGATCGAGGTGAGCAGCGTGCTCAGCAGCGGCGTGTACCGGGCATGCGGGCTGGTTAGCCCGTCGACCTGCTCGGTGAACGTCACCGCCGGACACGGCGGATTGAGGCACTTGAACCGGCGCACCACGAGTTCGACCATCGTCGAGGCTCCACCGAGGGGCGCGTCAGCGAGCCGGCGCGCGTACCGGCCGTGCACACGCCACGACACCACCCCGCATCTTGGGCACCTCGCCGTCGGCCCTGCGGCGTGCGCGCAGAACGTGACCGTACCGGCCGCACGCTCGATCGACTCGACCACCACACCGGCTAAATGCGGCAGCAACCGCCCCAAACCCCCTGAACCGCACACCCGGTAGATGCCCAGTTCAGACTGGGTACGTCACAAGATCCCCGACTGTGCCGAATATCGCCGTGGTTCTCATGGCGGACTCACCTATGCGGATCAATGCCCTCATCGTCGATGCCAGCGCCCCGGAGCGGCTTGCTACGTTCTGGTCTGAACTGCTCGGCAGGCCGATTGCGGGCCGTATGGGTCCACACGTATGGCTGCGGCGAGAGAACGACCTGGGTCTGGGCTTCCAGCAGACCGCCGGACCCAAGTCGGGCAAGAACCGCATGCACTTCGACGTCAGCTCAGCCGACCCCGCCGCCGAGCAGCAGCGGGTTGAGACGCTCGGCGGACGCAGGCTGGAGCAGTACGCCGACGGCGGGTTCCTGGTGGTGGCGGACCCTGAGGGCAATGAGTTCTGCATCATTCCTGAGGGCCCCTTCGAACTCGACGACGAGGGGCGCGCGGACTATCTCAGCTAACCGGCTTCGTGTTCCCCCCGTGCCGGGCCTGCCCCTGCCCTCCCAGCTCGCAGAACCGTGTGGCGTTGGGCGCCCCAGGGATGTGACGGCCCGGCACTCCAGTCCGCTGCAGGAGTGGGCCCAAGGACCCTGGGGCCTCGTGGCACCTGCTCGCCCCCTATTCCGAGCGGGTGGTCGCGCAATGAGGGGCAGGCAGGTGAATCCCCGTCATCTGCCTGCCCCATGCACATTCCCCCACGAAGGCTTCCAGTCCGCCACGCCCCGCACGCGGCCCTTCAGAAAAGGCCTAGCCAAACGTTTTTGAACATGTTCAAATTGTGGGTGCGGGGACGCATTGAGAACTGCCGTCGCTCATGCGGCAGATGTCACGAGGAGGCAGGGTGGGTTCAGGCGCGGGTGTCATCGGATTCGCCTTCCTGGTCGTCTACACACTCCTGATGACACTGCTCTGCGTCTTTGTCGGGTCAAGAACATCCTGGAGGATGGGCTGGCTCATATCCGTTCCCGTGATCTTCATGCCCTTCGGCCTGTTGGCGATGGGCATGGCCACCCACTGACTTGTCAGCCCAGGAGCCGGTCAGCGCCCGCGACCACAGCTCCAAATCCGGCTCGCGACGCAATTCAGCGCGGCGCACGCGCTCCAGCACTTCCCGATGAGGCCCGGCCAACCCAGCTGTCGGCACTGCGACGGGACTACCCGCGAGGGCCACCCGTCTGCTTCGGCGTCTTCTGCTTCTTCTTGCCGGAGACGAACACCTTGCGGCCGGATCGGCCCGCACGTGGGCGGCGGCACCGGACGGAGCCAATCTTCCGTGCCCGTGCGCTTCTTCAGGTCGCCGGTCTCAACCACGACCAGCACCGCATCCTCGTGATGCAGATGCTCGACGACGAAGCCGCGGATGTCATCGCGTACCGCGTCGGCATCCCACTTGGCCCTCGACAGCAGGTGTTGCAGACCGTACGGGTTCGCGTCCCCGGCCTGCTCGGCGAGTGTCCAGCAGTTCTTGCGCGGCATGTCCGACAACAGTCCGAGCACGAACGCCCGTGCCCGGCGCCGGGGTTCCACCCGGACGAACCGTCCCGCGATACGGCCCATCAGGACCTCGAACGCTTTCTGCCAGCAGGCAGGATCTATGCTGTGACCTGCGGCCACCGCCTGATCTCCTGTCTTCACACACCGATGATCACCGGTGGCCGCACCCGTTCCCGGACCAGCCCCGACCAGCAAGATCAGGCTCTGGGCCCGAGCACCAACTCTGGAGTTGAATCGGCTGATGGACATATCCTCCCGAGAGATCCGCATGCCCCTCAGCGAGGTCGTCGCAGTACTGCAGGACCTGAACGAGTTCGTCGTGTCCCTCGACCGACTCGGATCCCGCCAGGCATCCGGAACCGCCGACGAGTACACCGTCGGCCAATTCATCGCCGACTGGGATGTCGCTCGGCGATTGGCCCACGCCCGAGGCGTCATCAGCGTCGCGCTGGATGCACAACTGAGCGAGGAAGACAACGCCGAGATCGACGCCCTGTGCGACCAGGGCCGCTTCTACGGCACGGACAGCGCCATCAGCCCCTCCACCGACCAGCTCCGCTGAGACGGCAAGGGCATCGGACCAGACCAATCGAGACGGGGATCAGTTCAGCCCGAGACCTGGCACCCGACCAACAAGATCACGATCTACAAACCCGGGTGTCCCGTTGCCGGAGGGGTCGAGCCCCTCAGGGCCGAGGTCAACGGTCACCATCCGGGGCGCGCCCTGATGATCGCCGCGCGCAGTGAACACCGGGGCCCAGGAACCGGGGCACTCCTACTCGGGCGGCCGCCATCGTACGACCACGGCCGACCTCTGCTCGCCACCAACACGCGGAGCAATACTCGATTTCGGGCCGGGGCTCTATTCGCTGTCTATGATCAAAACTGATTGTCCGGTACGGCTTGACTCTGCATATGTCAGCTCTAGACTGCATCGGTCTTCGCATTGGTCAGCGTGACCTTGCATCAAGGTGTCGGACGACGTCAGAGCGTCAGCGGGTGGCGAGCGCGATGCCGTCGGCGGTGAGGGGTCCGTCGGCGTGGGCGAGCGCGGTGATCAGGGTGAGGCGTCGCGGGCCGCACCGGGCGGGCTCCGGTCGAAGGTGCCGTACCGGTCAGCCTCCGGCCGTTGTCAGTGCTTGCAGGCAGGATCACGGGCATGACGCCGTTGCTTCTTTCCGACATCGAACGAGCCGTACGCAGCAGTTGGAGTGCCGAGAGCGCCCTATCCGGCCAAGGATCGATTGGGCACAGCTTCACCCTCGCCCTGCGAGCCGCCCGCGACCGGGTGGTCACCGCTAGCTGTTGCGGGACATGACGTTGGTGACACAAGCCGATGTCGGTGAAACCAAGATGCTTCGACGGGCATCGGTCGGGTAGCGTGCGGGCCATGTCGAGTCCTGAGTCAGACAAGGTGGGGGCTTTCGGTCACGCCGTCAGCCCCCTGAAGCACTGAGCTCATAGCCCTGCCGTCGCGCCGCGTTTTGCGGTCGGACGGGTGCGCCCTTAGGGGCTGGCCGCGGTGACGAGATGACCTTCTCGTGCTTCTCCTCGCCTCGGAGCCACTCGATGCCTCTTCCGCTGTACCTGCTTGCCCTGGCGGTCTTCGCCATGGGCACCTCGGAGTTCATGCTCGCCGGCCTCTTGCCGGACATCACCTCGGGTCTCGACGTCAGCGTCGGGACAACAGGCGTGCTCACCTCCGCTTTCGCGATTGGAATGATCGTCGGCGCCCCGCTTGTGGCCGCACTTGCCCGCAACTGGCCCAGACGCTCCAGCCTGCTCGGGTTCATCCTGGCTTTCGCAGCAGCTCACGCCGTGGGCGCCAGCACCACGAGCTTCCCGGTCCTGTTCGCTACCCGGGTCGTTGCTGCGCTCGCGAATGCAGGGTTCCTCGCTGTCGCTCTGACGGCTGCCGCCACGTTGGTCTCGCCCGACAAGAAGGGACGTGCGCTGGCCGTGCTGCTGTCAGGCACGACGGCGGCCACGATCGCCGGTGTCCCTGGTGGCTCGGTGCTCGGCGCCCTGCTCGGATGGCGGGCCACATTCTGGGCTGTTGCCGCTCTCTGTCTGCCGGCAGCTCTGGGCATCCTGAAGGGCATCCCAGCGGGACGTGTGAAGGAACAGGCGACTGACGGGCCGGCCTTGCGAGCGGAGCTCGCCCAGCTGGCAAGGCCACGGTTGATCCTGGTGATGTTGCTGGGCGCGCTGGTGAATGCGGCCACCTTCGCCAGCTTCACTTTCCTCGCCCCCGTCGTGACCGGCACCGCCAAGCTGAGTGAGCTGTGGGTCTCTGTCGCCCTGGTCCTCTTCGGCATTGGTTCCTTCGTCGGCGTCATCGTCGCCGGTCGCTTGTCCGACCACAACCCCGGCCCGGTCATCGCGGTCGGTGGTCCGCTGCTGCTGATCGGCTGGCCGGCCCTGGCCGTGCTGGCCGATGAGCCGGTTGTTCTGCTTGCCCTCGTGTTCGTCCAGGGTGCTCTGTCGTTCGCGCTGGGCAGCACCCTGATCACGCGGGTCCTTTACGAGGCCGCGGGAGCCCCTACCATGGCCGGTTCGTATGCGACCGCGGCACTCAACGTCGGCGCCGCCGTCGGCCCCCTCATCGCCGCGACCACCCTCAGCACCGGAGCCGGGAACCTCGGGCCGCTGTGGTCGAGCGGATTCCTGATCGCCATCGCGCTGCTCATCGCATTCCCCCTCCGCACGGTGATCGCGGCCGGCCGAACCACCGAGGTGCTCCAGTGACGCATACGAACGCGCCCTTGAACATCGAGGGACGCCGAAGGCTCATCGAACGCTGCCGCACCCGTCCGATCGCCCACGTCGCCGCCGAGGCCGGCGTCTCCCGCGCCTGCCTGTCCAAATGGAAGAACCGCTACGACCAGTACGGCGAAGCCGGGCTGCGAGACCGTTCCAGTGTTCCGCACTCCTCACCGACTCAGACCCCGCCCGACGTCGTCGAGCGAATCGAGCAGCTACGGCGGGACAACAAGTGGTCAGCGCGCAGGATCGCGCTCGAGCTCGCGGGCCAGGGCGTGCGGATCAGCGAACGCACCGTGGGCCGGTGGCTGGCACGTCTGGGCATCAACCACCGCCGGTTCCTCGATCCCTACGGCTCCGCCAACCGCCGCCCGCCGAAACAAATCGTGGCCCGCTACCCAGGCCACACGGTCCACCTCGACGTCAAGAAGGTCGGACGCATCCCCGAAGGCGGAGGACGGCGGGCACATGGACGCGGATCCGAGCAGGCCAAGGCAGCCCAGCGCGCGAAGACCGCCGGCGACAAGGGCGGGGACGTCTACCTGCACTCCGCCGTCGACGGATTCTCCCACCTGGCCTATACCGAGCCCCTTCCCGACGAGAAGGCCGCCACCACCGTGGCGTTCTTGAGCCGCGCCCGCGCGTTCTTCGCCGCCCACGGCATCCACAGGGTCGTTCACGTGGTCACCGACAACGGCGCCAACTGCCGCGCCGCAGCCTTCACGCGCACCTTGGCCCTATGGGCCTCCCGCCACCAGCGGACCAGACCCTACACACCCCGCCACAACGGCAAGGTCGAGCGATACCGGCGCATCCTCGCCGAAGAACCGCTCTACGCCCGCAACTGGACCTCTGAAGCAGAGCGAGCCCGAGCGATCGCAGTCTGGAACGTCCACTACAACTACCACCGGCCCCACACCACCGCCGGAAACCGTCCTCCAGCCTCACGCCTCCGCACGAGCGTCACCAACGTCATGGCCAGCAACAGCTAGGTCATTTGGCGACGACCGCCGAATTCGCCAACGGTGTCCGGCTCGGGACGCCATCCGGGCTCAGCCCGGTAAACGGGGCTGGCCGGGAAGGCTCCGACGCCGTGATCACACCAGTCACAGCGTGATCACGGCATCACACCGGCCGGGGAGAGGTGATTACCCTCTTCGCCATGGAGATCGCGGTCAAAAGGGCCGTTCGCTGCTGCAGCCGCCCGCCCACAGACCGGGTCTTGCTCGTCAGGCAGCAAACCTGTTTCTTCTCGCCAGGACTTGAGACCACGGCCGGCGACCCTAGGGCATCCAGCCCTCGGCGGGAATGTTGATCGTGAAGGCGCCGGCGGAGAAGGACAGGCCGAAGGCGCACACCAGGCCCTGCCCACCGGGACGGCGGACCTCTTCGGCGACCATGAGGGGGACGGAGCAGCCGAGAGTGTTCGCGTAGTCGCGCAGCACATTGTAGGAGGCCGCCGCGACCGGGCTGTTCTTCTCTATGAGGAACCCTTCGCACAGGGCGTCGAGGATGCGTGTGCTTCCGGTGTGCATGAAGAACACGGAGGCGTCGCCGGGTGTGTTCAGGGTGCAGGCGGGGTCGTCGAGGACGGCTGCGATGGTCTGCTTGGCGTAGCGGGAGCCGCGTGGGGTGACCTCCGGGGAGAGGGTGTACAGGCGTCGGCCGTGGTCTGCCTGGACGACGGGGATGTCAGATCCGCCGTCGGGGACGGTGCCGAGTTCGGTGTCTTCCGGGAGATCGTTGGTGAGGTTCTTCACCGGACCGAAGGAGGGGCCCTTGCCGTGCGCACCGAACACCATCGCCACGCTCGCGTCAGCGAAGAGGAAGGCGTGCAGGGCATCCACGGTGGACTGCCGCTGGGCGGTGGGGACTTCGGTGAAGTGCCGGTAGCTGCCGGACAGCGGCGGCGAGAGGGGGGTGATGGCCTCGGTGAACACGGTCAGGACCTGCTTGCCGGGGTTGGCGGCGAGATACCAGCGGCAGGTCTCCACCACCTTCGCCATCGCCGAGCAGCCCATGTACTCAATCGACAGGTTGGCGACGTCGCGAGGGAGTTCGGGCATGCGGGCGATGACGTCGCAGACCAGGGACGGCAGGAGCCGGCCGGGGCTGGAGGTGACGCCGAGGACGAGCCCGATCTTGCCCGGGGCGATGTCGGCCTTCGCCATAGCGGCCCGCGCGGAGGCAACGGCGAGGTCGGCGGTTTCGGTGTCCAGCTTCGGATCGGCGCCGTGGAAGATCACGTCCGGGTAGTTGGCGAGGATGGAATGCCGCTTGGTGATGCCCAGGTTGCCGACCATGTCCAGCAGCTTGTCCGAGAACTGCGGGCGCGCATGGTCGAGGAGTTCGGTGGTGGAGAAGACGGGTTTGGGTACTTCCGCGGCGACGGCAAGGAGCACCGGGTCGGTTTCGTACGGGGGGCGCAGGGCCATGGGGATCCCTTCAGGCAGGTAGAGGGGGTGGCAGGACACGCTCAGGCGGCCTTGGTGGCGCAGATGATGCTGTGCACGGGCACCGTGTCGGCCGGAAACGCGGTGGTGTCCTGCTCGGTGATGCTCTTGATGGCGAACCCGGCCTCGGCGATCCAGGAGGCGTAGGTGGCGGACGTCTGCGGGCCGCCCTGGGCCATGGTGCAGGCGAGGAAGTAGGCCGGGAAGAACTCCTCCACTCCGCTTCCCCCGGCTTCGGGGAAGACGAGGTGCACCGCGTACAGGGTGCCGCCCGCCGGAAGGGCCTCGTAGGCGTTCGTGAGTATCTTGACGGCGTTCTGCCGGTCCCACATGTCGAGGAAGTGCTTGATCATGATGACGTCGTAGCCGGTGGGCAGTGGCTGGAAGGCGTCACCGCCGATGAAAGAGCACACCCCATCCAGCCCTGCGGCCTTGAAGGCGGCGACGGCTTCGCTCTCCTTCTCGGGCAGGTCGAGGCAGTCGACGCGCAGACCCTTCCCGGGGTGGTACTTGTGGGCGAGGATCGCGCCCTGCCCGGTGTTCCCCGCCAGATCCAGGACACGGGCGTCCTGCGCGAAGTCGAGCTGGGAGAACAGCCACGGGTCGACCAGGCCGGTGACCTGTGCCATGGCCTTCGCCCACACCGCATGCTGGGCGGGCATCTTGTCCATGTTGCTGTAGAAGATGCCTTCGACGTTGAAGAGTTCCTTCAACGCGATCACCCGACCGGTCCTGGCGCTCTCGGTGAGGTGGTAGACCTGCCGCAGGCACACTTCCTTGATCAGGTCGAGCCAGGGGGTGATGCGGGCAAGGTCCTCGTGGTCGAGGAGACCGAGGCCGTCCAGCCGGTAGTGTCCCGCGCCGTCGCGGGCGAGGAGACCTTCCTTGACGGGCAGCTCAAGGAGTTGGGCAAGGTTGTGGGCGCCCACGCCGGTGACGGCCGAGAGCTGCTTGATGTGCATGCCGTCGGAGCCTGCTGCCTTCAGCTGTGCGGGGATACCGAGTTCGAAGACGGCGGCGATGGTGGCGAACCGGGTCGGACCCACGACGATGTCACGGAACCGGGCCAGAACCTGCTCTTTGCTGTGCTGGGACATGGCGTGTGCTCTTCTCCGGAATCAGGCGGCGGCTTCGGCGGGAGCCGTGGCGGTGTCGGTGATCTGGGCGGCCCGCTCGATGGATCCGGAGGAGATCAGGGCGACGACGGCCTTGATGTCTCCGTCCATGCGCCGGTCCGCGTCCACGAACGGCGCCACCGTACGGATGAGTGCGTGCACGGCCCTGGTGCGGGGGCTCATGCCGTCGATGCCGCGCAGGTCGAGGGCCTGGCACGCGGCAAGCAGATGGATCGCGGCGACTTCGCGGGTGAGTTCGGTGATGCGACGCGCGTCACGGGCGGCGATCGGTGCCATGGACACCTTGTCCTGGTTGTGGGCCTCGGTGGAGCGGGAGAACACCGTCGCCGGACCCGAGTGTTTGAGTGCTTCCGCGGTGAGGGAGGAGCAGGCGATCTGCATGCCCTTGAAGCCGTGGTGCAGACCCTTCTCCCACGCATCGCCCTCCACACGGTGGATAAGGTTCTCGGTCAGCCCGTTGTTGAACTTGGCGTCGACCATGAGCTGAAGCTGCCGGTCCAGCAGATCCGCGACTGATGCGGTGGCCACCTTCAACGAGTCCATGGCCTGGACGACGTGCCCGGCGTAGAAGTTTCCGCCGGAGTGCACCGCGCCTGCTTCGACGTCGAACAGCGGGTTGTCGGTTGAGGCGTTGATCTCCGTCGTCATCCAGTCCTCCACCCAGGTGAGGGTGTCGCGCAGCACGCCGTTGACATGGGGGGCGCAGCGCAGTGAGTAGCGGTCCTGGATGGACCGTTTCAGCCGGCCGTGCCCGGCGCCGTCGAGGGAGTCGTTGAGGCTGACGACCTGGTCGTGGGGAAGGGAGAGCTGTGAGCCGTCCAGCAGAGCGAAGAGCAGGCCGGCGGAGGTGATCTGGCCGCGGTGGGGGCGGTTGTCGTGGATGAACGGCGCGTAGTGGCCCCGGTTGCCCAGCAGGGCTTCGGAGGCGAGCGCGGTGCACACGTCGGCGGCGTTGGCGATCCGCTGCGCGTCCCGGATGGCGAGGGAGGCGAACGCGGCGGAGAAGGACGTGCCGTTGATGAGGCCGAGGCCGTCCTTGGCCTCCGGGACGATCGCTTCCAGCCCGAGTTCGGCCAGCACATCCCCGGCGTCACGGGTCTGACCTTGGTAGGTGACCTCGCCTTCGCCGATCAGAGTGGCGGCGACGTAGCACAGGGGTACCAGGTCGCCGGAGGCGCCGACTGATCCTCGCTCCGGGACCTGGGGGAGCACGTCGTGGCGCAGCAGGTCCAGGAGGCGTTCGACGACGTCGGGCTGTACGCCGGAGTTGCCGCGGGCGAGGCAGTTTGCGCGGATGAGAAGGGTGGCACGCACGACCTCGGCCGGCGCGAGGGGTCCGGTGCCGTTGAGGTGGTAGCGGATCAGGTGCCGCTGTAGTTCCGCGGCTTTCTGCGGGGCTATCTGGTTGGTGACAGAATCCCCGAAGCCGGTGGTGACTCCGTAGATGGGCTGCCCGGTGTCGATCAGCCCCAGCTTCAGGTCCCGGGAGCGACGGGATGCCTTCAGCGCGGAATCCGCGTAGACGAGGGTGGTGCCGCCTTGGCGGGCCACGACCTCGACAGCGTCGAGAGTCAAAGATCGTCCATCGATGGTTACTTCACTCACGTCCATGCCCTTTCCGCACAACAAGTCGTTGTGATAGAGGAGATGTTGAAAGCGCATTCCCCCTCCAAGGGGCTGCGATTTCTGCGCCCTTACGGACCTTACGGACAACGTCTGCGCTCCTGCCAACAGGCGCTGGTTATCGGGGAGATAAGCAGCGCTGATCACCAAGGTCGTACCCGGGAACGTATCCTCGACCGCATTCCCTCCTTCTTCTCCTGCGCTGCAGGATGCACGGCCCGGGCACGACACTCCCTTGCACCTGCTCGAGCTGCGGGAACTTCCCTGCGGGAAGAGGGAAACCCGACGAAAGGCAGGCTTGGTGAGTGATGTGACGGTGGCCGGGATCGGCGGCTCCCTTCGGCCCGGCTCGGCCACAGAGACGGTCCTGCGCGTAGCACTGACAGAGGTTGAGCGGCTGGGAGGGCGCACTCTGTGCGTCACCGCCGGTGACCTGAACGTTCCCCTGTACGACTGGGGATCACCCCGAGGCCCCAAGGAGCGCTATCTGGTGGAGGTGATGGCCTCAGCGGATGCGCTGATCCTGGCCACGCCCACCTACCACGGAGGCATGTCAGGACTGGTGAAGAACGCCCTCGACTACGCCGAAGACCTCCGCGGCAGGCGCGCCCCGTACTTCAGCGGCAGGCCGGTGGGCCTGATCGCCTTGGCGCAGGGAGCGCAGGGCGGAGCATCAGCGCTTGCCTCGCTGCGCACGACGGTGCACGCACTGAGGGGATGGCCCACTCCCTTGGGGGTGGCCGTGGATACCTCCCGGACCCGGTTCGATCCTGACGGGCGCTGCCAGGATCCGCATATCCAGTCCCAGTTGGAGATCCTCGCCTCGCAACTGGTGGATTTCGCCTCCTGTCGCACTGTGCGCTCACTTCCCGGTGCGAACACGGAACCCGCCTGGGCGTGAATCCGATATGCCTACCCGAAGCACTTATCGAAAACAGGAGATTTAGCCGTGCCAAGTATTCCCTTGCCCCCACCGCAAGAGGACCAGATATTCGGTCCCTCGACGGGTGAACTGTCGGGGACCGTCATGGATTACGCGTACTCCTCTGGGCGCCGCTACCGGATGACGTTCGACGTTGGAACCCTCTCGTTCGACCATCTCAACGGTCCGGCCCGGGGCGTGCGTGTGGGCCCCGTCCCGTATCGTGCCCGCGCCCTGCGGGACGGCCAGTTCCTGGTGTGCTGGACCCTGAAGCAGCCTTCCCTCGTACACGTGACGCTTATCGTCGACTTCGCCCGGGGGCAGATACACGTGTCGGGGATGATGCCGCCGAACCAGTGGGAGTTCTTCGACATCGGTGAACTCCGGCGCGTCACCCACACGGACCCGGCCGGGGAAAGGGCCGCGCATGCCTGACTACGGGATCGGTTCCTGGCCCTGGCGGCAGGCCCGCATACGCCCTCACAAGGTGGCCTTCACCCAGCCCGGCCACGCCCTCAGCTACGTCCGTCTGGCCGAACGCGTCGAGCGGCTGGCTGCTGCTCTGCTCGCGCGCCGGATCCGGCGTGGCCACCGCGTGGCCTACCTCGGCTTCAACGACATCGCCGCGTTGGAGGTGTTCTTCGCCGCCGCCCGCATCGGAGCGATCTTCGTCCCCCTCAACACCCGACTGACTGGCTCTGAACTGTCCGTCCTGCTCCAGGACTCCACACCGTCGCTGCTGTTCCACGACAGCGGGCACCACCAGCTTGCCCAGGAGGCCAGTCACGGTCTGGTGTGGCTGGTCGGCCCGGACGAGCGGGAAGCGATGACGGCTGAGCCCTCACCGGAACTGGTGGATACGGATGTCGGCCTCGGCGACGACGCGGTCATCCTCTATACCTCCGGCACCACTGGGGTACCGAAGGGTGCCGTTCTCACCCACGGCAACCTCACCTTCAATACGATGAACCAGCTCGCCCACGTGGACGTGCTCTCCACGGACACGGCTCTCGTCGTCGCCCCGCTGTTCCACGCAGCCGGCCTGGGGCAGGTGACCCTGCCGACCCTGTTCAAGGGGGGAACCCTTGCTGTCTCACCCCGCTTCCAGGCCGCCCAGGCCCTTACGGATATCGCCGAGCGGCACATCACCTCCTTCGCCGCTGTGCCGACGATCCTGAAGATGATGTGTGACCACCCCGCCTTCCCCACTGCTGATCTGTCGTCGCTGCGGTACGTCATCTACGGCGGATCCCCCGCCTCTCAAGACGTCGCCCGCGCCTGGCAGCAGCGCGGGGTGACCCTGTTGCAGGGCTACGGCATGACCGAGGCATCCCCCGGTGTCACCCTCGCCGTCCTCGGCGACGCGGCAATGGCCAAGCCCGTCTCGCCGGGGGTACCGCACTTCTTCACCGACGTCCACCAGCGCCCCTGCGAAGCCGGCGGGGCGCCGGAGCTGCTGGTGTCCGGGCTGAACGTCTTTCGCGGCTACTGGAAACGCCCAGCCGACACAGCCGCAGCCATGGAGGGGCGCTGGCTGCGTACCGGCGACGCGGTCACCTTCGACAAGGACGGCTGGGCAACCGTGGCCGGCCGGATCAAGGACGTCATCATCTCCGGCGGGGAGAACATCTACCCCGCCGAAGTCGAAGCCCGCCTCGACGCCTTGCCCGACGTCCGGGAATCCGCTGTCGTCGGTGTCCCCGACGAGCGGTGGGGGGAGGTCGGCCTGGCCTACGTCGTCCCTGCAAGCGGCGCCGCTCCCACCGTGGAAGGGCTGCGTCAGGAACTGAGCGGGCAGCTCGCCCCCTACAAGCTGCCCCGCTACGTACGCGTAGTGGACCATCTCCCCCGCAACGCGACGGGGAAGATCATGCGGAAAGCGCTCCGTGATCGCCACCCAGATAGGCTTCCAGCGCGGTCCTGACCGCTTCCAACGCCGCCCCCGCCAGTTCCGCCGACAGGCGGGGGCCTGCGGTGAGGGTGACAGGAAAGTCCCGTACCGGATCGGGCAGCGCACCGGCCGGAACGCGCGTCAGCCCCCACAACCGGTCAGCGGATGAGAACAGCAGCCCAACCCCCAGGCCGGAGCGGGTGGCTGTCACCACATCCTCCACCCCCAGACCCTCGTACACGGTGCGCCACGGCACGTGGGCGGTCTGGAGGGTCTGTTCGGTCAGTTCCCGCAATGGTGCGGTCTTGGACGCGCACACCGCGACCGGCACGGGGCTGGCCTCGGCGAGCTGTGGACGACCGAACCAGGCACAGCTGATGGTCGCTGCCACCTTTTCCTGCGTGCCGGCCGGAGGACTCATCTTGAGAACGAGGTCGATAGTTCCTTCGGTGAGGTCGTCGGCAAGTCGGTCACCGGGGCCGGTCTGGACGGCGAGCCGGGTGAGCGGCACGTGGTTCGTCAGCCCGGCGAGCAGGCCAGGGATGACCCCGATGAGGGTGTCGCAGATGCCGAGCGCGAGACGTCGGCGGCGTTGGGCTGCGCTGAGGTGGAGGACGAGTTCGTCGTTGGTTTTGACGAGCTGTCGGGCGTAGCGGAGGAGTTCTTCCCCGATGGGGGACGGGCGCAGGAATTGCCCAGTCTCCAGGAAGACGGGTTCGCCGACGAGGGTGTCCAGGCGGCGGATGTGCTGGCTGATGGCGGGCTGGGAGATGTTGAGTGCTTCGGCGGCCCGGCGGAAGCCGCCGGTGTCGACGATGGTGACCAGAGTTCTGAGCAGGCGGATATCGAGATCGCGGCGCAATGGACAGTCCCCCGTGACTGCAACTCAATGATCGAACGAGTGATCTCATAGTGGAGCCGCGCCCGCGCCAACGTCGGTGCAACGATTACGAGTTGGGCGGGCGGGCAGGCGTCACTGTTATGCGGGTGCGGCCTGTTCGCAGCGCCACCCGCGGCGGCCCAGCTCCTTGGAAAGCCGGGCGGCGTTTCCTCGGCCGACCATGAGCTCGACAATCCCGGAGGGTGCCGCTGTGTGGTCGATGGCCATGTCCTCGATGTTGATCCCGGCATCGGAGGCGCAGGCCAGGAGGCGGGCGAGCTCGCCGGGCTGGTCGCCGACGTGCACCATCATGCTCTCGTACACGGTGTGGGGTCCTCCATGTTTGCCGGGCAGCCGTTCACGGCCGGCTTGTCCTGCGCTGAGCAGGTCGATGACGACCCGCTTGCCCACGCAGGCGTCAGATCCTGCTACCGAGGCCATCCGCAGGGCGGCGATCATTTCTTCCAGGTCGGCGGCGACGCCTTCGAGGACGTCGGCGGTGGCGCCGGCGTTCGCGGCAAGGATCTCCACCCACAAGGCCGGGTGCCCGGCGGCGATACGGGTGACGTCGCGCAGGCCCTGACCGGTCAGTTTCAGATCGGTGGTGTCGGCGTGCTGAAGGCGCGCAGCCATCAGCGCAGCCATGACGTGGGGGGCGTGGGAGACCAGAGCCACGGCACGGTCGTGTGCGGCCGGGGTCATCACCACCGGGACGGCGCCGCACAGAGCGATCACCTCGCGGACGGCGATGAGGGTGTCGGGGTGGGTTTCCTCGTCAGGGGTCATCACCCAGGGGCGGCCCTCGAACAGGTCCGCTTTGGCCGCCTGGGGGCCGGAGCGTTCGCGACCGGCCATGGGGTGACTGCCGAGGTAGGTGCCCATGTCGCAGCCGAGCGCCGACGTGGCCAGTGCCGGCTTGGTCTTGACAGAGGCGACGTCGGTGTAGGCGCGCGCGAGGTTCTGCTGCTGGCACGCGTACAGGGTCGCGGCGACGTGGTCGGGGGGTACGGCGATGACGGCCAGGTCGACAGGGTGGGAGGGCGTCTTGGTGGTGCCCGCTCCCATGTCCTGGGCAGCCTTGGCGTGGACCGGGTTGCGGTCGGCCAGGTGGACGCGTACGCCGTGTGCGGTCAGAGCCAGGGCGATGGAGGTGCCGATCAGGCCGGTTCCGATGACGGTCACTGTGCGCAGAGGACGCAGCCCGACCCCGGCCCCGTGGGGCAGGGGTCCGGCTGCGATCCCCGGCAGGGGGATGACACTGCTCACGCCCGGCTCAGCCTTTCGCGTCGAGGGGACCGGCGACGGTCCAGTGCCGGTGGCTGAACTCCTGCCGTTCGACCTCGTCGGCGACGGCGAGAGCGAGATCGGGCAGGGCGATCCCGGACGGGATGCCCTCGTCGAAGATCATGTAGTCGACGCCGGTGCGGTAGTGGCCGGTTCCCGGCCCCGGCCGGTACAGCCAGGGCGGTGACAGGAACGACCAGGCGAAGTCGGTGCGGCCCTCGAACAGATCGAGGGCCATCCGGCAGCCCTCCAGCAGCGGAACCCGCCCCCACCCGGACACGAACTCCTCCAGCTCCAGGTCGGTATGCCCCGGCGCGATGGTTCCGTTCTCCTTGCGCTTGGCGGCGTCGTGGAAGAAGCCGATCCCGGTGATCTCTGCAAGCCAGTGCAGGTGCTCAGCAGGCATGATCCCGAAGTACCAGGACGGGAACCGCTCATCGTCGAACATTTGCACGTCCGGCTTGACGTACAGGCTGGCCGCCCCGCCCACGTACAGCAGATAGCGGCCCTGGGCTTGGCGGAAGGCTTTGATGAGCCGGCGGGTGCCTTCGGCCTGCCGGTAGTAGACCTCGAGGTCGACTTCGTGCCCGCCGGAATACATCGACACCACCGCATCGTGACCGCCCAGGACCTCAGTCATACGGTCGGTGTCGAAAACGTCCGCGGCGACGTTCGTCAGGCCCTTGCGGTCCGCGTCCGGCTTCGCGCTGCGGGAGATTCCGGTGACCTGGTGTCCTCGGGTGATGAAGAGGTCGGTGAGGGCTTTGCCGCCCATCCCGGTATGGCCGATCACGGCTATCTGCATCGATACGGTTCCTTACGGTGCGGCGGGCAGGGACACGGCAAGAGCCGGGTTGACCGGGTTCGGCGGCTCGCCGCCGAGGCGGACGACACCAGCCATCTGAAGAACCGCATCCTGTGCCACGGCGTGCTGGCACATGGTGTTCACATCCCGCAGCCACCGGTCGAACGGGGAGGCGGCAGCGTAGACAGCGGTACCGCCCAGCAGGTCGTACAGGCGCTGGACGATGGTGCGGGCGGTCTGGAAGGCGTGGTAGCGGGCGAGAGCGGTGGTGACCCGCTCCGATCGAAGGTCTTCCTTGCCGGTGGTGAACCCTTCCCACTGGTCTGCGAGGGAGGTGTAGACGGAGGCACGTGCGGCGTGAAGTTCCATCTCGCAGCGGCCGATTACCTCATGCACGCGCATGTCGGACGTCCACGGTGTGCCGGTCTCCCGGTCGCGGCGCCCGCCGGCGACGTCGACGGCATAGTCGATCGCCGCGCGCGCCAGGCCCAGGGGGATGCCGGGCATCTTGCGCTGGATCGCATCCGGCGTCCGCAAAAGGATCCGGTCCTGACGGGGCAGGGACATGGTGAAGGCGTGGGACTCGGGGACGAACAGGTCCTTGACCGAGTAGTCGTGGCTTCCCGAGCCGCGCAGGCCGGTGGTGTACCAGGTGTCGTGGATCTCGAACTGGTCGGGGCGTGCGGCGAACACCCGCCACTGCTTCGGCTCGCCGGTGACCGGATCCCCGACCGGAACGCCGTTGTCGTGGACGATGCAGGAGGCCATGAGCACGTCGGCGTGGCTGATGCAGGAGGCGAACCGCCACCGGCCCGATATCCGGTAGCCGCCGTCGACCTTTTCCGCGGTGCCGGTCGGGAACAGGGCACCGGCTGTGATCAGATCGATGTCGTGGTAGATCTCCTTGACCGCGACGGGGTCGAGGTAGCCGGAGTAGATGCCGGAGTCCATGGCGATCATCGAGCACCAAGCGGCCGACGCATCACCTTGAGCAAGTATCTCCAGCAGTTCGACCTGTTCCATCGATGTCAGGTCCGGTCCGCCCCACGCCTTGGGCATGCAGGCCCGCCACACCCCCGTGTTGCCGAGGAGGTCGACGATCCGGTCGGGAAGCCGCCGCCCGTCTTCGATCTCGGCTGCTGCTTCCCGCAGAAGCGGGGCGGCCTTCCGCGCCCGGCACAGCACCTGTGCGGCCAGGTCCGGCGCCCCCTTCCACGTTTCCGGGGCGCCCTCGTCGCACTGACACTCCACGCCTTCTCCCACCAGATGCTCCTTCGATGTCTTCTCTCTCATTCGGCACCTGCACCCGCTGTCGCATGCTGCGCCGGCTCGCTGGGCTCGCCGTGGCCCTCCCGGGGACGGGCGATCCCAAGTAGTGCCACCGTGGCGAGGGCGAAGCCGACCACCATCAAAACGGCCATCGGCTTGTCGCTGTTCGTGCCGAGTGCCCCGACCAGCGGGGCGGTGATGCCGCCGAGCAGGCACTGACCGGCGCCCAGGAGAGCGGAGGCGGCGCCCCCGGTGTGGCGGCCGATCTCCTGCCCGATCGTCATCACGGACGGGATGGTGGCACCGACGGCGAACATGGACAGGAACATGAACACCAGCGAGGTGACCAGGGTGTTGCCGACCGTGACCGCGATGACCAAGTGAACGGCAGTCGCGAGCAAGCCGACGAAGATGCCCATGGTGAGGACCTTGTTGAACGCCACCCCCTTGCCGGACAGGGCGCCGAACAGCGCCCCGCCGATGAGGACACCGATCGCGGTCAGTGCGAAGGTGAGGGAGAACATCGTCTCCGACAGGCCGTAGACGTCCTGGAACACGAACGACGATCCGGAGATGTAGGCGAACAGGGCGATGTTGGCGAAGGAGAACGTCAGCACGTAGCCCGTGAAGGGCCGCTGCCCGAGCAGGTCCTTCATGCCCTTGAACGCCTGCGACACGCCGCCAGAGGCGCGGCGCGCGGGCGGCAGAGATTCCGGCAGACCGGTGGCGACCGCGACGGCCAGGACCAGGCCGAGGATCGCCAGGACGATGAACATGGTGCGCCAGGAGCCGACGGCGAGGATCCCGCCGCCGATGATCGGGGCGATGATCGGCGCCACCGCGAAGATCATGGACAGGGCGGTGAACCGCTTCGCGGCTTCCTGGCCCCGATACCAATCGCCCACCACCGCACGGGCAAGAACCATTCCGGCCGCGCCGGTCAGGCCCTCCAGGACGCGGACCGCGTTCAACAGGGCCGCGTTCGTCGCCACCGCGCACAGCAGAGAGAACACCGCGAACAGCAGCGACCCCCACGCCAGCAGCTTCTTGCGGCCCACGCCGTCACTGACCGGGCCGATCAGCAACTGGCCGACCAGCATGCCCGCCAGATACGACGTGAGCGTGGCCTGGATGCTGGACGTCGAAGCGTGCAGCCCGTCCGACATCTCCGGGAAGGCCGGCAGAAGCATGTCGGTCGACAGCGGCGTCAAAGCGGTCAGCAGCGCCAGCAGGAGGATGACCGGCCCCCCGCGTCGCGGCGCAGCCGCATGTGAGGGAGGAGAGGCAGTCAGGGGGGCTTCCATGCGTCAACTCGCCTTTCATGTACGGGAAGTGCCGTCAGGTCGGTGTCAACCCAAGGTAGTTACACTATGGTTCAGTGGTTAACAACTAGATATATACTATGGTTCAGTGATTAACAACGTGGAAAGGCTGGAGGCCCACCAGTGATCCCGTCCACCCCCGCTGACACCGTCAGCGCCTGGTGGCGTCAGGCACGCCCCGACCTCGACACCCGCTCCATGGACGTCTTCGGCCGCCTACGCCGACTGCACGTCCTCGCCGAACTCGAGGCCGGCTACCACCTCAGCGCAGCCCAACTCACCAGCAGCGAACTCGACGTCCTCATCACCCTCCGCCACGCCGACTATCCCCTCATCGCCCGCAACATCGCCGCCCTTCGCGGCTGCTCCCGCGCCGCCATGAGCAACATCCTCGCCAAGATGGAAAAACGCGGCCTGGTCACCCGCGAACCCAACCCCGCCGACCGACGCGCGGCCCTCATTCGCCTCACCGACGAAGGAGCACGACTCACCGACGAGATCTTCCCCGAGCGCCTCGCCATGGAAGCCGACCTCCTCGCACACCTCACGGAAAGCGACCGGAAGGACATCACCCAAGCACTCGACCTGCTCCTGAACGCCCTGCTACGCCGCTCACCCCTCGCTGCTGATCCCGAACCCACCTAAGAGAGCTTCGAGGCACTCAGCCGTGTGAATCGGTCTCCAGTTCGTCGGTGCGCTGTGCGTCCACGGTGACCGAGAAGAGCCGGTACTTCAGGCCGAACAGCAGCAGAACCGCAGCCGCGAACGCTTCGCCCAACTCGTCCGCGAAACCGCTACCCGCCATCGCGGCCGGCTCATCTGACGCCGCCTGCCGGTCTGTGGCACGGCAAGCCACAGACCGGCAGGCGCAGCTCTCTCCCCTGGGCACAGAGCCCAGTCACGGGCCTGTGGTGCGCGTTTCCCGTACGCATGACGGCCCATCGGGCAGAGCACCGTTTCCGTCCGCCTCACGGGCGACCGAGATCGCGCAGCCGTCCAGAGCACACACCGAGGGAAGCCGCGCGGCGGCCTGTTGCCGCGGGCCGTGACCGGCAGCACGGGGCCCGGGCCTCTGGGTTCGTCGCAGCTGCCGTGTCAGTGGCCGCGGTTAAGCTCAAGGGCTTAGAGAGTCCGGCAGTAGGCGTTACTTGAGGCGCTGGGTGGTGGGGCGGGTGTCCCAGCGGTAGAGCGGAGTCGCGCGGCGGATGAGCATACGCAGCGTGATGGTCGCGGCGGACAGGTAGAGGTAGAAGTCCACGACGCAGCTGCGCTTCTCGATGCACCGCCGCAGCTTGCCGAAACCGTTCATCCAGGCGTGACCGCGTTCGACCACCCAGCACTTGCCAGCCTGGATCGGGGCGGGCAGGCCTTTGCGGGCGATCTCGCCGGTGAAGCCGAACTCTGGCAGGGCGGCACGGGTCTTGTCGCTGTCATAGCCGCGGTCCAGATCCACGTCGACCTGCTCCTTGGCGGCTTCCAGTGTGGGCACGAGCAGCGGGGAGTCGTGGCGGTCGGCTCCGGCCGCCACCATGCCGAGCGGGACGCCGCACGCCTCGGTGGCCACCGAGCGCTTCAGCCCTTGCTTGCCCCGGTCCACCGGGGACCGGCCAGCTGCCTCGCCGCCGCAGGGGCCTTGGTAATGCAGCCGTCCACGGACAACTCGCCGAGTTCCAGGCCGATCACGCGGTCGTACACCCGCAACGCCAGCGCATACAGCTGCGGGGGCAGCCCAAGCTCCGCCCAGTACTTGACGCGACGTCGGATGGTGCGGTCGGAGCAGTCGGGACCAGCGATCCGCTCGTAGCCGGAACCGTGCACCAGGGCAGCCATGACACGCTCGAAGACGATTCGGTCGGGGATACGCGGGTTGTAGCAGCCCAGCGGGTGGGCGGTCTTGACGATCTTGGGTAGCGGAGACCACGGTCGCAGGCACGGTGACCATCCGAACGAGATGGCTCCGGACCATCGCGACGGCATTGCGGACCTCCGCGCGTTCAGCCCCGAGCTGAGTCCAGCCTATGACGAGGAGTGGGCGGGACATGCTCCAGAGCCAGCCGGGGTCAAGCATGGCCTCCACCCGCCGACGGTTAAAAGTTTTACCTAGAACCCATTGACTCGCACCGCAATGCGTGGAGGGTGGTGTCTAGACCACAACACCGAAAAGGCTGCAAAGCCGACGAGGACGTCTAATCGGCGGAGCGACTCGGACAGGATGTGGTTCAAGCCCCCGGCAAGCCGGCGCGACACCGAAGCAACGGTGACGACTGAAGCTTCAGGACACGCGCAGCACTACCGGGGACTGCTTTGCCCTCGGAGCCTTCGCAGCGCAACCTGACCGCAACGCGAAGGCTTTACCGCGCCCACTCGGAGCATTGTCAGTGCCACGAGCAACGACGGGCACATGACGATCAGGCACTGCGCGGCCGGCGGCGGCCCTCCCTGCCAGCCCTTGGTGAGACGCCCCGGGCAAAGCCCTGGTGGAGATCGACGGGGAGACCGTGCTGCGCCCCGTCCACCGTCGGCACCGCAAGACGAAGCACACCCGGCTGCTGCGGGCCACTGTCCACTACGACCTCGACCGCGAGGGCTCGCTCGACGTCAACGAGTGCCTGCACCTCCCCTACGACGGCATCCCGCCCGGCCTCCAGCCGCGCAACCTGCACCCCGGGTACCGGATCCGCGACCGGCACCCCGAGCCTCGCCAGCCCGCGCCGCGGCCCCGCCGCACGCTGCTGAAGCGCCTGCTCGGACTGCCCTGATGGCCACGTCAGCCACAGATCCGCGCCTGCCCGCCGTCGGCGGAGATCAGGGGGACAGGACGTTGACCGCCGTGGTCTTGCCCGCGCCGTTCGGCCCGAGCAGGGAGAAGATCGTGCCCCCGGGCACGCGGATGTCGATGCCGTCGAGGACGGTGTTGCCTGCGTAGGACTTGCGCAGCCCGGTGGCTGCGATCGCGAGTTCGAGGTCCGTCGTCATGCCGCAGAGCGTGCGGGCGGGGCGGTTCAGCGTGGTTTCAGCCCCGGGTGCGGTCCGCTGGGGTGCCCTCGTCCCGCTTCTGGTGCCGGGTGTCGTCCAGCGCGTGGAGATCCACAGGCATAGGCTGGCATCGGTGGGATTGTCGGAGCTGGGGATGCAACGATGCCCAGATATAAAAGCCTGCCGGCGCTCGGACGGCGAATTCTCATCTGGATCGCGGCAGCAGTCCTGGCCGGACTGGCCGCTGTCATCTCTGACAAGATCGTGGCCGGTGAGAAAAAGGTCGAAGAGTTCCTCGGCGGGAAAAGTATCCAAGCCACGCTGACAACGGCGACAGGGCCCTCACTGCGTTTGGAGGCGGATCAGGGGATGGGGTGTGCCAGTTCTGGGTGGGTATTTCCCATGAAGTCGAGTCGGGCGACGGTCCCGCCCGGGCACGGCCCGAAGCGTAACGGTCACACCTGGGACCAGGATCCCGCGGCCTTCGGCGCTGCGCCGGCCAGCCCGGTCACCCTGTATGTATATGCGACCGGAAAAGTCGATCACGCCATTGTCCTCACCGGATTGAAAATACATGTGACGAGCCGGAAACCCGCCATCAAGGGCACGATTCAAAACGTGGCGTGGGGTTGCGGTGGAGGCGGTGCATATCGATATGGAGAGATAGACCTGGACAGGAAGGCGCCGTACTGGGTTCCGAACCCCAAACTTCCGGGAGATGTCCAGGCGGATGCGCTCAAGTTTCCGTACAAGGTGACGGCGGGTGATCCGGAAATGTTCATGGTCACCGTGAACACCACGTCGTGTCTGTGCTCCTGGTACGCGGACCTGACCTGGATCGACGGTTCGGTTCAAGGGCACAGTGTGATCAAGGATTCAGGAGAAGACTTCCACACGACAGCGACTCAAGGTCTCCCGGGCTTCTCGTGGAGTGAGGGTGGAGCCCGGGCGCCCTGGACGCCCGGGGCTCCGTGATCAAGAGCGGGATCGTGGACGACTCGGGCGTCAGACCGCTCGCTGTTCGACGTCGCGCACCTCGGCGAGGATCTGATCGACCAGGGCGTGGGCCCGCATCGGGTCCGGGGCGATGTCGGCGAGGCGTCGCATGCTGTCCTCGTCGAGCAGCTGGTGGGTGGCTCCGTTCTCGTCGGTCACGGTGCTCGTGTCGATGCCGGTGGGCGGCGAGCCACACTTTGCGGTCGGCGTCGCTGTTCATGTGGTGATCGTGCCCGTGGGGCGGTGGGGTATCTGGCCTGTTCGGGTGACGGCGGTGGCTTGTCAGCAGCTGTAGCCGATCTGCACGACGTGATCGTCTTGGCGTCGTGGTCGAGGAGTACGGCGAGGGTGACGTTGTCGTGGGTCAGAGTGCGGGTGACACCGTCGTCGACACCGGAGGGCTCGTGCGTCGCTCGTACGACGACCGCTGACGGTATCCAGCCTCAGTGCAGGGGATACGGCGACAGGACGGTCAGCCAGAGCAGGGCGATCGTCCCGGCGCCCATCAGCGGCGTCAGTATCTCGGTCTCCAGCTTGTTGCCGCTGCTCTTGATCAGCACGATCTCGTACCGTGTCTTCAGCGGCCACAGCCACGGCGCGCCCTGCTTGGTGATGGAGTCCCCGAGGAGATGGGCCAGGCAGCCCAGGCCGATCGCGTAGGGCAGCCAATCCGGCGCGGAGGGAATGAACTTGGCGATGGCGGCGGTCCCCAGCGCTGCCAGCGCCACGTTGGTGCCCCAGGCATGGAAGCCGTGCCCGGGCGGGCAGAGGTTCAGTGCCCGCACCGCAAGCGCCAGCAGGAGGAAGCACATGCCGAGCGTGAACGGCCTGCCCAGATAGGCGATTCCGGCCCAGGTACCCAGGGTCGCGAAAGCGACGAAGAACAGGGAATGGGTGGCATGGCGGTGACCGCCCGAGATGAAGGCGACGAACCGGCACAGCATCCGGGAGACCGGACCGAGGAAGTTCGCGATCGTGCCGTCGTGGTGGTCCAGGTCGGGCAGCAGTGCGGCGCCCGCGCACAGCACCGTGCCCATGAGGATCTCCTGGGGCGACAGATGTGTGTGCAGCAGCACAGGTGGAAGGTAGGGAGCGGTGCCGGCGAACAGCAGGGCGCCGCTCACGGCGTGCGAATGGCCCATCATGGAAGGTGGTTCTCCCCCGATTCGGTGCCGCGTCAACGGCGCGTAGATGTCCGAGCGTCACAGATGTGCTTGGGTCAGAGGTTGGTGAGCTGCTCGCCCTCGCGGTCCTCGATGATGTGGTCCACACACACGGCGAGGATGACCAGCAGCAGCCAGTCCGGTTCGCTCATCACGTCGATGGCGTAGGCGTCACGGATGGTGAACCACCGGCGCGAGATGTGTGCCAGGGTGCCGCTGTCGTCCGCGATGTCGAACTCGCGGTCCCAGAGGTTGCCGGCGATGCGCAGCCGGCGTCCCCCGCGCAGGGTCACCTTGTAGCGGTCCCCGAATATCCGGAACTTCCGCTTGCTGATGCGGCCCACGTTCTCGCCGTCCTGCTTGATGAGGATCGTGTGGTGGAAGGTGAGCGCCTTCTTGACGATGCTCGCCATCTGCCGGCCCTCGGTGTCGACGAAGTCGAACGTGGTGCGCAGGCGCAGCAGTTTGCGATTGACCTTGAACAGCCTCTGCCGGTGTTCCGTCTCGACCCAGGCCTCCTCGTGGAAGGCCAGCATGCGGTCACGTACCAGGTAACGCATCAGAACCCCGTCATGATCCGGAGGTGGGAAGAATCGCTGTCCGTCGCGATAATAGTTGCTAAGTTGCGCAAGGTGACAACCGCATCCGCACGTACCACATGGAGGCATGAATGACCATCACACGCCGGCAGGTCCGCAAGGGCGCGCCACGACCGTCCTTCTGGCACTGCTGCTCGGCTTCGGTCTAGGGGCTGTCCGATTGGTCGAGTGAAGGGCAACAGTGGTCGTTCGGTTGTGGTGGCTACGGTGGGTGAACGGCGTTGCCGCTCTATGGGGGTCGGGGAGCAGAAGCCCCAAAGGGCCCTCGTATGCGCTCCCTGCGGCGAGAAGCGCAACTTCAACACGGCGGCTTCAACACCAAGTACCGCTTCGCCTGGAAGAAGTGCCCAGGCCACTGACCAACAGACACGCACCGGCAGGCTGAAAGCCAGGCTCTGAGAGTTTGCATCGCGGATTCCGCCAAGCGGACCCGTGCCGAGCGCCCGTGCTGCCCCTCCGCTGCTGCCTGCCGCAGTGAATACGTGATGTACCGCAACAGACCAACAGGGCGTCACAGCTCACTGGCCTGCGGACCCTTGGGGCAACGGCAGGGTTCCGCCGCATTCCGGCTGGCCCCGTGTGCGCCCCGTCCGCCCCCGTTGATGGACGGGACGCCCACGGCGTGCGGGTGCTCCGGAGATCAGAGCGGAGTGGTCACCACTGGGTGTTCCCGCAGGTGATGGGGCATGGCCACAGGCCGTCGTTTTCGGCGTCCGGGAGCAGGTGAAGGGCCCGCACCTCAGCGGCGGCCCTGTCAGTGGCGTCCGTTACATCCTCTTCGTTCATCTATATCGCCGTCCTTCCGTCGCTGGACGCAGGGGTGTGCGAGGTGCACGAGCGCGCCGGCCGTCCCCAAGAGTTCTCCTGGAGAAGGCCGGCGCGCCTGGTGCGGTCCGATCACTCCGCGGACGTCGAGGTCCACGGGCAGGTCCAGGTGCACGGGTAGAGGCCCGTTTCGGGCTCCTCCTCCTGCAGGTGCTGCAGAGCCTTCACATCAAGCTCCATCTGTCTCACCTCCCTTCGGTTCCGGTCCGGTCTCCTGACTCACCGGCCGTGTGTGCCGTGTACGGCCCGGCGAGCGTCCTTGGCAGCCACAGGCGGGGCCCGCCGTCCCGCAGGCGCAGCAGGAAGGCCAGCACTCCGCTGAGGCCGGTGCCGTAGTCGGTCACGACCGACGTTCCGGTCTCATCCGGTGCGAGCACGCGCCCGTCGCGGATGGCGTGGCGGGTGTGAAGGGCGACCGCCAGCTGCTCGGCCCACCGGGTGTGCCGCGGCTGTCCGCAGGCCTGGGCCAGGTCGAGCAGGAACTCCCCGTCGCCCGCCAGTCCGTGGCACTGGGCGGTTCCCGCGTGCCAGCGGGTGCGACGGACAGCGATGGCCGCCGCCTCAGCGCCGGCTCGCAGCCGGGCGTCCCCGTTCTGCTGCCACAGCCGCAGCAGGAAGGTGCCGATGCCGGAGGAGCCGCTGCACCAGTTGGTCTTGCGTGCCCCGCCCGAGGGCCCGGCGGTCCAGTAGGCGGCGCCGCCGTCGTGGTGGGCTGTGGTCAGAAGTGTCTGTGCGGCCTCTTCCGCGAGCTCCGTGTACGCGCTCTCGCCAGTGGCCCGGCCTGCGGCGAGCAGGAACGTGCCTGTGCCCGCGACGCCGTGGGCGAAGCCGTAGTGGACGAGTCCGGCGAGGTTGGACGGCCAGTCGCGCGGGATGGGCCACAGGAGCCGGTCGTCCCGGCGGACGGCCGCGGCGGCCACGGATTCGGCGGCCTCGCCGGCTCGGCGCAGGAAGTCCTGGTCGCCGGTGGCCTCCCAGAAGCGGAGCTGGGTCATTCCGGCGCCCGCTGAGCCATGGCAGATGTCCGGGTTGGGCCACCGCAGCGGTATGCGGTGGGCGAGGTCGGCCGCGGTGTCGGCCAGTGTGTCGTCCCCCAGGGCCTCGGCGGCGTCGAGGAGGGCCCACGCGGTGCCGGAGCGGCCGAAGTACAGGCCGGGCAGCGCACGCGGCTCCCGCCCGGTCCGGCGGACGATCCAGCCGGCGGCCGTGGCGACGGCTTCCCGCAACTCCGCTCCGGGTTCGGCGCGCAGCGCCCGGGCGAGCACGCCCAGGACGCCTGCGGCGCCGTGCTGGATGTTGAGGGGGTCGCTGGTGGCGCCGAACGGTGAGGGCGGCCAGAGCCGGTCGGCGTCGGGGGTCATCGTGGCCAGGAGATGTTCCAGCGCATCGCCGGTGAGCTGCTTGAGCTCGGGCCCGGCCGGCCGCCTCGGTACCGCCGTGCTCACCGCGGGTGGCGCCGGCCGGGCCTGGCCGGACAGGGCGCGCCGTACGTCCGCGAGGCCTGGCCGCTCTTCGGGCCGCTCGTGCAGCAACGCGAGAACGAGGGGCGCGTACCGCTGCGCGGCGGGGTTGTCGCGGCTCAGCTGGTCGAGCAGGCCCGCGATCCGCTGCCGGCCGGGACGGGCGGGCGGATCATCGGGGGCGAGCAGTGGGTCGACGCCGGTGAGCAGGTACAGCAGCGTCGCACCGAGGCCGTAGAGGTCGGCGGTGGGGTCGGGACAGCCGTCGCAGGCGCGGGCGGCGGCTTGTTCGGGGGCCGCGTAGCCCGGTGTGTGGGCGTGCACCACGCGTTCGCCGGGACGGGAGAGGAGTTCGAGGTCGATCAGCCGCAGCTGGTGGTCTTCGGTGACCATCACATTGTTGGGGTTGAGGTCGCGCAGGACGAAACCCTCGCAGTGGACGAGCTCCACCAGGTCGGCCAGGCCGGTGGCCAGCCGCTCGGCGAGCGCCATGGGCAGGCCCCACTCGCCGCCGCCGTCGTCCACGGCTTCCAGGGTGATGTTCCCCGCGACCCACTGGCGGAGGGTGACTCCGGCGATGGCCTCCTGGACGAGGAAGAGTTCGCCTTGCTGCTCGAAGAGCGCGACGAGCTGCGGGGTGCGGCCGGAGGACGCGAAGTGCTCCAGCATGGCGGCTTCATGGCGCCGGGCGTTGCAGATGTCCGTCCCGGTCGCGGTGGCCCCGGTGTGGGGGCGCGCTTGCTTGATGATGACAGAGCGGCCGTCTCGTTCGTCGGTCGCCCGGTAGACGCCGCCGGTGAAGGCGTGGCGGACGACGTCGCGGACGACATAGCGGTCGTTGAGCCGTACAGGCCGGGGTGCCGTTGTTCCGGAGGCGGGCGGTTCGGGCCGCTGTCCGGTGAACGGATCGCGCGGCGCCCAGGGCGGTGGAGAGAACCATGCCTCGCGCCGGTCCCGGTCCAGCGAGCCGTCCGGGGCCATCAGCATGACCTCGTACGATGCCTCGTTGCCCAGCATGGGCACCCCCTGGAAGGCGCCGAAGCGGTAGTGCACCAGGCTGCCGGGCCGGTAGGGGCGGTCGGAGAGGATGCCGGGCCCGGGCAGGCCCTCGGTGACGCGGTGCAGTTCCTCCGCGAGTGCGCGCAGCCGGTCGTCGTCGCCGTCCGGGTAGGCGGTGATGAATTTCCCGCCGCTGCTCCGGGCCGTTTGGCGCGCGCAGAGTTCCGCCACCCGGGAGAGGGTTCCGGCGAATTTGAATGGGCAGTGGTGGTCGGCCAGGACCTCAGCCGTTCGCGCCAGCACCAGCGGGGCGGACAACGGTGTCGCCGAGATGTGCAGTTTCCATCCTTGAATGCGTGCTGAAGCCTCCGGCAGCCTGACATGGCACCAGAATTCGCCCGGCCTGATCTGCCATTCGTGCGGTTGGTGACGAGAGAGAACGGAACGGACGCAGTCCACGAGCAGCGACCGTTCCGCGATGCGGCCGGGTTCCATGGGCTTCCACCTTCGTCCGGTACCGACAACGCGAGACAGAGAGGTCAGTGAGGGGTCAGCGATATTCGGGGCGCCGGGCTATTCTGGCGCGGTCCTCGGCGGTGCCGAAGTGGTGGTCGATGCGGCGGGCGGCCTCGGCCCATTCCCTCATGGTGCGCACGGGCGTCAGCGTTTCGACGACGAAAGGGTCACTTCGCCGGGCAACCGCCTTTTTCCACAGGGCGTTCGGGTCCTCGTCCAGGATGTTTCCCACCGTGCCCTCGTAGATCGGCATGGCCCGCACTCCGCCGTCCGGTTCAACCTGCATGGCCGGCAGGGCCCAGCCCTTGGCGAGATCGTCAGGGTGCATCATCAGCATGCGGTTGTCCTCGACGGTGATGTCCAGCGTGCCGGGCGCGAGCGACTGAAGTCGTTTGAGCTGCCAAGCACTTGCCGTGCGGCGGATCAGCGCGTCGTCGAGGAGCTCGCGTTCGGCGAATCCGGCGCGGTTGGCCAGGCCGGAGGGTACCGTCACCCCGAAGACCAGGTGCCTCATGGCGGGAAAGCGCGGCACGATGTCGGTGCAGAATTTCTCCAGTTGGTGGATGTTGCTCCGCATCAATGAGCAGTCGATCCCGAAGGTGCCGACATGGGCATGAAGTTGCGCGGCGAGGTCCCGGGACGCCTCGTCCAGAAGACTGAGCGTGCTCAGCGCGCTCTCGAAGGAGCGGGCCCGGCCCCTGATCCTGTTGTGCACTCCGGCGGTGGCGCCGTCCAGGCTCACGGCGATCCGGTGAAATACTTTCAGGAGTTCTTCGGCCAGGGCCCGGTCGACATTCCACCCGCTGGTGTAGAGGACCACCGGGATTTCCGCCCGAGTGATGCGTCCGGCGACTTCCAGAAGCCCCTTGACAAGGAGAGGTTCTCCGCCGGTGAGGGCGATACCCAGTGGGCGCAGGGATATCAACGCGTCAGTGACTTGGAGCAGTTGGGCGTGATCGAGTTGCCGTGACGGCCGTCGGCCGGACTCCGAATAGCAGTGCGTACAGCGCAGCGGACAGGAATACGTCATGTCCCAGATTACATCTGTGGGGCCGCTCAGCGTATTCACCGAAGGATTCCCCTCCCAATCATCCCCCATGGATGGGCCGTCTGGAGCGCCGGCCACAAATTCACCGTAATGGCGCGGCAGTCGGCCGCACGAGTCGCGTTCCACTGAGCGGAACAGCACGCCAGGCCCCAGGGCGATTGCAAAGTCTGGTGATCTTGTATCGCTGCTGGTCAGCTGAGTCCGAGGACGTTCAGTGGCCACTCGAAGGGGCGGAGGGACATCTCGCGGAGGGCGGCGGCGATGTTGGTGTGACCGGCGGCGAGGAGTGGGTTGATGGCGGGCTGCGGAGGGTGGCCAGGTTCTCTGGGCCGTGTCCGGTGCGGACTTGGGAGGCGTCCTCGTGGGAGGGCGGTGTCGCGTACGAAGTGGAGCCTGTTTTCGATCACCAAACGCGATCGGATGATCTTCGCGATGCGCTCGGGCGTGGCCTGGCGGCTGGTGAGGTCGGGGATGACGTAGACCGTCTCACGGGTGCGCTTGCCGGTCTTGGCGCCGGCGCGGTGCCGGACGATCCGCGCGACCTGGGCGGCGTAGGGGAATTCGATACCGGGGCCGGTGACGGTCAGGGTCTTCACGACGCGGATCTCCAGCCGGCCGTGCCCCGACTGCGGTCGTAGTACTTCGCCCGGACTTCTTGTCAGGGCATGGCCTTGAGCTGGGTGTATAAGGTCGGCTGGTTGGCTTTCACCGTGAAGGCGCAGCGGGTCTTCTCCTCCTCGGCAAGGCACCAGGCCTGATCGCGCTGGGTATGGAGGGCGCGTCCGCGGTCACCGTGACCCCGACCAGGTCGTAGGATTCCAACAGGGCGGCAAAGCTGGTGATTTCGTTGGTCTTGTCCGGCACCAGCAGCTGGGCGACCGCCTGCCCGGCATCCGTCATCGCGGCCAGCAGGGGCGTGGCCGGACTGCCGGAGGTACGCGAGCCACCCGCGGTTGCCGTCTACGGCCAGGGGGTCGGCCTCTGGAGGGTCGCATCCAAGCAGGTCGGCCAGGCCGCCTAGACAGGTGCAGTTCATCAGGGGCCGGACGGTCGACCCGCTCGGTGTCACCCGGATACCGACACACCGTCGCCGTGCGGGCACCGAGCCGGGCGAGCGTGTCCTGCGGAGCGTTCTTCTCCCACCGGCCGGGCAGGCAACCAGCAGCACACTCAAGAACGGGTGAGGCTTCCCCTGTCGGTCCCGAGGATCCGCCAAGGTCGCAAGCCGCTCCGGCAAGTCCGCGATGGCGCGGTGCCAGCAGGCGGGCGAGCTGACCAGACAGACACGGGCAGACCGACTGAACCTCGAAGCTCCTGTTGTGAACGGAGACTTGGAGAGTCATCCGTCCTCAACGGGAGCTTCGTTGCATGGGTGACACCCCCGGCGGGCATCGTCACACGGCGGTGACCAGCACATACTCAAGATCGATCCGACCTTGTCATCGCCCTGCGCCGGGCCCGACCACGCGGCCGAACCTGCCGTACCACTCCCCCACTGGCTCCCCAACGGCAGTCCCATCAGCCGATTTATCCCCATGACATGGGACGTTTATCCCCGCTGCCTTGACTGGTTCCCGGAGCGGAAGGGGGTCGGGCCCATGGCGGGGCGAGGGTCGGCGGTCCGGAAGCCGGATGAGGATCCGTTCCCCGGACGGAGCGTACTGGAAGGGGCGTTCGCGCTGCTGGAGACACTGGCGGAACGCAACGAGGCGGGTCTGGCCGCACTTGTCGCGGGCAGCGGCCTACCCAAGACGACCGCATACCGCCTGCTGGAGCAGCTCACCGAACTCGGCGCCGTGGAACGCCATGGCACCTGCTACCGGGTGGGGTCACGGATCTTCCGGCTGGGGCGCCAGTGGCAGCCGCATCCCGGCCTGCGGGCCGCAGCACGGCAACCGTTGCAGCGGCTGGCAGGCACCACCGGTGCCAGCGTCTGCCTGTGCGTACTGCGCGAAGGCCGCACCATGGCTGCCACAGGTATCTCCGGCATGGTGGACGAACTGGCCCCCCTGCAGGCGGGCGCGACCTGGCCCTGGACCACCGCGGCGGGAAAACTCCTGGTGGCGACGGGACCCCCGGCCGTCCCGCTGGGCCCACTGCCGACCTCTTGGAAGCGAGAGGCGAAGGCCATCCAGGAGAGCGAAGTGGCCGTGGATCGTGAGGAGTTGATCCCCGGAGTCTGCTGTGTCGCCGTACCGGTGAGCCTGCCGCGCGGCAAGGTCGTCGGCGCCCTGTGCGCCATGGTCGACCCCGCGCAGGACCTGCGACGGCTGGCCCGGATCGTCACCCAGGCCAGCCGGGCAGTCGGCGCGGTGTTGTGTGACGGAAGAGCCACTGCCTTGGGGGCACGCTGACCGCGATGAAGGCGGGAAGCGGAAGCAGCTGCCGAGGACGTGAATGGGCGTGTCCCTGACCAAGGCACGGCAACGTGTCGCTCAGCAAGCAGGTCCCGGCTTGACTACGGTCACGGTCGGACTGGGCTGCCCGGAGACTTGGGCGACCCGACCCAGGCAGAAGGAGAACTTTGGCACCACGGTTCCCGGATGGAAACGCAGGCGACCGACCCGGACTTCCCGTTCTTTGCCTACAGTCAGGTGCCCATCGGGCTCGTCTGAGCAGAAGAGCCGCCTTTCGGCGTGCTCAGCCGGAGCCCATCGACGTCACAGCGGCAGTAAGCCAGGGCTCCGTCGTCCGTCCCGGCTACCAACAGCCGATCGTGGACAAGGGCGGATCGTTCCACGTGCCGCTCGGGTTGGAGAGCGGCACTGAGGTGCTAGCGCTCAACCACGTCGTCGCTTCGGACATGCTCGTCGAGGCGATCCGCCAGCCGGAAGGTGACTTGGGCAAGACCGGCTTGGAAGTGTTCCCCAGCGCGTTGAGAGGCGGCAACACACTCGGCAACGGGGTGAGCGGCGGTCATGGGTTGATCATGGTGCTGAGTACCAAGAAAAGGCTAGGAGTACAGAGCCACCTACGGGTGAACGTGCAGAGGAACCTGGCTGCTCAGTATCGGCGCAGCAGCGGCCAGAGCACGGGCCATGGCCGGTCCGGCCCCGCGCAGAGCACCACGGCCGCGTGCTGCTCCTGGTTCGCGGTGCCGTGCCCGTTGTCGACGCGTGCCACCGTGTGGCAGGCGGTGAAGTGCTGCTCCAGCTCGGGATAGCCCGCCGGGTGGACGAGCAGCACCGGACCGGTGGCGGTGGCCGACGGCGGGCCCCAGGCGTGCAGGCCCATGTGGCCGGAGTACGATGCGGGCAGGCCGAGGGCGGGCCCGTACCGTGCGATGGCCCCGGCCTCGCCGTAGTTCGCGGTCAGCAGCACGGCGGTGGCCCGCCGGTCGGCGGGGATCGCCTCCCAGCCGGTGGCAGTGGCGCGTGCGAGCTGTGGCCAGCCGACCTCCTCGCCGAGGTCGGGGTCAACGGCCATCGGCACGGTCAGCGCCGATGCGGGCAGCACCGGCAGGGCGGCCAGGGCGCTGGTGAGCAGAGCCGCGAGCAGTCCGCCTGCCAGCCTGGCGCGGTGCTCGCGGATCCAGTGGGCGTAGGGCTCGCAGCCAGCGGCGCTGATCGCGTACAGCAGCGGAATCGGGTAGTACCCCTTGCCTCCGCCGGCCAGCACCAGCAGGCACAGCACCACCCAGGCCACCGCGACCGGTCGGGCCCAGCGCAGCTCCGGTCGGCGCGACAGCCGACTCAGCCCGGTCAGCCACAGGGGCGCCAGCACCGGGGAGAACTGGAGCAGCTGCATCGGCAAGGCGAGCAGGCGCCCGCCGATTCCGACATCGGCACTGATTGCGTGAGCTACCGTCAGCTCGGGCCAACCGCGCACGGCCTGCCACCACAGGGTCGGGATCGCGAAGGGCAGCGCGGCGAGGACAGCGGTCAGGGGGCCCAGCAGCGCGCGTGGACGCGGTACGAAGAAGCCGCGCGGTCCGGCCGTCAGCGCACCCAACGCCAGGGCCGGCAACAGCCCCAGCACCAGCAGCTTGTTCAGCAGTGCGATCCCGACCAACGCCCCCAGCGAAGGCCACCAGCGGAATTCGCCCGTGCGCAGCAGTCGGAGCGTCAGCAGAATGATCGCCAGCCAGACCGTCAGGTCGAAAGTCGCGGTGGAGAGCAGGTGGCCGATTCCGAGCGTATAGCCCGAGCAGGCCGCGGCTCCTGCCGCCAGTACCTGCCCGCCCTGTCCGGCACCCAGTTCGCGGGCGACCAGAGCAGTGAGCGTGATCGTGACCGCGGTGAGCAGCGCGGGCAGGATCCGCACGCCGGTCGGGGTGGAGCCGAACAGCTCCGCGCCGAGCCTGGCAAGCAGCGGGGTGAGTGGTGGCTGGTCCGGGTAGCCCCAGGCCGGGTGCTGGCCGGCGAGCAGGAAGTACAGCTCGTCGCGGTGAAAGCCGTAGCGGCCCGACAGTGCGATCAGCAGCGTCGCGGCCGCAGCCGCGATCCCCCCGACCGGCCCGGCTGCGAACAGCCGCAGGCACGGCTGCGCATCCCCCCGAGTGAGCATGCCGGCATTCTGACAGTCCAGACGGGGCCGGAGAAGGTCCCAGAAGGCGATGGGCCGCTCTTCGCCGGTGAGTCCTGGGCTCCTACAGACGGCCATGTATGTTCGCTTGTACCTACCTGTGCACATGGACTCGTACGCCGACAGCCTGTCAAAGCCGCGCGGAAAGTCCGGGCCGGCTCGTCACGAACACGACGAAGCCCCAGCTGAACCGGACTGACCTTCCCAAGTCGCCCTGAACCGCCCAGGCTTCGATGTGCCGTCAGTCTGCTAGCGTCCGCCTCGCCAAGACACCGGCCCGTCAACGCGGCACGAGCGTGGGCGTGGTGGGGCGGTTGCTGCCGGACCGGCGCTGTCGGCGCGGGCGACGCCAACCGTTCGTGAGCGTGCTGCTGATCGGCGCGAGCACGGCGTCGACGGGCGCGAAGTCGTATGCGGCGATCGGGCAGTGAGCCACCTCCGCGCCGCAGCACAGCCCGGCCCGACTCCGCGCACAGGCGGTCGGCGTGCTGAGCATCCGCATCCCACCGAACACGGCAACCATCCGGCAGCTCGCCGGACCCGTCTGCCCCGGCGGGCTGGCCGAGCTCACCGGATACGACCCTGCCGGTCAGGACACGCTCGCCATGGCCGGCAAGTCAGCGCGGGGCTCGCGGGGCACGGTGACAGTCCAGCCGAGCACCTGCCGACAGCAATGACCAGCACCGGGCAAACCGTCACCCAACTGCGAGTATCCGACCGCACCAACGAGACCACCTGCTTCCCCGCCCTGCTCGCCCCGTTCGACCTCACGGGAGTCGTGGTCACGACCGACGCACGGCACATTCAGCGATCCCACCCCCGATTCCTGGTCAAGGAGAAGAACGCGCACCGCCCACTGGGCGTCGAGGCCAGCCAGCCAGCCCTGTCCCAGCAACCGCGTTCCCTGCCCTGGACACAAGTCACCGCCCGCCATTACCAGCACGGCCAAGGACTCCGCCCCCGCGCGACCCAGGCCGTCAGAGCTCCGACCATCACCGATCCGGACCTGAGCTTCCGCCACTCCATCCAGGCCACGAGGATCACCCCCTGCCGCACCGAACTGAACTCGCCACGTCCAACTGCTCTCCCATCCCACGATGAAGGGTCAGCACGTTCCACATGAAGTGGTTCTGTTTGCACTGATTGTGCGCGACGGGTGTCCGTGACGCGTGCGGCCCTTTAACCTGACGCTCAGCTCCGAGGGCGATGGGCCGCAGGGGGCGGCTCGATCGGAGCCTGTGGCGTTCAACTCGCCTTGTTCCAGGGGGGATTCATCGTGCGCTTACGCTTGACCACGCCCATCACCGTCGCATGGGCACTCGCGGTCAGCTGCGGACTGGGCACCACGGCGGCCACAGCCGCCACCGCTTCACACCACATCAGGAACGGCCAGATCGCCACGGACTACGGCGCGGAGGTCATCTATCTCCAGAACACCGATCCCGTCACCGGCGCCACCTCCGACATCGGCGCCCCGAACCGGATCAAGGGCTGCAATCTCGCCGCCTCGCAGGACGGGAAAACGCTGGTCTACAGCACCGTCTGCGGTTACTTCACGGACCGCGGCGGCGACACCGTCAGCGTGATGAACCGCGACGGCACGGGACAACGTGTGGTCTGGCAGATGCCGCCCGACTTCGGCAACCGCCAGTCCGTAGTGGGCAACCCCGCGATCTCCCCGGACGGAAAACGGATCCTCTTCGGGACGTTCCCGCACGGTCCCTCGCAGACGCGCTACTGGACCATCAACACCGACGGCACCGGCCTCGCACCGCTCGACCTCGGTGTCAGCACAGCCCCCGACGGCGTTCCCCGCTTCTCCCCCGACGGCCGCACCCTGGCCTTCACCGTCGGGGGCGTGATCTGGCTGAAGAAGGGCAACAAGCCCGCCGCACCGCTGACCGTCAGGAAGCCGGGACTGCCGAACGACCCGTACGGATGGCTCCGCTGGTCCCCGGACGGCAGGCACCTGGTCTTCGCCGACGGCAAGGGCCTGTACGAGGTGGCCGCCAACGGCTCGACCTGGCGCACCCTGGTCACCAGCCCCAACAGCACCACGGGCTACTTAGAACCCACTTACTCCCCGGACGGGACACAGCTGGCCTTCATGTCGATCACACCCAGTGGCGACCGCGGAGGCGATCTGCTGAGGAGCATCGTGGGCCTGACCCTCGCCCGGCCTGGCACACCACGCACGATCCTCCCAGGCAATCCGGCCTATCAGGTCGCCGACCCCGTCTGGCTCCCGGCGCGGTGACGCTCGTTCGCTGAGCCGTCCTCGGCGGCCGGCATCGGTGAACATCTTCGGTCACCAACAGCCGCCGGAGATACCCGGGTTACCGAACTGCTGGCCGCCTGGGTCCGCCACTACCGCAAGCTGGGCATCGAGCGGTTCCTGATCGCCTTCCACTGCCCCGAGCACGTACCCGAGATCCGTCGGCACGAACTCCAGGCCGTCGCCCGGGACGCGGGCATCATCCCCGGCCGCACCAGCGCCGGCCCCTGGCGCTAGCACACCAACAGCGAACCGCGGTACGCACGTCGGCACCGGGCCGGGCTGGCACCTGCTCGCCGACGCCGACGCGTTTCACCACTACTCCGGCCCGCTGCTCCAAGGTGATTGCCCACGCGCACAAGACCGGCACCACGTCGTCGGTGGGCTGATGCTCGACCGGGTCACCGCGAGCGGACGCCTGACCGGCTGGCGCCTTGACGGCGGCCTGGACAACGCCCTTCCTCTCGGCGGCCACCTCACCCACCTGGCTCCTGCACGCCGCCCGCGCAAGATCGTCCTGGCCTGCCCGCGACGTCACCGTGGTCTTCGGTAACCACCGGGCTCCCGGCCACCACCCGGATCCCGACCGCATCCGCGCGGTGCACAGATTCAATTGGCGCGCGACGGCGTACGACAGGACATCGAACGCGGTGCCGTCCACTCCGCGGACGGCACTTGGCGGACCTACTCCCCGGCGCGCGGCGGCATCATCGAGAACCCGGCCTCGTACTCGAAGACGAGATAGGCCCCCAGCGCCGACGCAGTCATTCCACCTGCGGCCACACATCCTTCTTCCACAAGCCCACTGCCTGCTCGTCGCGTTCCAGCGCCCGGCGGGCGGGACACTGCCAGAACCAGCCGTGCCGGTGCATCAGCCGCCACACCACCGCCGACGAGCAGTCCAGCCGGAACTTCCGGGCGATCAACACTCTGGTTCGGGCCAGGGTCCAGCGTCGGTCCTCCCAGCCATGCACGGCCGGCCCCCTCGCCAGTTCCCTCTCCGGCTCGGCAAACCGGCTATCGGACAGCTTGGGCGGTTTCGGCGGCTCCACGGAGGCGAGGGCGGCCATGCCACCCTCCCGCCAGGCACGCCGCCGGCGTTCCACCGAACGCTCGCTCACCCGCAACGGTCCGGTCCGGGCTTGCCTGCGTCCCCACGATGCCCGGAGGATCAAGCGACGTTCGCGAGCTTCTGGCGCACGACGATCGCATTGAGCCGGACCGCGAACGGTGCGGTGTCAGTCAAGCTCAGAGTCCCCACACGGGACTTGCCGAAGCCCACGGTGACGTCGGCGCAGAAGGCGACGGCGTACAGGTACGCGCCGGCTTGCTCGTCCTGGAGGGCGAAGAACAAATCGCGGTAGTAGCTCGTCTGGTCCGGCCCCTCCTCGTAGTAGGCCAGTCCCGGCTCGCCCTCCTGCGCCGCGAGACCGGTGAAGGCATCTACGAGGTCGCGCTCGACGGTGTCCCAGAACGACGCCTCAGCCGCCTCGGGCGGGAGCGCCTGGCGGACCGCCTCCTTGAGGGAGAGCGCCATCACCAGGACCGGCGCCTCTTCCTGGAGCCCCCAACCACGGACCATCTTGACGATTTCACTGTCGGGAAGCATGGCGGCGGCATCGCGAATGTGGCCGAAGTCGTAGTTCACGGTGGCGGGCGCGATCGCCTCCTGGAAGGCACGCCCCAGGGCTTCCGCCTGGGCAAGATGAGGCTCTCCCACCTCGGTGACGATCCTGAAACAGGCTGCCAACTTCCCCTCCTTAAACATTTTGTTGCACTGGTAGGGCGTCAGTATGCCGTAGCTGTGCGCCACCGCGCCCTGCGGGGAGCCGGTGCGGCAGGCGCCCCGCGTGACAGTGACGCCTGTAGGGGCGGCTGGGTGCACGGCCCCTCCACTTCGAGCAGGACGCGGCTTCCGGAACGCCAGAAGGTGGCCTCGGGTGCGCTTCACGCCGTCCAGGTCCCGGCCGGCCAGGATCCGGCCGATGCAGAACATGCGGGATTCGGCGGTCTCCTCCGCCTGCTTGTCGAGCTTCGTCTGCGCCATCGACCGTGCCCATTCGTTCTGTGTCCCGGGACCTCACACCTGGAGGCGGACACCGACCGTTAGAGCGTTGGCCCGCACCGGACAGCAAGCTCAGGTGAAATGGTGAGGTTGAGTCACCAGCGCGCTCGCTGGCGATACGGCTGCGTGACAGTGTGGGACAGGTCTTCGATGACGCGCTCTTCGCAGCCGCATTCCCTGCTGATGGGCGGCCGACAGCCTCGCCCGGCGCGTCGGCGATGGTGTCGGTGATGCAGTACGCCGAGAGGCTGTGCGACCGGCAGGCCGCCGAGGCCGTGCGGGCGCGGACCGACCGGAAGTACTTGTTGGGCCTGGACCTCGACGGCAGCGGGTTCGACCACTCGTTGCTGGCCCGGCTCCGGGCCCGGCTGGTCGCGCACGGACTTGAAGAGTGCGTCTTGGAGACGGAGTTGGAGGCCACGTGGGCCAGGGGCTGCTGCGCCGGGGCGGACGCCAGCGTATCGACTCCACCCGGGTGGTGGCCGACGTGTGCGTGCCGAACCGGATGGAGTTAGTTGCCGAGACCCTGCGTGCTGCGCTGGAGGCGCAAGCCGCGGGTGCACCGGACGGCTGGAGCAGGCCCTGGCGGAACGGTCGACCGACTGGCTGCGCCGCATACCCGCCCTGCAGATCTTGCGCCAGGTGTGGGTGCAGCAGTACCACCGCGGCCCGGACGGCGTGCACATCCGTGAGGGCGAGGACCTGCCCCCTGGACACTAGAGGCTGGTAAGCCCCCATGACACTGAGGCCCGCTACGGCATTGTCTCCTCGTTCATGGGGCGGTCGGGTCGGCGGACCCGCAGGAACTGGCCGCAGTGGGCGACGGAGGGCATGGGCCGTTTGTCGGGTGGCAGGTCGGTTCGGACGGCTGCGGGCAGTGGGGCGATGGCGGGTCTGGCTGGTGGTGGAGGGCATCTGCGGCGCTTCTTCGGGTCCGGTCCGGTATCGGCGTCGGATGCCTTGCGGGCTTCCAGGGCGACGGCATCGGCGGTGAGAGCACCGGTCTTCAGGGCCGCGGCAAGACCGATGACGAGGTGTTCGTGAGGCAGATGGGACTGGACAGGAGGACCTCGATCAGGGTCCGGGTGTCGTCGCGTTCGCCGTGGGCTTTGACGGCGGCACCCCACCAAGCGTCGTGCATTAAGGTGAACCGGCTGGCGGCACCGGCCTGAGGGGGACTCATGGGATCGATGTCGGGTGCGCCGTGGGAAGTAGTCCTGGGGTACACCTCCTACTTGGCCGCTACGCTGGCAGTCCGCGACGCGCTCGGCATCCGTGACCCGCTGGGCATACCGGCAGTCATAGCGCCGCCGAGCCTGGCTGTCGAATCGACTGTGCACGGTGCCAAGGAAGTTGACGCGGAGTGGCTGCGGTGGTGGGACCGCGCTCTGGCCGCCTCGGAGCAGGATGAATCGGCGGTTCCTTTGTCGCCGGGCGGCTTGCTCGGCCGCGTTGTCAAGGACAACCGCGATATCGTCCGCCTGTGGAGCGCCGAACGCAAACGCGAAGTCGCGAACGCGAGCCGCCCTCGGCGTGGTGCTCCGCGCATGAGGGATGCCGTACGCGAGTACGAGAGGACCACCGGTACCCGCCTCGGCGGATTCCGGATCAAGGTGACCGCGTTGCCCGTCACCGGCACCCTGTTCCTCCCGATCAGCAGATACCGCATCCTCGTCAGCGCTGAACTGCTTCGGCACCGCGAGGCATACATCCGGCGTGTCATCGCACATGTGGCGACGGAAGGCATCTGAATCATCCTCACAGCGCGATCGCCGGCTGGGAGTAGCCGAGAGTCCCCGGCACTCCCCAGACGCGGGTGCCAGGGCCGTCACCGTGACCTGGGGTTACGAGCGCGACGCGGCCATCACTCGGGAGCGCAGCAGCGCGGCCGTGAGTATGTCCGCGCACTGCCACGAGTAGTTGGTGACCTCTTCAAGAGACAGCTCTACGGGCGAGCCGGATTCGAATGCAGAGTGCGCCTCGAGTCCGCCCGCGACCCAGCCCCCTCCCACTGCGCCCCGGCCACGGGCCACGCGCCGGTGGTCTGCTTCACCCATCTCTTGGCCGCCTTCAGCAGCCGCTGCTGGTCTGGGGGCGGCCGCCGCTGGTACCAGGGTGCATCGGCGTCGGGGACGTACGCGGGTAGGGATGCGGGTGCGGGGGGCTGGTGTGCCAAGGCGTAGCCTGCGGCTGCTTGGACGGCCTCGGAAGTGGTCCAGCCGTCGTGGTGGTGTGCAGGTCGGCGGTGATCCAGGGGAACGAGGTGGCCGTGCAGTAGATCGCCGACGATCTCCCCATGGGCCCGCTCCTCGCCGTCGCTCCAGCCAGCGTGTTCGGGACCGTGCCGGGGAAGCTGCGGGTCGCAGACTTCCGGAGAGCTCACGACGCTGAAGGAGTTCACGAGCGGGTGGGTGCGCGTCCACGGTCCGTGCTGGGCTGCCGACCGGTACAGGCGTGCGGCAGGCACGTGATCGAGCCAGCGGGCGGCGCGGTGGGTGAGTTCAGACGACGCCGGCTCTGTCGGCGTCGCAACGGCGAGTGCGCGCGAGGACGTCGACGAGGGACGCGGAGGACAGTTGGGCCTCCAAGGCCGTTGGCCGCCCGTCGGGAGTGGTGACGAGCACGTCGGCCCGCCAGCCCCCGTGGGCGGCGGCCACTTCCAGCTCAGCCTGGTGGCCGGACTCGCGCGCGGTCGCGTCCAGGGCCTGTTCCAGGCTCCGGTGCTCTTCCGTCTTGCCAGCCGCCGCGCACATCGCGGAGCGGCGCTCGTGCTCGAAGAAGCGTCCGCCGCGCTAGGAGACCTTGGCGTGCATGGGCAGAACGCACTGGGCGCAGGTCAGAGCGGGCGCGGCCGGGCCCCGTAGACGGCTTCCCAGGGCAGGTCGCAGCCGAGGTGGTCGAGGGTCGCATCGAGCGTCCCGTGTCCTGCGGCAGCTGTTGCGGTACCCGGAGAATCCACGGTGCTGGCGCGGCCCACGACCTGATCAGCCCACGACCTGATCAAAGGGGGGACTGCCGACTTTCAGGCAATCGCGCCTCCCAGCCGGGCCAGTGCCGCGCCGAGGAAAAAGCGCCGACGGGGGCGGACTCCATTGATCATTGCAACACGTGGTCGGTTGATCAGGCCGCGAGAAGTTCAGACAGGCGCTCAGCTGGAGTTTCCCAGCCGAGCGTCTTGCGTGGGCGGCTATTGAACTCGGCAGCGACGGTGTCCAGGTCATTGCGGGTGTGGACCGGCAGGTCGGTGCCCTTGGAAGTACTGCCGGATCGGGCCGTTGGTGTTTTCGTTGGAGCCGCGCTGCCAGGGGCTGGCCGGATGGCAGAAGTAGACCGGGATGCCGGTGGCGACGGTGAACGCGTCGTGGGCGCCCATCTCGCGTCCCTGGTCCCGGGTCAGGGACCGTCGGAGGTGGGAGGGCAGGGGCTGGACCGTGGTGACCAGCGCGTCCAGGACACTTTCGGCGCCGTGGTCGGCGGGCAGGTGCAGGAGCATGACGTAGCGGGTGGCACGCTCGACCAGCGTCCCGATGGCCGATCCGGACGGTGGATTGTCACGGGAGCCTCCCGGTGAAGCACCTCGCGAATTCCCGGCCCGTGTCAATAATGACCTTGTGCGCTCGCTAGCCAGGAAATCCATCCTGCCCCTGACGCTGGTCATCATCGGGGCAGCCGCAGTGGTGGGCGACGCCGCGGAGGAAACCTATACGCCCAGAAGCAGCGGGCGCAGCGGTTTCGGCAAGTCCGGCGAGCCGGGCCAGTCCCCGCAGGGCCAGGACCAGGACCTCTCCGCGACGGCCTCGGCCGAGGACGGCATCGCGTACACCCCCCGCAGGACCGAGGAGAACGCCCGGATCGGCGCGATCTTCGAGAAGGACGACCAGGGCGACCACTTCTGCACGGCGAGCGTGGTGCGGAGTCCCGGCCGGAACATGCTGATCACCGCGGCCCACTGCGCCTTCGACGCCGACTCCGGACAGCCGGTGAACGACCTGGTCTTCGCCCCCGGCTACCGCGACGGCGACGAACCCTCCGGCCTGTGGAAGGTCAGCAAGGTGGTCGTCGACGACCTCTGGGCCACGTCGCAGGACGAGGCCCTCGACGTCGCCTTCCTCGTCCTCGACCAGAAGGACGGCAAGCACATCCAGGACGTCCTGGGCGGCAACACCCTCGGCATAGACCGCGGCTTCGACAACAAGGTCAAGATCACCGGCTATCCCACCAGCCGTGACACCCCGATCTCGTGCCAGAACCGCACCACGAAGTTCAGCGACACCCAGCTGCGCATCCAGTGCACCGACTTCGAGGGCGGGACCAGCGGCAGCCCCTGGCTCGCCGACTACGACCCCAAGAGCCACACCGGGACGGTCATCGGCGTCCTGGGCGGCCACGAGGGCGGCGGCGACCAGGACGATGTCTCCTACGCCGCGTACTTCGACGACGACATCGCCAAGCTCTACCGGCGCGCCCAGGACGAGGACTGACCCCAGTTCATCCGCACCCCGCTCACGGCGAAGGGCCTCCTGACTCAAAGGGACAGCGGGACAGGACCACTGTCGCAGCCCGAGCCCCGCCCAGGGCGCTTTTCACCGGCACCCGCACTTCCCGATGGCCGAGCCCGTGCGCTCGTTCAGCCGTCCTGCTGCTGGCCGAGGAGGATGGCGAGCTGGGCACGCTGCTGCTCTTCCTCGGCCATGACCCCGGCGAGGATCTCCCGGTCGACGTAGCCGCCGACGGCCTCCATCACGAGGCGCTTGAGTTCGGCCGGTTCCAGTGCCTCAACCTCCCGCTGCACGGGACGGTCAAGGTCGAAGCCGTAGCGGCGGGCAAACCCGGGCCAGCGCGGATCGTCCCTCTTCCCTTCCGCCGACGGCAGCTGGTACGCGCGCACCTGCCCATCCACTCCCGTTCGGCACCTTCCGTTCCGAACTCGATGTCCACTGCCGGACGTCGTCGACCAGGCTCTCGATCGTCTCGTCGAGCCGCTGCCGCTGCAGCCCGGGGCGGAGGGCTTCGACCTCGACGGCGGTGTGCGGATCGATGCCTTCGCGCAGGCACTCCTCGCGGTAGCGGGCAAAGTTGACGTCGTGGGTGGTGAGCCGGCCGGAGCGGACGTCGTCGGCGGTGATGGAGATCTGCCGGAACTCCGGGTCGAGTTCGCCGTTGCCGTAGCGCTCCATCCGCTCGACCACGCAACGAGGGACACATCTGCCGGTAGGAACCCAGTCGCCGCAGAAGACCACCGTCACTCCTTTGCCTGGTGCACGTACTGCTGCACCGCCTCGTGGACGAAGGCCTTGGAGGACTGGACGCGGCAGGAGTACAGGCGCACGCCCCAGGCCGAGGTGATCGGCAGGAGCACGCCACCGACCGAGTCGTTCTCGCACCAGACCGCAACGCGGCGGGACTGCGAGGCCCACAGATCGCGCCGATAGGTCTCCGTGTTGCGCTGCATGGCATCGTCGAGCGAGTCGTACCGGGTCTCCTGCCGGACCATGTGAGTTCCGTCGGTGATCCACTCCCAGGGCAGCCGCCCAGTCTCCCGCAGGTGGCCGACCTCGCGGACGTCAACCGAGTAGTTCCTGCGGGAGTGGCCCATGTGCTTGTCCCGCAGAAGCCCGATGCCGAGGCGGTACACATGGCGGACGCTGCACGGCCAGGCGGTGCCACCGTCACGGCCCTCCACTCGGGAAGCTGCGATGAGACCCCAAGTAGCCGCCGCCCCGACCGCCGGGTACCGCCGATGGCCGGTACCACCGCGATCGGGGCGGTTGTGCATCTGCTGGCCACCGCCATCGAGGAGGGCCGGGACCTGTCCTCGACGAGCGGCATCTGGCCGACACCGCCTACCGTCTGCTGCCTGCCTGGCGGACCGGCCTCACTTCAGGTGCCGGCCGAAGAACCGGTCCCCCTCCTCCATCTCGAACCACGGGGTGCCGGTGTGCCCGCCCAGATTGGCGTGCAGCGTCTTCTTTTCGGTGCCGAAGGCGTCGAACAGGTCCAGGGCCCGCTGCCGGGGGTTCCCTTCGTCGTCCCACTGCAGCAGGAACAGCAGCGGAATAGTGACCTGCCGGGCCTCCTCGCGCTGGGCGCGGGGCACGTAGCCCCCGGCGAAGAAACCGGCGGCCGCGATACGCGGCTCGACCGCCGCCAGCCGAATGCCCACGGCGGTCCACCCCGAGTACCCGACCGGGCCGCCGATCTCGGGCAGTGAAAGGAGGGCGTCCAGGGTGGTCCGCCATTCCGGAACCGCCTTTTCGACCAGCGGGCCGATGAAGGACTCGAAGATCTCGTCGACCGGCTCGCCGGTCTGCATCGCCCGGCGGAGGTCGGCGCGGGCCTGCTCGTCGGCGGCGGAACGGGGCCGGTCGCCGCACCCGGCGGCGTCGATGGTGGCCACCGCGTAGCCGTACGCCGCGGTCTGCCGGGCCCTGGCCACCAGCCGGGCTTCCCTCTTGGGCAGGGCGTTGTTGTGAGCCATCAGGATCAGCGGGGCCGGTGCGGCGGATTCAGGCGTCCACAGGGTGCCGGGGATCTCGCCGAGGGTGAATTCGCGTTCGAGGACGCCGCCGTCGAGGCGCTGTTCGGAAGTGAAGTGCATGGTCGTGCCTTTCGGGAGTGCTCTTGAACGGCACTCCCGGACGACCTATCGCCCGACCGTGACCCCGGAGGGGAGCACCCATGTCGATACTGCGTTCACGGGTACCACCTCCTCGTTCTCTCGCACGGCCTCCGGAAAAGTAGCAGCGGTCGCCGTGGTCCGCCAACGGGTTTTTGCGGAGGGCCTTGGCCGACCCGCTGCCCGTCAACCCCGCCGGCGAGGGCATGGCGCGCATCGCCTTCCTCCTCCTGGCCCTGTTCGCCGAGATGGAGCGGATCTTCACCGCCGAGCGCGCCGAGCACGCGCCCAGCGCGGCCAAGGCCAACGGACGACACGTCGGCCGGCCCGTGGCTCACCCCGCTGAGAAGATCGATTACGCGCGGCTGCTTCAGGAGCAGGGCGATTCGCTGGGCCGGATCGCCGCCAAGACCGGCATCCCCAAGGCCGCGCTCCACCACTACCTGTCCGCCGAGCGGCGTGACGGATCCCGACCGGGACGGTGACCATGCTTCCCCGATCATCCTCTACGGCGGCAAAGCCAAGCTCGCCGAGCAGATCGCCGCGATGCTGCCCGAGCACGCCTACTACGTCGAACCGTTCTGCGGGTCGCTCGCGGTGTTGACTGCCGAGCAGCCCTCCACGCTGGGCGGCGACCTGTCCTGTCTGGAGGATCTGGAGGGCGCCCGCCGGGTCTGGGTACGGCCCGCCCAGGGGCGGACCGGGACCTTGCGCCGTACCGGCTGGCGGTTCGACGCGGCCGACACCGCCAGGATCTCCTTGCCGGCGCGGCTGAACGGGGTACCTGGAGCGGATGTACGGCGTGGCCGACCGCCTGGCCCGGGTGTCGCTCGAGTGCCGCGACACGTTGGAGGTCATCGCCGCCCACGGCCGGTCTGGCGGCGTCATGCGGTGCCACGGACGTCACCTGGAAATCCTGAGCGTCACGCCGGCGGTCGGGTGAGTTTGGCGGCCACGGCGTCGAGGACCCAGTCCAGGCCGGTCGCGAAGGATGCCCCGGCGTCCACGTCCGTGGCGTCGTACACGGCCTTGGTCAGCGCCGGGAAGCGGCCCGTGGCCAACATTCTCGTCACATGCGGGCCGGAGGCGCGCTGCCAGTCGCGCTTGGACAGGCCCGTGGCGCGCTCGGCCCGCAGGTTCGCGATCTCGCGCCTGATCGCGCCAGTGAAGTAGGCGCTGACAGTCTCCACAGCACGCATGACGGTGTCCACGTCGGCGAGGCCGTCGAGGGCGGCCAGCGTGGCCTCGGTCACGGCGAGGCCGTTCGGGCCCAGGGTCGGGCGGCCGCCGAGCAGGTCGGCCAGCCATTCGTGACGAAGAGCGGCTTGCCTGGTGCGGTGGGCGAGGATGCGCAGCGCCTCCCGCCAGTCACCGGGCTGTTCCTCGGGGAGAATCTCGGCCTGGACCTCGTCCACCATGAGGTCGAACAGCTCCTCCTTGGTGGAGATGTATCCGTACAGCCGCATCGGGCCGGCGTTCAGCCGCGCGGCGACCTTGCGCAGCGACACTGCCTCCAGCCCGCCCGCGTCGGCCAGCGCGATGGCGGCGGCGACGATCCGCTCCCGGTCGAGCGGCACGGGGCGAGTCGGCGGCTCCGGCCGGTCCCACACAGTCATGGTCACACCGTTCTCTTGCGATGCATCGTATTGGAGAAATACAGTGTATCGACATGAGACATCGTATCGCAGTGGTGGGGAGCGGCCCGGCCGGCCTTACCTTCGCCCGCGTCCTGCACCGCCATGGCTACCCCGTCGCCGTTCTCGAACGCGATCCCGCCCCCGACGCCCGCCCCCCGGGCGGCACACTGGACCTGCACGAAGGGCTCGGCCAGCTCGCACTGGACAAGGCGGGGCTGCTGGCGGAGTTCCAGGCGCTGTCTCGCCCCGAGGGGCAGGCCATGCGCATCCTGGACGCGGACGGGACCGTCCTGCGCGACTGGCAACCCCGCCCCGGTGACCGGGCCAATCCCGAGATCGACCGCGGGCAACTCCGTGACCTGCTGCTCGGCCCTCTCGACGTCCAGTGGGGGCGGGCCGTGACGCAGGTGGTGCCGGGGACCCGGGATGGCGTACTGGTCCAATTCGCGGACGGACGACAGGAGACGTTCGACCTCGTGGTCGGCGCGGACGGCGCCTGGTCCCGGATCCGCCCGGCAGTCTCTTCGGTGACGCCGCACTACACCGGCGTCACCTCGGTCGAGACCTCCCTGGACGACGTCGACACCCGCCACCCTGACCTCGCCCGGTTGATCGGCGACGGTTCCGTGGCTGTGTACGGCGTGAACCGAGCTCTCGTCGCCCAGCGCAACAGCGGCGGCCACGTCAAGGTGCACGCCCAGTTCCGCGCACCGCTCGACTGGCACACCAACCTGGACCTGGCCGACGTCGAGGCCGTGCGATCAAGCCTGCTGGCCCTGTTCGACGGCTGGGCCGCTCCCGTCCTCGACCTCCTCCACCACGGCACCGCTTTCGTCCACCGCCCCCTCTACGTCCTGCCCGTGTCCCACACCTGGACCCACGTCCCCGGGGTGACGCTACTGGGCGACGCCGCCCATCTGATGCCCCCGTTGGGGGCGGGCGCGAACCTCGCGATGCTGGAAGGCGCCGAACTCGCCGAGTCCATCGCCGCCGCCCCCACCCCTGGCGATCTGGACGAGGCCGTCCGCGCCTTCGAGGAACACATGTGGGTACGGGCCAGCAGGTGGGCGAAGATCACGACGGCCGGTCTGGAACGCCTCGTGAGCCCGGACCCCGCCGAAGCCCTCGCCCTCTTCGACCAAGTCCAGCCATCCTGACCGCCAAGCGCGAGAGCACCACCACCAACAGCTCCCCACGGCTTCACAGCACGGCACCGCAGGCTCCGTGGCCGGGTGCCGCGAAGCCACTCGCCTGGGGTCTCATCGAAGCTTCTCGAGTGGAGAGCAGTCACGGCCTCGGGCGCCCGCATGTCTCAGCTGATCACGACTGCTTGATCAATCGGCGTGGCGGTTGAGCTGGGCCATCAGCTCGCGGTTCGCGGCACGGGCGGCGGCAAGGTCGTCGTCAGGCTCCTGGATCGCGAGTTCCAGGTCGATCACCTGCTGTTCGAGGGTGCTGATCCGGGCCTTGAGCTGTTCGGTGTGGCCCAGTTTTCCCGTAACCGGCCGAGGATCACGGTCGCTCAGATCGACACCGGTCACCGCATGGGCCTGCGAGCCCCCGAAGCAGTGGCGACGCTGATCACCAGGTTCGTGCGGGGCCTGCCGGGCTGAGCACGGAGCGGACCGGCCGAAGCCGGCGGTGTACTGCCCGGGCCGCTTCGGGTACGGCCCTGCTGTCGGCGGCAGAGGTTTTGGAACACCGTTGCGGAAACGCCGCAGCGCAGCACCCCGGGCTCAGGAGGATGGTGTGGGGCCCTCCACCTGCTCGCTGATCCACTGCGTGGGCCCCTCCATTTGCTTCAGGTAGGTGGCGCCGTTGTGGGTACCGCCGGGTATCTCCCACAGCCTGGTGTGGACGGGACCCTTGCCGTAGGTGGCCATGAAGTTCTTGACGGCGTTGATGGTCGCGGCGTTCTCCCTCGTGCCGACCTGGAACGCGATGTAGACGTCCGGTCCGTTGGCGGCCGCCAGTCGCTTGGCCAGCACCTTGGGATTGTTCTCCCGCATCTCCTTCTCGTGACCCCGCCACAGCGGGGAGTCGGGGACGATATCGGGGCCGTTGGCGATGGCGGTCTTGAACTTGTCGGGGTGCTTCAGGACGGCTTTCAGGCTCGCGAAGCCGCCGGTGGAGGAACCCATGTAGCTCCAGCCCGCACGGTCCTTGATGGTGCGGAAATTGGCCTTCATCAGGTCCGGGACGTCTTCTGTCAGCCATGTGCCCATCTTGGGCTGGTCGGGGATGTCACTGGCGTCCCAGTAGATGCCGTGTGTGTCCGGTCCCGGATTGAGGATCGGCATGGCCAGCAGGAAGGGCTTGCTCCTGCCCTCCTCGTACCACTTGGAGATGCTCTTCTCCAGAGAGAGCCTGTCCGGGCCGAACTCGCCCACCGACCAGTAGTTGCTGTCGTTGCCGGGACCGCCGGGCAGGGCGATCATCACGGGGAAGCCGCTCGAGGCGAACTTCGCCTCCTGGTACTCCTTGGGCGCCCAGACCCACACCTTGCCCTTGAACCCGGACTTCTGTCCGTCCAGGGTGACGACGCTGACGTGGGTGCCGTCGCTCAGGGTCTTGACGTTCCTGAACTCGGCCCTGGGGCCCGTGGGCATCAGCGTCCTGGAGTCGGCGGCCTTCGCGCTCTTCCCGTGCTGCGCGCTGCCAGCCTGGTCGTAGTTGACGGGGTCGCCCTTGTCTGTGAACGGCGGGATCGCGTAGTAGCTCATCACCTGCCAGGCGACCAGTCCGAGTGTGGCCACGGACACCGCCCCTACGATCCAACGACGGGCACGGGACACACGGCGCCGGCCACGGGACCGGTGGACCCCGGCGGATCGGTTTCTCATCTTGCGGCTCCGGCTGGTACTGCCCCAAAGGGGGCAAGAAGGTCAGTTCCGTTCCGTCTGATGGGCCTCCCAGGCCAGAGGTTGCTCCATCAAGCCGTCCAGCAGGTCATTGATACGAAACCACGACAATCGGACCACCACGGGCCGGCTTGCGGGGCCCGGCATCTCGATCAGGTGTCGGACGCAGGCAGCCGAGTCCGAGCAGCATGCACCTGTCAGACCCGGGCCACAAGCTGGAGGGCGTATCGAAGGACCTCGGTATCAGCAGGGAAACGCTGCGTAACCGGGTACGGGACGAGCGGCCCCGCCACAGCGAGGGTCGGTAGTCCAGCAGCGGCTCGTGACCTGAGGTGGCAGTTGGCGTTGTCCCGGTGTGGAGGGGATGACTGAAGTCGCGGGCCAGACTGCTGACTTGGAGGCGTTGTTCGCTCGGGTGGCGGGCAGGTTCGTCCGGGCGGATCTGCGGCGGCGGGTGCGGGACCCCGTCCGTGGTCTGCCGGGGCGGGCGAGGCGCAAGAACGGCTGGCAGCTCGCGGCGGTTACGGCCAGGTGCAGGTACCCGTGTCCGTCTCGCCACCTTTACCTGGAGTGGTTGCGGAAGCGGCCAAGTCGTCGCTCTCGTTGGCAGGGAAGTTTGTCGAGGCCCTCGTAGTGGCGGTGTCCGTTCTCGGTCTCCTCGATCACTCCGGCGAGGCGGCCGCTGAAGCGGCTGTGGACTGTGGTGAGGGTGGAGAGCGAGGGATCAGGAACCAGACGGTCTGCTCACCGCGGGCGAACCGGGCGGCGATCCTGGCGAAGTAGGCGTCCAGCCGGGCGCGTTCGAAGATTTCCACGGCAGTTCCCTCTCATCCGTCCATCCGGGGCCGTACGAGAAGATCCACGGTTCAGCGGGTGCGTGCGCGTCCGAACAGCAACCGGTCGGCCGCGAGGGCGGCGTCCAGGACGGTATCGATCTGGGCGGCTTGGGCGGCTTGCGACAGAGGGTCCAGGTCAAGCAGGAGGACGGCCTCGCTGTTGCGGGCGAGCAGTGCCGTCCAGCCGGGCGGGTGGGCAGCCGCGGCTGGCGGGAGGCACCGGGGAAGTGCAGCGGCACCCGACCACCGATGATCTGCAGGCACTGGCCGACGTCCCGCACGACGTCCCTGGCCCCGCCCAGTCCGCCGAGGCTGTCGGCGAGGCGCCGCATGCGGGCCTCGATCACCTCGGCGACTGATGGCCGGTGAAGGCGGGGTGTGGGTGATCAGGACGTGGGCGCCTTCCCGGCCGTCCGGCCCGGTGCCCGGCCAGGTCCAGGCCGCGAGCCAGACCAGCAACCGCACCTCGGTACAGTTCACCCACCGCGACGACCAGCACCGAACCCGCCTCGCCGACCTCGATGACCCGGTCCGGCAGCGGTGGCTCACCATCCCCACCCGTCTGCCTCACGGACGGTCCACGCTCATCCGGGACGCACTGATCGACGATGCGGACCTGGCCCGCCGCAGCAGCGCAGGGATGCTGCGGCAGCACCGGCACGCAGGGGTTGACCTGAGATGCTCGGCGGACCTGATCGCTCGACATGTATGGTCCGGATACTGGTGAGCTCGCGTCGTGTCCGTCATGCCCTCGACACCCTCACCCTCACCCTCACACCGGGACGCTACGGCCGCTACCTGCAACTCCTCGACGACCTCCTCCGCCACGGCGGACCACCCGCCGACGGTGGCCGGCAGCGGGCCACGGCCGTGCAGGGCCTGCGTGATCGGCGTCATCATCACCGGGCTGACCGTCAGCTGGATCGCGGCCAGATGGTGTCGGCCGCCTGCGGCTTCGGCGGCAAGGGCGAGCAGCTCCCCCACCGTGAACGCTGCTCTTCCATACCCGCCCATGTGGTGATCCCGTACCCGGCCGCGTGCCCGGCGGCCACGGCCTCCTCCAGGACCACGAACGCGTCCCGGATCGCACGGTGCAGGGCGGTGCGATAGCCGGGATGGGCGTGCTCAGGGTTGTGCAGCAGGAGCAGGTCCAGCTGCTCGCGGTTGCGGCCGATCTGCCGGCGCAGGTAGTCCGAGGCAATGCCGTGCCCGGCCGGCGCCTTGCCCCCAGCCAGGACTGGCGTTCACCGCGTCGGTGCCGGTGGCCGCGGTGAAGCAGCCGGCCTTCGTGTCGACCCGCAGGGCCGGGTGGGCGGCCAGGGCGGGCGTGAGCAGGGTCTCGACGTGGCCTGTGGCGTAGTCGGGGGCGGTGGCGATCCCCTGCTGCGCGGCGGAGGCGGCCGCACGCACGGTCGCCTCCGGGATCACCCGGCACCGGTAGGTACCCAGAGCGAGCTGTGCCATCGCAGGAGGCTCGCCTTGTGTGCCAGCGCTGACAGCGCATGAGTCCCTGATCAGTGGGCCGCCAGCAGCAACGCAGCGATGCCCATGACCAGCACCAGGCCCAGCGTCACGCGCATGGGACCCGCTCCCGCGGAGTCGCCTGATGACCCACGACGCCGGAACGAGGGGATCCAGGCGAAGCCCTGCGAGTCCCCGGTGTGATGGTGATGCTGGGAGTTGCCGTGGTGGCCCAGCCCACCGCTGTGATGGTGCCCGCTGAATCCACCCCCGTGGTGGCCGCCCCCGCTGAACCCTCCGCCGCCGTGTATGGTGTTCACCCCGTTGTTCGTGGTCCGTTTCTTCACCGCCCCTGCCCGGATTCCGGCTGCCTACACCTGAACAGGCGAGGTCACGCCCAAGAACTGGGACGCTGCCCGGGCCGCCGCAGAACCGCTTCGGCTACGGCATCGGACGCAATGGCGGCGGCCTGCACGCGCCCTGGCCGAACATCCGCACAAGATCGCGGTCGCTGACAGGACGGACATAAGCGGCGGAGGCCTCCCGACGGGCAAAAGCCCGATGCCCGGATCCTGGCGAGGGTGGAGGGCGAGGACTGTCTGCAGCAGGAGGAAGTGACACTGCAAGGACCTGCAGCGCGGTCTGGCTTGCGGGCACTCGGAACAGGCGGCCGTCTTCCGGGCAGTGCATCGGGGCTTCAGACCTTGATTCGGCCGCAGTGCCGGTACGTCACCGAGGTGACGTACCGGCACGGGTGGGTCGCCGTACCGCTACGGGGCCGGGCTGTCGCTGAGTTGAGGGGTGTCAGTGTGCGTGGGCCAGGGTGCGGTTCGGCCAGCCGTCGGTGATGACGATGTGGTGGGTGGCACGGGAGGCGGTGCCACCGCTGTTGGCGTAGTTCTGGTCTACCTGGGCGGCTTCGGCGGCGTCCGGTTTGGCGTTGGTGCAGGAGGGGCCCGGACCGTGGCCGGACATCAGTTCGGAGCAGGGGCCGCTGTAGTCGTCGGGGAGTCCGAAGATGTGCCCGGTTTCGTGGGCGGCGATGCGGGTCGCGTCGTAGCCCTCGTTCAGGGCCTCCTGTCCTAGGTCGACCTCTCCCTTGCTGCCGCCAGGGAAGATGGGGCCGAGGGTGGTCTGCGGCCAGCCGTCGGTGGCCACGTAGGTGTAGTCGGCCGAGCTGGATGAATCGGCCTTTTGCAGCTGCACGTTGTGCTCCGCGGCGTTCCAGTTGGCCACGGCCTGGTCGATCGCACTCTCCCAGGAGCCGGCCTGGCTGTCGTCGTAGGTGAGGGTGACGACGGCGGCCGGGCGCGGTTGCGCGGCGGTGTGTGCGGGTTGGGCCGACGCGACACCGGCGGTGGCGGCCAGCACGGCCGGGACCAGCGCCGCCGCGGCGGCTATGCGTGTGCTCATGGGGCTGATGCGCCTCCTTGAACCGCTAGTGGCTACAGGTTCATCTTTCTTACCACGAACATGACAAGCCCTAACAAGAGTGCGGGCGCGAATCGGCCGGGCCGGCAAGGGAGCTGACGCCGGGCCGGCCCGCGCCCGTACCGCCTTCGCCGAGCCTCCCGGCGCGGAACGTCTCCCCCTACGGGCCCCGGCGCGGTCGCGATCGGAGGGACCGCATGCACTCAGACGGCGGCGGCAGTGCTGTTCAGCTCAGACCGGAAGTGGACGGGATCGTGGTTCGGGTACGGAGTTGGGGGGTGACGGTGTCGCCAAGGGCGGGGTCGGGAGGACTGGTGTGGCCGGGAGGACTGGTGTGGTCGATGTCCGTCAGCCCGCACCGCGACCTGGCCGCGGCCGCGTGCCGATCTCAGACCAGGTCGACGCCGGCAGGCTCGAGAACGCGCAGTTTCTCCGTCAGACCCGCACCTCGCAGACGTCAACAGCACGTTGCCACCTCTCGATTGACTGAACAACACCGATCGCGATCCCATGCAGTCAACCGGGAAGAACCCGGCGGCGCGGTGCCGGTGCCCGGCCACCGCGTGCTGCGGTCGGCCAGCGCTCGCCGCCAGTCTGCGATCTCCCGCCGGCCGTCTTCAGCACGGCCGGTCCCGTAACACGGATCAACTCATGGATTTCGCAGCGACACGCGTCGGCATGGGGTGAGCGGACGTCAGTAGATCATCCGGAAGGGTTAATAGTCATTCAATACGCCTTTTTATTTGGTTACTTCACATCCCGACCAGGCGACGGAGAGGTCCACATATACCCCAATCGGCTCCATGTCACGAACTTTCCGATATGACCGATATGACAGCCATGAGTACGTTTGATCGCAGTCGGCTGACGAGCCGACATCTCCGAGATTCGAGACGGGAGAAGCGACATGAAGCTCGCTCGTTCCACCATGGTGACCGCCGCTGCCGGGGCCGCCGCGGCACTCGCCGTGACCGGCATCACCTACGCCTCGGCGGCCTCCGGCCCAGCGCCCCAGGCGGCCCCGGCGGCTGCCGTCCCGGCCGCCGCCGACCCGGCAACCGCCCCAGCGGCAACCCCCAGCGCCGGCTCCGGGCAGGGCAAGGGCAACAACAACAACGAATGGCAGGGCAAGGGCAACGAAGGCCGGCGCGAAGAAGGCCGAGGCCGCGAGGAGGAAGGCCGGATCGAGATCAACGAGCGGTCCTACTCCGCCCACCCGGGTGACTGCATCACTGTGGTCAGCGACCTGGGTGCCAAGACCCTCAACGTCCACAACGAGAGCCGCAAGCGGGTCGAGGTCTTCCGCGGGGCGGTCTGCGACAACGGCGCCCCCATCGCTACCGTCGGCCCCCACAGCTCCAGCTTCGGCGTCGACGATCTGCACACCAAGGGCATCCACGTCAAGAACGGCGTGGTCGCGAGCTTCCGCGTGGACTGCGACCGCGACGACCGCGACGAACACGGTGACCGCGGGGACCGCGGGGACCGCGACGACGACTGACCGGAAACCGACAGCACAATACGGAGCCCCGGCCCGCCGGAATCGGGCCGGGGACCCCATTCCCCACCATTGTCTGACAACCTACGCACCATGCACGCACCGCCAGGCCCGGGCACCAGACGTCACACCCCTGGTGCCCGGGCCGGCGCCCGTCCCCCCGCCCGCCGATCCGCCTTGGGATTTCCGCGCCGAACGCCTCCCGCGGGCACTCCCCCCGTGCCCTCGCCACCCGCCTCCCTCCCGGCGTTTCCCCCACCCCCGAACGGGTGAGAAAAGACGCAGGCCGTACGCCAGGAGACAGCCCTGTCACCCGGCGCTGAAAACGCCGGCGAAGGCGGCGCTCGCGGTGCCGACGAACTGTGCCGGCGACGCCCCGCCGGTGGGTGTTCCGGCGGGGCGGTTGTCGGTGAGGTGTCGTCTCCTTCGGCAAGGTGCCGGTGGTTCAGTGCCCGTTTCTGTCCCTGAGGTCTGAAGCGAGCTGACCACCTCGGCGGGGTCGGACTTCGGGGTCCAGGCGGAGGCACATGCGAACGTAGTTCGCGCTACCTGGACCAGGCCGATGGTGTCCGTCGGGCTTCCATCCGTGCCGGGCGTAGAAGGCTTGAGCTCGGCTGTTGCGCTCCCATGCCACTCGCTGCGATCTGTGGCCCCCCCCCCGCAGCCACGGACGACCTCGCTCACCTACGTGCGGGCGGCGGCCCAGTCGACGAGGTTCTTGCGACGTAGCTGGTCGTCCCGGACGAGGTCATGCCTGGCATCGTGTAACGCAGGGCGGTCCGATGTGCGAGTGCGGCCAGGACGGCGAGCCGCCCACCACCTGAAGATCGCCGGACGCCCGGACCAGTTGCTTCATGGCGCATCCGAGGGTTCGCTGGCCGACCAGCAGGCAGGAGACAGCGTGGAGTTCTGGTCCACACCCTAGTGGGTGAAGTGTTTCGACGGGTTCGGTCCCCTGTCCGCTGACCTGGCCGACGGTGGCACGAGTGGGGGTGTGACCAAGGGGCCGACCGCTTCCGGCCGGCCCCAAGGTCGGGTACGACAGTGGTCTCGCGGTCGGCATCATCGAGTGCTGACCGGCGCCGCCACCTGGGCGTGTCACAGCGCCGCGGTCGTCGCCTTCCCGGACGCGCTGCCCGCGAGCCACTGGTCCCATTCCAGGTTGAAGTCGGCGTAGCCGTTGTCGGCCTCGGCTTTGGCGCGGGACGAGCCGGTGATGGTGACGGGGTCGCCCTGCTTGATCTGGCTGTAGAACCACTTGGCGTCCGGCATGGACAGGTGGACGCAGCCGTGCGAGCCGCGGGCGCTGCCGCTGCCCGGGGTGGGGTCGCCGGTCGAGTAGTGCACATATGTGCCGGACTGCGTCAGGTGGATGTCCCAGGGCAGCGTCAGATCGTAGTAGTTGGGGCTGGACTTGTCGCAGCTGATGCCGACGCTGCAGGAGGTCATGTGGACCTTCTCCTGCTTGTCGATGACGGCCATCGTGCCGTTCCACGTCGGGTACTGAGCGCTGCCCGCGTTGATCGACAGGGTGCGCAGCAGCTTGCCGTTCCGGGTCACCTTCATGGTGTGGCCGGTCACCGACACATCCGCGCGCACATCATCGCCGATCGTGAAGGCGTGCGTGTAGTTGCGCACGCCGTAGCGTCCGTTGCCGTTGCTGACGCCCTGCATGTCAACGTCGACCTTCACCTTCGTACCGGAGGGCCAGTACGTCTGCGGCCGCCAGTCGACACGCGTGCCGTCGCTGAACCAGTGCCAGGCGCCGATGACCGGCTGCGAGGCGCTCACCTTCATGTGCTTCTCCACCGCGGCCCGTGCCTTTGCCGCCACCGGGTTCGTGAAGACCACCGAGATCGGCATGGCTACGCCGACCGTGGTTCCCGTCTGCGGGGTGATCGAATCCAGCAGCATCGGCGGGCCCGCGGGCTTCGTCGGCGCGGGAGAGGCGCTCGCACCCGGCTTGCCCGACACCTTCGCGTCGTCCCCGCTCGCCTTGGCACTGGCGCTCCCGCCGCAGGCACTCACGCCCATCAGCATCACGCCTGTGACGAGTGCGATCCCTATGCCGCCCTTACGCTGTCCCACGACCTGCCCCGCTCTCTCATTCGTCGGCCCTGATGGGCCCGACTCCCTGTCGGACAGCGAAGGCATGGCCTGTAGTTGCGTCCGTTGCGTAAAACGTGTCCCAAAACTCGGTGAGCGCCGCCGGGCCGTACACCGTGACGGGCACGTCGTCGTCGCCTCCAGGGCGCGCCGGGTGCAGGGAGTTGGGCCGCATTGCTGTGGCCCGGGGGTATCGGCTGGCGTGCAAAGCGGCGCCTCGAACGCGGGCCTTCGGCCTGTTGGAATCCGCTCGATCACGGGGGTGGCGTCCGCGCAGGAACCCGTGCGTGCTCCCGTCGCGGCCTGGAGAGCGGGGGGGCGGCGCCGCCCGTTTCAGGACCGGTCCAATCGCCGGGAGTCTCCAAGAGGCTCCGGGCGCATCGGCGCCAGGAGCTTGTGCAGGTCGCGGTAGAGCCGGTCGGCGTCGAGGTCGTACGCCCGGCCGCGGCCGCGCGCGAAGAACACCGTCAGCGCAGCCATCAGTGGGGTCGCCACCAGGCCGATGACCAGCGGCGGGATGGTGACGGTCAGAGCTCCGAGGAGGAAGATGCCGAGCGTCACCAGCGTCACGAACCCGAACAACGGCGCAAGCATGATCCCGTTCATGGTCTCCAGCATCGCTCCGGAGACCACCAGTGCGCCGCCGCCCCCGTCCGGATCCGGCACCACGTCAAGCCGGCCACGGAACTTGGCGCTCTGATTGCGGCCGGGCGCGTTGAGCGCGATCGAGCCGCCCGAGCCGACGCGGCAGGCCGGCCAGGCGCCGACCGACGGGCGCCGCTTGCGCAGCACTACCAACGCCGCCTCGTGTTCCAGGCCGTCAGCGGTGAGCCGCCAGCTGCCGTGCTCGCGGCGACGCCTGAACTTCGGGCCGCCGCCGGCGCGCCCCCGCTGTCGGTGCCGGTGACCGTGGGCCCCCTGCGTGTCCATCCCGAACACCCCATCCGTTCGACGCGCCCCGAAGCTACCAGCCGTCGGCGAACCAGCCCCTGCCGGGGCGGAGGCGTACGACACGGTGGACACCCTGCTGCCGTTCGGTAAGCCGACTGACCTACCGGCGAAATAGCTTGACCCGCGGCTTTGCGAAGCTTCCTGGGTGGTGATCCCGTGATGTCATGGGAAGAATCCCGGGCGCACGGCGCCCAGCAGAAAGCCCACAGGCTGAAGGCCGAGCAGGTACGGCAGCCTGATGGGCACCGGGCTCCCGCGACAGCACGCGCTTGCCAACTGATGGGCGCTGCAGAGGAGGTGGAGCGGCTGGGCAGGATCGCAAGGAGCCTGCCCCGCTTTCCGATCGCGCATGGGCTGTGCCACCGACTCCTGGGGCACAGGGAAGATCGCGTGGTCGACAACCGCACCACCGACCTGGAGAAGGCCAACCTGTCGGATCTGCTGGAGAGCTTCGTACGAGAGATCCGCAAGCTGGCTCGGGGCGAAATCAGCCCGCAACGACGACGGGCGAGGCCCGCCAAGCCCTCGCCGCGGACCCCGACTTCGTACACCGCCCACTGCCGGCGATCCCACGGCAGCGCCCACGCTCCCACACTGGGACCCCCGTGCGCCGCTCATGCCGCCGCACGCGAGGAGGCCACCCCGCAGACTGGTGCCGGGCCTCATTCCGCCACCGCTCGAAGCGCATGTCGTCGGTGAGCCAAAACCGCCTGCGAGGCCAGGACGTCGAAGCGAGCTCAGTCGAGGACGTGCCGCAGATAGGACTGCGGGTCGGTGAGATAGCGGCGCCAGTGATCGACCAGGGCAAGTTCGTCCCAGGCCGCCCGGCGCAGACCGTGCTCGCCGATCTCGATGATGTCCGCCCCGGGCAGCGCGGTCAGGAGCGGAGAGTGGGTGGCACAGATGACCTGGCCCCCTTTCTTGGCCAACTGGTCGAGGTGCCCCAGCAGTTCCAGGCACGAGGCGAACGAGAGCGCCGCCTCCGGCTCGTCCATCACGTATAGCCCCGGCTGGATGAACTGGCCTCGGAAGGCCGCGAGAAAGCCCTCCCCATGGCTGAGTGAATCCGGCTCGAACCCTTCCCGGCTCAACGCGTTCAGGGCCGTCTCGGCGCGCAGGAAGAATCCTTTGCGGGCCGACCAGCTTCTCAGCATGCGTCGTCCGTGCGGCGCCGCGTCAAAGCGGATCCGCTCACCCAACACCGACTTCGGGCGGTCAGGGGCATAGCGCCAGTTGTGCGAGCCTCCCCAGGAGTCCAGACCGAATCCCTCCGCCAGGGCCTCGACCAGGGTTGACTTACCCGAACCGTTCTCTCCGACGAGAAACGTCACCGGCGCGGTGAAGCGCAGTCCGTCCGCCAGGAGCGCGCGTACACAGGGAACGGACCAGGGCCACTCGTCCTGGAATGAAGCCACGGGCACGTACGCGCGTTCGATGATCACGGGGCGAGTGTCGCACAGGGCTGCTGAGGCACGGGGCAGGCAACCCTCGGCTGCCGCAGCCCGCCGATCGAGCCTACTTCGGGGCTACTGACGAAATGCGGTGCGAGCAGTGTAGAGGCCCTGGCCTCGCTGGTCGGTGCTTCCTCGTCGGCGGTGAGGCGTTCCAGGTCGCTGAGGCGGCGCCCGCCACCCGTCACCCGCCTGCTGCAGCGGAAGGGGGGCGCCCCTTTGAACTGCCGAGGCGGGGCGGCGCGACGAGGTCGTTCTCGTGGCCTGGAGCGGCTGTACGAGGCCGGGTGAGCGGGCTGATGGGGACTCAGTCGCGGGGCAGGAGAAGGCGGGAGAGGATGGCGGTGGCGAGGAGGAGGGCGGCGACGGCGAGGAGTCCGAGGCGCATGCCCGGGAGGGAGAAGCCGCCGCCGGGGCCGGAGAGCAAGCTGCCGAAGAGCGCGACGGCGAGCGCACCGCCGGTCTGGCGCAGGGAGTTGAGCAGCCCTGACGCCGTCCCCGCGCGCTCCCCTGGGACTGCGTCGATCAGCAGCGCGGTCAGCGCGGGTACCGCGAGTGCCCCGCCGATGCTCAGTGGCAGCAGCAGGAGTAGCACCAGCCACACCGGGGTGTGTGCGGCCAGCGGCAGCATGGCCAGCATGGCCGCGGTGAAGACCAGCTGACCGGCGACGATCACCGGCCGTCGCCCGATCCGCTCAACCAGGCGCGGCGAGAAAAGGTTGCTCGCCGTCACCACCACCGACATGGGGACGAACATCAGGCCCGCCGCTGTCCCCGACATCCCGCGCAGCTGCTGGTAGTACAGCCCGAGGAGGAAAATCCCGCCGTAGAAGGCGGCGTTGACGGCGAATCCGACCGCAAGCGGGACAGTGATCTGACGGTTCGTCAGCATGGTCAGGGTGACCATGGGTTGGCGGTGTCGGGACTCCACCGCGCGGAAGGCGAACCCGCAGGCGACGGCGAGCACGGCGGCGATCAGCACGGGGAGACTGGTCCAGCCCAGGTGGCCGCCTTCGATCACCGCGAAGGTCAGCCCGGCCAGAGCCAGTACGGCGGTGAGCTGGCCGCCGCCGTCGAGTGCGGCGGGCCGGCGCGGGGAGTGTGGCACGCGGACCAGCAGGCCGAGGATCACCAAGCCCACCGGGAGGTTGAGCAGGAAGACCGCCCGCCAGCCGGCGGACTCCGTGAGCAGCCCGCCCAGCACCGGCCCCGCTGCCATCGCCACCGATCCGCCGACCGTCCACAGCGCAATGGCGCGGGCGCGCTCCCGGGCCTCCTCATAGGCCTGCCGGATCAGAGCCAGCGAGGCCGGCATCACGACCGCGGCGGCGCCGCCCTGCGCCACGCGCGCGGCGACCAGCACGCCGATACCGGGCGCGAGCGCACAGCCGAGGGAGGCGAGGGTGAACAGAGCCACGCCCCAGGCGTAGGCGCGGCGGGCGCCTGCGCGGTCGGCGATGGCGCCGGCGGAGAGCATCAAGGCCGCGAACATCAATGTGTACGCGTCTACCACCCACTGCAGCCCGGTCATCCCGCTGTTGAGGGAGACCCGGATCGCCGGCAGTGCGATGTTCACGGCCGACACGTCGATGGTGATCACGGTGAACCCCAGGAGCGAAGCGACCAGGGCGACGGGGGTGCGGTTGGGTGGCGCGGCTGGTCGGGTTCGGTCCGGCTGTCGTCGCCGGGACCCGGGCGCCGACACCTCGGGGTCGTGCCCGTGGGCGGGGGCGGTGGACGATGACGGGGAAGGGATGCGCGGCATCAGTGACCTCCTGGACAAGGCAAGGCATGGGTGACGGTGTACGTCGGGGGCGATCGGGCGGGCGGCTGCGGTCCGTCGGGGCCGCGGTCCGGTGTCTCGCACCCCCTGGGCCCCGGCGGCCGGGCCGCCCGCTTGGGGATCAACTCTCCGCCCGCTCGTGACCGCCCGGCAGACCGGGCTGTACCCGGGGTGCGGCGTTCCAGGCCCTGACACGGCCCCCCACGGCTTCCGCTTGCCTGCCACAATGGGACGAATGGCAGCAGCAACTGAGGTGCGGGGCACCGAACTCGGCAGATATCTGAAAGCCCGCAGGGCACAGGTGCGCCCGGAGGACGTCGGCCTCCCGGCCGGCGCGGGCCTGCGCCGCACTCCCGGACTGCGCCGGGAGGAGCTGGCCGCGCTGGCCGGGGTGAGTGTCGACTACTACATCCGCCTGGAGCGTGGCAGGGAGACCAACCCCTCGCCCGCCGTCGTGGACGCCCTCGGCCGCGCCCTGCGACTACGCGGCGACGCATACGAACGCCTGCACGAACTCGCTGAGCTGGCCTCCGGCCGGGTCTCCGAACTGCCGTCCTGCGCGGACCACACCGTCCGCGACTCGATACTGCGGATGCTGGAGTCGGTACGCCCGCTGCCTGCCTATGTGGTGAGCCGATACAACCGCGTACTGGCCGCGAACCCACCAGGCCGGCGGCTGCTGCCCGGACTCTGGGACTGGCCGGAGCACCAGCGCAACCTGACCCGCTATCTCTTCCTCCACCCGGTCGGGCGGACGCTCTACGAGCCGTGGGAGGACACGGTCGCCCTTTCGGTGGCGCATCTGCGGGCAGTCGCCGGCGCCGACCCGGACGACCCCGAGCTGACCACGCTCGTCGGCGAACTGGTACTGAAGTCACCACAGTTCGCACGGCTCTGGGAGCGGTACGACGTCTGCGAGCGCGGCGGCGGGCAGAAGTCCTTCCGGCATCCGAAGGTCGGACCGATGACCCTGACCTACGAGGTCATGCGACTGGCAAGGACAGGCGGCCAGCGGATGGTGGTCTACCAGGCATCCCCCGGCACCCCGGACGAGCAAGCCATGCTCCGCCTGGACTCTGCGGACACCCGACCGGAGTCGTCGCCCGCGAGTCACCCGGATCCGGCCCCCGAGCCCCTCCCTGCCCGGTCGCCGTCCTCAGCCGCAGCAAGCTGACCCCCGCGCCACCATCCCCGCACCTTTGGTCATCGGTCTCTCCTGCGATGCGCGCCGCGATCGTGGCGGGCACCGAGGTCCAGCACGGCGCCTCAGTACTTCTGCGCGCCGGCCACGATCGCCTCCCGGATACGGTGGTAGGTGCCGCACCGGCAGACGTTGCGGATGTCGTCGAGGTCGGCCTCTGTGATCTCCCGGCCCTCCTCGCGAGCCTGGCGGACCTTGGCCACGGCGGTCATGATCTGGCCGGGCTGGCAGTAGCCGCACTGCGCCACGTCGTGCTCCAGCCAGGCCTCCTGCATGGGGTGCAGATCCTTGCCGACGGTGGCGGGCAGGCCCTCGATGGTGGTCACCTCGTCGTCCGGTCCGACCGCGCCGACCGGCACCGAACAGGGATTGAACGCCTTGCCGTTGATGTGGCTGGTGCAGGCCTGGCAGACGCCCAGCCCGCAGCCGTACTTCGGTCCGGTGACCCCGAGGACGTCTCTGAGCACCCACAGCAGCCGGACGTCGTCCTCGATGTCGACGGTCACCCGCTTGCCGTTGAGGATGAAGGTGTGTTGGGGCACGGCAACTCCTAGAAGGCGCGATTGAGTCCGTCGGTCGGGGACGCGGGGATCGGCGGGGTGGTGGGCAGCGGATCGAAGCCGAGCGGTCCGGCGTGGTTGATCGGGAAGCTCGTCGGCATGGTGCCGGTGGCACGGCCGTAGGCGCAGGCCACGGCGGCCGCCGCAGCCGCCACGGCCAGTTCCCCGGCGCCGCCGGGCCGCCCGGTGGTCGGCGGCATGACGACGATCTCCAGCTCGGGCGGGGCGTTCCATTGCCGGGTGTAGAAGTAGTTGTCCCAACTGCCTTCCAGGAAGTGCCCGTCGTCGAGATGGAGGCCGGAGCTGAGGGTGATCGCGATGCCGTCCATGATGCCGCCCATCATCTGTGCCTGAAGGCCCTGCGGATTGACCGCCAGGCCCACGTCGACCGCGCACACGACCTTGGTGACACGGGGACCGGTGCAGGCGTCGCGGACCTTGCGGCCGGTGGTCTGCGGACGGCAGTCGATCTCGGCGAGGACGGCGACGCAGGCGTGGTACTCGGGATGCAGCGCGATGCCCTGCGCCGTGCGGGCGGGCATGCTCCGGCCCCAGTTCCCGACGTCGGCCACCTTGTCCAGGACAGCCCGCAGCCGCTCGTCCTTGACGAACTCGCGGCGGAACCGGTACGGGTCCTTCCCCATCCGCCCGGCCAGCTCGTCCACGACCAGTTCCTGCGCACAGCGCACGTTGGGCGAGTAGATGTTGCGCATGGAGCCGGTGTTGAAGTCCTTGTCGGTCTCGCTGAGCAACTGGGTGACGACGCCGAAGTTGTACGGCGTCTGCTGGCTGAGAGCGAAGATCGTCTCGGAGAAGGCCAGATCACCGACCGGCAGCCGCGCGGCCTCGGAGGTGATGATCTCACCGACGCCGTGGCCGAAGTCGGTGGCGACGGAAGTGTGCCGCTGGTCGTAGGACAGCACCTGGCCGAGGGCATAGGTGGCCCGCACCCGCGAGGTGGCCATCGGGTGGGTACGGCCCTGCCGGAAGTCGTCGGTACGGTGCCACATCAACTTGACCGGCTTACCCATCGCCTTCGAGACCTCGGCGGCCTCGGCGGCGGCATCGTGGAACAGCTTGCGCCCGAAGGAGCCGCCGCCCTCGGTGATGTGGACCGTCACCGCCGAGACGGGCAGCCCCAGCTTCAGCGCGATCTGCTCCTGGGCGACGATCGGGGACTTCATGCTCCCCCAGATCTCGGCCGAGTCCTGTCGTACGTCGGCGATGGCGCAGTTGGTCTCCAGCGCGCTGTTGCTCGCAAAGTGGAAGGTGAACCGGGCGTCGACCGACTCGGTCAGCAAGTCCAGTGCGGGAAGCGGAAGTTCCGCCCTTCTCAGCTCGTCGCGGATCGTGGTGTCGGAGGCGCCCTCGGCACTTCCCGGCCCCCAGGAGACCTTCAGCGCGCGCACGGCGTCGATACACTGGCCGAAGGTACGGCCGCGGACGGCGACCCCGGTGGAGACGGTCGCGACGTCGGTGATGCCGGGCATGGCCCGCACCTCGGCGAGGTTGTCCACCGAGCGCACGGTGCCGTTGATCGTCGGCGGTCGGCACACCATCGTCGGCAGGGCGTCAGGGATGTGCAGGTCCATGGCGAACTTCTTGCGCCCGGTCACCGCTTCGACCGCGTCGACACGTCCTTGAGCGGTGCCGATGACCTTGAACTCCGCCGCCTCCTTCAGTGCCACTGAGACCCGACCGGTCGTCACCGCTGCTGCCTTCTCGGCCAGTTCACCATAGGTGAGACTGCGCCCGGTGGCCGAGGAGGTGATGACACCGGCCTTCGCCGTCAGGATGTCGAGGGCCTCGCCGAGTTCCAGGGCGGCGGCCTTCAGCAGCCGGCCCCGGGCCACGGCGGCGGCGACGCGGATCGGCGTGAAGGTCGAGATCGTGGTGTTGGAGCCGCCGGTGAGCTGGTTGAACAGCAGCTCCGGCCGCGCGTCCGCGAGCGTGACCCGGATCCGCTCCAGCGGCAGGTCCAGTTCCTCGGCTATCAGCATGGCGCTGGACGTCGTGATGCCCTGCCCGACCTCCGCCCGGGGAAGCGCGAAGGAGGCCGTGCCGTCGGCGTCGATCCGGATCGTGATCAGGTTGGCCGTCGGCAGCGTCGCATGGGTGAGCATGTCGTTGAGGTCGTAGATCTCCGCCGGACCCGGCACGGACGGGACGACGGCCGCCGCCTCGTCGGGCGCGAGCAGCGCCTCACCGAGTTCGGCGGCCACGGTCAGTGTCGAGGCGGCCAGCACATAGCCGAGGAATCTCCGCCGCCCCAACCCGACCGCCGCGGGTTCTTGCCCCCGTCGCGCAGAGGGGGTTTCCTTGTCCGTCAACTGTCCTCCCAGCGACGCGCATTGTCTGCTTTCGCCACGGCTCCTTGCGGTGCTTCCTGTCCCTGTACCCGCTTGAGGATCTCCCTGCTCGCGATCACCGGCAAGACCCTCGTGGCACTGCGCCCGCCCCGATGACGACGCGGTCGCAGGTCTCACGTGATTTCCTTTGATCCGCCATGTCTTGCGCACACGCCCCATTGGTGCGGCCTCGGTGCGAACACGCCGCCGGTGATTCCAGCGTTCACCACTGGTTTACGGCCACGGGCAGGCGGTGGGGCAAGGCAAGGCGAGACTGTGCCGGTGCACCATCGCGCCGGGCTCCACTGCTCGCGTGACGACGCAGCCGAGGGCGTGCGACCGGGTCGTCGAACTGGCCGGATGCCTGCTGACCGAGGTCGACGGCTCACGCAGGCGCTCTCCGACGAGATCCTCCGGGGAAGCACTCGCGCGCGGAGAGCCCTCCGCTCGGCCGGGACCAGCTGCGGATTGTGGTGCGCTACAACTTGCCACGCTGTTCGCGGCGCCGCAGGGGCGGCCCACGACGCCGGAGGCGCCCCGCGCCACCGGGCGGCTCAAGGCGGAACAGGGCATCCCACTGGCCGGGCTCCTTTATGCCAACCGACTGGCCGACCGGTTCATCTGGGACCGGCTGCTCGCCACCGCCGCGGACGAAGACAGCACCGTCCAGCAGCTGCACATGGCCTCGGACATGCAGGCGGCCATCGCCGACTACTCCGGCGCGGCCGCCGGCGCCTACCGGGCCACCGTCGAGGAGCAATCGCGTCGCGGCGCCGGAACCGGCGACGCCGACGCCCCATCTTCGATGGCGCCCGGAGCGACACCGCTGCTGCGGGTGGCAGCAAGAGCGAGCAAGGCGGGGCTCCGGGTTCCGCCTCATGCCCGAGGACGACCCGTCAGTTCCCGGTTTTGGCCTTCACAGCGCTTGCAAGCTTGCCTGCGTTCTCCTCGGCCATCTGTATTGCCTGAGAGCGGGTACCAGTGGAGCCGGAGAAAATGATGTCGTGACCGATCCGGGAGACAACTGTGATGTGTCCCCCAACACTGTTGACATTAGAGGTCATGTCGACTTCGAGGCTGTCGTCGCCCAGGCCTGGCAATGGTTTCGTCGCTGCCGTGACGGTGATCGGCGGTCCGTCGGTGTCCCTGAAGGTGGAGCAGCTTCGCGCGTAATTCTTCAGCCGGGCCATGGCGGTCCAGGCGTCGGTGCTGCGGTAGGAGTCGATCTCCTCGAGGTACTCCTCCTGCGCTGCGTTGGCGAAGTAGGAGGCGGCGTAGGAGGCGGGCCCGACGTTGGAGGCCTCGGACCACGTTGTGCTCATGAGCCAATCGCAGCGCGCTTGCACAGGCTTGCTGATCGGACCGCCGAAATGCGTACCGCTGTTGATCGGGTACCCTTTCTGTACCTTGTACGCCTTGCCTTTGGGCAGGTCGCCGGCCGATAGCAGCAGGGTTGACAGGTCTTCCCCGGTCCACACGTCGTGGTCTGGGTCTGCGGACTGGGCGGAAGCCCTCGCGGGGCTCTCGGGGGCCGATGAGGATGAGCACGCACTCACGCCGACCGCAACCGGCACCAATGCCACGCCGATGGCAAACCTTCTGGTTCTCCTACGCATCATGGCTCCCCCCGGCCCGCCGATAGGGGCAGATCATAAACACACTCCAAGCTTGAGTGTTAACCCCCACACCCTGCGGATCTCCTCCTGCCGATGTCGTGGGCAAGACTGTCGGCATGACCTGCGAAACGGTGCTCGCAGCACCTGACGAAATGCGTACCTACCTCGTGGACCAGCTCAACAGCGTGCTGCGCAGGCCGGGTATGTACGGGGACATGGAGGCGGCCATGTGGATCATCGTCAACCACCTGCTTTTCCTGGAGCGACGCCCTGAGATCTGGGAGGAGCAGAAGCGCGCCTGGAGCCGGCAGGGGGGATGGAGCCCGACCGGTGCGAAGGGCGCGTTCAGCTCTTTGCTTCCGACCGGCCATGGACACTGCGTGGCTTCTCTTTACGCCGAGTTCGCGCGTCGGCAGGGATGGCTCAAGCCCGACCGGGTCCTGGATGCCGAGGCGTACACGGCCATGCGGAACGCCGTTCGTCAGTGGGGCCGACGCGATCGGGTCTGGGCCGACGTGACGACTGCATTTGGCCCCCCATCGGTGCTGTTCGGTGGCACCAATCCGTTCTACGGAAAGACGCTCGGCTATGTGACTGATGATCCCGCGCAGCCGATGGTCTCCTTCCATCTGTGGAACGGCGCCGATCCTGACACTGAGGCTGACTGGCCACCAGCGCGCACAGAACCGCTGCTCCTGGCTGTCCGCTGTGGTGACGGCAAGTTCGTAGACAGCTTCACATTCACCCCACAGGGCCGGCGCCGCCGACCGAAGTGCGCAGAGCAGTAGCCAGCCCCGAAAGCGATCAAGCTTAAGACTCAAGCGAGCGAGCAGGCCGCAGCCGAGGCCGCTTGGTCAGAGATGCGAGTAATTGTTATCGCCTCCAGGTTGGCGTGGAAGGCTGTCCGTTGCTGGAGACTGCCGACGGTGCCGCGGCCTGAGACGTGTTCCGAGATCTCGTCCCCGATCGCCGCGAGAGCGGACTCCACCGCGTCCAGAGCGCCCTGCGTAGGGGGCATCTTCATGGCACCAGAATGTCCCGGCGGTTCACGCGGGCAGGGCCGCAGGCCGTTCGACTCGACGAGCTTGAAGACCATGGCGAGGGCGGTGGCGCGGGAACCGGCGCCCCTGGTGACCTTGTGTTGACGAACTCCAGCAGCATGTCCTGGTCGCCGGTGATCTTCGCGGCATGCCTTGGGGACTTCGTGCCGTAGAGCTTCGCGAACGTCGTGATCGCTCGCTCGGCGTGTTCACGGTCCTCGGCGTTGCAGATGCGCTGGATCGCCTTCTTCGCCGCCGACTGGGCCGCTTCGGCCGGGCGTCCAGGACGTTGGCCGTCTTGTGAACCCAGCACCTCTGCTCGCGGGTGTCGGGGAAGACCTCACGCAGGGCCTTCCAGAACCCGAGTGCCCCGTCGCCGATCGCGAGGACCGGCACCTGCATGCCCCGTCTCGCGCAGTCCCGCAGCAGCCCGGCCCAGGACTCGGACGACTCGTGGTAGCCGTCGGCCACCGCGGCCAGCTCCTTGGTGCCGTCCGCCCGGACCCCGATGACCACCAGGACGGCGGCCTTGGCCTCGTCCGGGCGGATACGCAGATGGCTGCCGTCGGCCTGCCACTGGGCCGTCAGCCTGGTGACCGTGGCCGGGGACAGTCCGGCCGCGGAGCCGAGGAACTGCTCCTCAGCGGGTGCGAAGTCGCCTGAGGACAGGCCCTGCAGGTGGAGCAGCGGCAGCACCTCGGCGATCTTCGGGGACTTGCGGCACCAGGGCGGAAGGATCGCCGAAGACAACCACTGGCACTCGTCGGTGGCCCCGTCGATGTGCTTGTCGTTCACCCGAGGGGCCTTGACCTCGATCACCCCGGCCGCGGTGGTGACCTTCCGCGGTTGGTGGTAGCCGTTGCGCACCACCAGGCGTCGCCCCGTCTCGTCCCGCCCATGGGCCAACTCGTCGATGACCGTCACGGGATCATCCGGGAAGGTACGCACTCCGTGTTCCTCCCGGAACCGATGCACAGGTCTTGAGCATTGCTCGTGGCACGTCTGTTTCTCCCTGTGATGGTGAGGATGCTGTAGAGGACGGGAAACAGGCTTCCGAGCTCCCGGAACCCCTCCTACCCTCCCGGAAGCATGACAACAGAACACGCGCAACAGCCCCAGCCGGCCGTCGGACATTCCCGCAGACGTTTCCTCACGGCCGCCGGCGGCGCGGTCGGCGCGACCGCGTTACGGCCCGGAGCCCGGTCAGCCGCGGCCACGCCCTCCCGTCGGCGCGTCGCCGTCCTCGGCGGCGGCGTCTCCGGGCTCAGCGCCGCCCACGAACTCGCCGAACGCGGCTACGCCGTCACCGTCTACGAGTACTACGACACCCTCGGCGGCAAGGCCCGCTCGATGGACGTCCCCGGCACGGCCGCCGGCGGCCGGGGGCCCCTGCCCGGCGAGCACGGCTTCCGCTTCTTCCCCGGCTTCTACCGGAACCTGCCGGACACGATGCGCCGCATCCCCTTCCCCGGCAACACCGCCGGCGTCCACGGCAACCTCCGCAACGCCACCGAGGAGTTGTTCGCCCGCGGCTCGGGCCGCCCCGACCTGCACTTCCCGCTGCGCCGGACCACGACCCCACCGGCACCCGGCGACATCACCGCGTCCTGGATCCGCGACCAGATCCTGTCCGTGCTGGATGTGGGCACCCGCCTGCCCGCCGACGAGGTCGCCTACTTCGCCGACCGTCTCCTTGTCCACCTCACCAGTTGCGACGCACGCCGCGAGGGCCAGTGGGAGAAGGTCGCCTGGTGGGACTTCATCCGCGCGGGGGAGATGAGCAGGGAGTACCAGACGCTCCTCGGCATCGGGCAGACCCGTAACCTCGTCGCCACCCGCGCCGAGGTGGCGTCGACCAGGACCGTCGGCCGCGTCATCATCGAGGCCTTGATCCTGTGGGGCCTGCTCGGCCGCGGGATGGACGGCGACGCCGACATCGACCGCGTCCTGAACGCTCCCACCAGCGAGGCCTGGATCGACCCCTGGCAGGCGCATCTGCGGTCGCTCGGCGTCGACTTCGTGACCGGAACGCAGGTACTGGAGGTCGGGTACGAGGGCGGGCGGGTGACCGGCGTCCGCGTCGCGGCCCGCGACGGCGGCCACGAGCGCACGGTCACCGCCGACCACTACGTCTCCGCGATGCCCGTCGAACACGCCCGCGCCACCTGGGGCAGGGCGCTGCGCGCCGCCGACCCGCAGCTCGGCCGGTGCGACGCGCTGAAGACGGACTGGATGACCGGCGTGATGTTCTACCTGCGCACTCCCACACCCGTCGTGCACGGCCACATCAACTGCCTCGACTCACCCTGGTCGGTGACGGCCATCGGCCAGGCGCAGTTCTGGGACGTACGGGACTTCTCCCGCGACTACGGCGACGGGCGGGCCCACGACTGCCTCTCCGCGATCATCTCGGAGTGGGACAAGCCCGGCATCCTGTACGGCAAGACAGCCAAGGAGTGCACCAGGGACGAGATCGTCGCCGAGCTGTGGGCGCAGCTGAAGGACGGGCTGAACGACGCGGGCAAGACCACGCTCAGGGACGAGGACCGCCTCGGCTGGTTCATGGACCCGGCGGTGACGGGCCTCGGCGGCCCTGACCCGCACAACCGCGAACAGCTCCTCATCCACCCGACGGGCACGCTCTACCATCGTCCCTCGGCGCGGACGGCGATCCCGAACTTCTTCCTCGCGGGCGACTACGTCCGCACCGACGTCGACCTCGCGACGATGGAAGGCGCCAACGAGTCCGCACGGCGAGCCGTCAACGCCCTGCTCGACGCGGACCGTTCGGACGCCGAGCGGTGCCGTGTGTGGGAGCTGTACCGGCCGCCGGAGATGGAGCCCCTGAAGCGGATCGACGAGGTGCGCTACAGGCTGGGTCTTCCCAACACCTTCGACCTGGGGTGAGCCGAAGGGCCACCGCTCCGACGAGAGCGGCGGGATCGAATCGACCATGTGGGCCCCGCGCTTCGGTGGGTTCTCTCCCCCGCACTCTCGCCGCTCCCCCTCGGCCCAGGGGCGTGCACGTCGGCTGGAGTCCTTTCGGGCCCGAGCGGCGGGCTGGACCATGATGTGCGGCGTGAGCGCGCCCCGTGACCACCGCGCTGGGTGGTCACGGGGCGCCGGCCTGCGTGGACGGCCTTCACGCTCATGCCCGTGCCCCGCCACGCCGGGATGGCGTTACCGCTGTGTCCAGACCTGGTTGGGCTGTGTACCTCCGCCGTAGCAGTCCCATATCTGCAGGAGTGCGCCGTTGCCGGAGCCGCCGGCGTCCAGGCACTTTCCGGACCGGGGGTTGGTGATGGTGCCGTCGGTGTTGAACTGCCACTGCTGGGCACCGGTGCCGTTGCACGACCACAGCTGCACCTTGGCGCCGTTGGCCACGGAACCGCCGGCCACGTCGAGGCACTTGCCCGACTGCGGATTGACGACGGTACCGCCGGTCCGCGTCCACTGCTGGTTCCAGTCGGTTCCGCAGTCCCACAACTGGACGGGAGTGCCGTCGGCCGTGCCCCAGTCCTTCAGGTCCAGGCAGCGGCCGCTCTGGTGCCCGGCGATCGTGCCGGACGTACCGCCACCGCCGCCGGAGCCGCCCGAGTCGTAGGAGAAGGAGTTCACGGCCAGACCGGGGCCGCCGACCCAGGGTTCAAAGCCGAACTGCACGCTGGTCATGTACCACGCCGACGACAGGTAGGCACGGCTGATCGAGTCGCTGGTGAAGTCCTTGATGTTCACCGTGATCGAGTCGGTGGGCTGCTGGCGGACGTAGGAGACGGTGTTCCAGGCGATGCCGTTGCCCTGACGGCCGTACCACACATCCCAGTTGGCGCCCTCGATCCAGACCGTGGCGACCTTGGAGCCGAACGGTCTGGGTGACCCGGAGTGGTTCGCCCAGATCATCATCTCCTCACCGTTGTTCTGGCCCGAAGGGTTGGGGCTGGTGTCGAACCAGATGTCGTACGCCGCGTCCCACTGCCCGTCAGCGGTGGAGAAATCGACGCTGGACTGCGGGTTGCCGAACGCCGACACCTGAAGTGGCAGGCCGTTGCCGCTGGAGCAGTTGCCGTAGTGACAGCCGGCGTAGATCGACGGATACGCCGCCGGCGCGCCGCTGGTGCCCACGTCGTGCCAGCCGGTGGCGACCCTGAAGCCGTCATCCGACACATCGATGCACTGGCGGATCGTGTCGCCCCATTCATTGTTCTGGACGACGTACTTGCCGCCCGAGACCTTCACGCTGTCGGTCCTGCCGCAGAGGGTGGTGCTCGCGGCCGCCGGCGAAGCGCCGGTCAGCGAAAGGGTGACCATTAACAGGGCGGCCACGACTGTCGCTACGGCCGCGGCCCTACGGCGCGGCTTCATAGGTGAGCTGGTCATCGGATTCCTTTCGATCGTCCGGTGGTCGGGTGTGTCTGCGGCACTCACACGGGGCTTCGCCGAGGCATGGGAGCGCTCCCATGATCGGCAAAGTCGACGTCGGCACCTTCCGGAAATGAAATGAGGGGTTCTCGGCCCAAGACGGCCTGTCGGTGCCGCTCCCCAGGGGGAGCGCCGCCCCCGAAGGGGGTACCAGAACGCGGCGTGCGAACTCGCCCAGCTCGCTCACGCCGCGACACATGAAGCCAGTGCGGCTGACCAACTGTCAAGCGGTCTGCGCTCGTTCACTTCATGAAGGCGGTGCGCGGCACCCTCGGGGCTGCGATACGAACGGCTCTCTTGCCGAAGCGCCCGGGCAGGACTAAGGTCCCCTCCCGGATAAGTCACTAGCTAGTAGCTACTAACTAGTTCGCCCTGGTAGCCGCTGGCAGAGTTTCCGACGACCACCCATGAGCCGACGGTGGATGTGATGACGCGTCCTCAAGTAACAGATGATGGTTGCCCGCCGACGACGGCTGGGGTGATGCGATACTGACCCCTGCTCGTGCAACGTACTGTCGCTGTATCGCTGTCCGGGGGCGGCAATGACGCCCGAGGAAGGGTCTGGGCGAAGATGGCCGAGGGGGTGCCCTCATATCGGCGAGACCGACCGCGCCTGCCGGCCGCCGAGCGACGGCGCCAGATCATCGAGATTTCCTCGGCGCTGATCGCAGACCGAGGTTTCTGGGGACTGTCGATGCAGGACGTGGCGGACCGTTGCGGGCTCACGGTTCCCGGTGTGCTGCGCCACGTCGGCTCCAAGACCGGCTTGCTCGTCGCGGTGCTGGAACACCGGGATGTCGAGGACGCCCGATCGCTTCGCACGAAACTCGGCGTAGGCGAGAACGAGATCCCGGACGAATGGTCCGCCGGCGGCCCTGAGGGAGTCGATCTGCGGCAGTTGTGTTCGGCGACGATGCGGCGTAATGCGGAGCAGCCCGAGATCGTGCGGCTCTTCACCGTGCTGGAGGCCGAGTCACTGACACCGAGCCATCCCGCACACGCCTACTTCGCGAAGCGACAAAAACAGGCGGTGGCTGCCTTCGCGTCCCTGGCCAGGGACTTCAGCGACCGTCCGGAACCGCTCGCACGGCACATCGTGGCGATGATGGACGGCCTGCAGATCCAGTGGTTGCGCGCGCCGCACACTTTCGACCTGGTCCGGGAATGGGAAGTCGCCGCCGAGGTGCTGTTCGGCACGACGGCGGACCTGCCACGACGCGACGCCGTCGAGTAGTCGCGTAACGGGCTCACCGACGCCGGGCGCCTTCGGCCCCCATCAACGGTACAGGTTGCAAGGTGCTGCACCGGCTCTCCCGGATGGATTGCGACTTGCCCGAACCGGCGGAGGCCGACCTCAACCCGGTCCCGACGACGTCGTCACCGTTCGCTACGGCAGGCCTCCAAAATCTGATTTTGACAAGGAGTCATATAGAAAAGGATCAGTAAAATACGAACCGAGCGGTATGATCTGGCGAGGGCGTCGCTTCGGTGCGGCCACGGCGAGACATGAATGACCGAGGAGGACGGCGTGGCCAAGCAGGACAGAGCGATCCGCACACGCCGGACGATCGTGGAAGCTGCGGCCGTGGTCTTCCAGGAACAGGGCTACGAGGCCGCCACCATCCTGGAGATCCTGAACCGGGCTCAGGTCACCAAGGGGGCCCTGTACTTCCATTTCGGCTCCAAGGAGGAGCTGGCCCAGGCGGTGCTGGCCGAGCAGGAGGGTCGGGTCGAGATCCCCGCCCGCGCCTGCAAACTGCAGGAGATGGTCGACCTCAGCGCCCTGCACGCCTACCGGCTGCAGACCGACCCGCTGGCCCGTGCGGCCGTGCGACTGGCCATGGACCAGCGCGCCCACGGACTCGACCGCAGTGGCTCCTTCCGCCAGTGGGTCGATGCGCTCGACGACGTGCTCAGCGCCGCGGAGACGCAGGGCGAACTACTCCCTCACGTGCGCATCAAAGAGGTCTGCGAACTCATCGTCGGCGCCTTCGCCGGGGTGCAGGCCATGTCCCAGGTCCTCACCGGATACGAGGACGTCACCCAGCGCGTGGCACAGCTGCACCGGTACCTGCTTCCGAGCATCGCCGTGCCCGCGGTCCTCGCGGCGCTGGACCTGTCCCCCGGGCGTGGAGCGATGACCGCGGCCGAACTCGACTCGCCGGACGCACCGACCGCGGTACTCGTCTGAAGCCGGACGGCGGCCGGGCGGCGGGCCCAGGGGGTTCATCGCGGTTCCCCGAACCATAACCGCAGGGCGTCGGCCAGGTCCGCGTCGCCCGCCTCCCAGGCGACCGTACCCGTCCGGCCTCACCAGCAGCGCGGGGCACGGCAGTCCTCGCACACGTCCGTCACGGCCCCGACGTGCGCCCATCCCGCCGCTTCTGGCCGGCAGCGGCCGCCGTCCGTGCCGAGGACGATCATCGCCCACCCCTGGGCCAGGAGCGTGAAGCAGACCCCGCGCCGGGCTCAGGAGGGGATGACTCCCGGCCTGAACGGCTCGACGCCGACGATACGGCGCACCCGCTCCGGCTCGACCAGGACGTGCACCCGCTGCTCCCCCTCGACCAGCCACGGATACCCGCTCAGGCCCAGGTACTTGCGGGCGAGGCGGTCCATGCCCCGCTCGGCCTCCGCCCCCTCCACCAGGCGCACCGCACGGCCAAAGATCTGCACTCGGTCGTAGGGGTCGTCGGCATCCGCGTGCGAGAGGTGGACCCGGGCGTCGTTGCGCAGGTTCTCTTCCTTGATGCGGCCGACAGAGGTGTTGAAGACGATCAGACCGTCCTCCAGCCCCACCCACATCGGCGTGACATGCGGCGCCCCGTCGGGTGTCACCGTGGCCACGTACCAGAAGTTCGGCTCCTGAAGCCGCTTGCGCACCTGCTCGCTCAGCTCTGCCGGCACCGCCCGCTCCCCTGCTCGATCGTCCCTCTCGTGCGGAACCACTGTGCCACAGCGGATTGTTGACGAACGATCAGGGCTTCTTCTTCCTCGCTCTGCCAGAAAGGAGGACTCCCCAGGGGAGGCGGAAACATGATGGCCGCCGAGGCGCCGTGGTGTCGCCTGTGACCGGTGCTCGTAGTGCTCACGCTGGACGTGCGCGGTGCGCAGGAGGCGGGCGGCGCAGGTCAGGTCTCCCGTTTCTGGCGCCGCCCACAACTTGGCTCTTGCAGTGGCTAGTTAGGCTGAATCGTTCCCGGATTCGGCCGGGACATCGTAAGGGAAGAGGCGATCGTGGGCGAACTGGACGGCAGGACTGCACTGGTGACAGGCGGCTCGCGCGGGATCGGGCGGGCGGTCGCCCTGCGGCTCGCCGCCGAGGGGGCGCTGGTCGCGGTCCACTACGGCGGCAATGACGCGGCCGCCACGGAGACCGTAGCGAAGATCGCCGAGAGCGGCGGCCGGGCGTTCGCGGTGCGGGCCCTCTTCGGCGAGAGCGGTGCGGTGGACCGGCTGTTCGAGGGGCTCACGGCCGGACTGGCGGACCACGACGCGGACGGCCTGGACATCCTGGTCAACAATGCGGGCATCCACTCGGTTACTTCGATCGGGAAGCTCACCGAGGAGGAGTTCGAGCGGCTGCTGGCGGTCAACGTGAGCACGCCGGTCTTCGTGGTCCAGCGGGCGCTGCCGCTGCTGCGGGACGGCGGACGGATCGTCAACATGGGCTCCGCGGCCACCCGGATCGCGAACCCCCTCCAGATCGGTTACACCGTTACCAAGGCGGCGCTGGCGGCGCTCGGCCCGTCACTCGCCAACGAGCTGGGTCGGCGTGGGATCACCGTGAACACGGTCGAACCCGGGGTCGTGCTGACCGACATGATCGCCCCCTACGCCGCGGTTCCCGAGGCGGTCGCCGGGCTCGAGTCGATCACCGCGCTGGGACGGATCGGCGAACCGGAGGACGTCGCGGACGTAGTGGCCTTCCTTGCGGGGTCGCAGGGGCGCTGGGTGACCGGCCAGACCATCGACGTCTCCGGCGGTACCTACCTCGGACCGATCGCAGCCGAGTGATCCGCCCCGGGGCGCGGACCGGAGCGCATTGACATCGGCCTGGCCCAGCACCGCATCCGGGAGCCGAACCTCTGACCGCCCCCTCGGCTCCGGGCTCCCGGATGCGGAACGCCGAGCCCGCGGCAACGTGAAGTCGCAGGGCCAAAGGGCTGATGTGACCGGCGCTCGTAGTCCTCACGCTGGACGTGGGAACAGTTGGCGGAGTAGAGCGTCCGTCGGTGCGGCCTGCCCGAAGAGAAACACGATGCAGCACCGCCGCAGGTGTGCCAGCCTTCCTCTCCCCGATGCCGACCGAGAAGACTCCGACCCGGGCCGTCAGGCGGGCGCAGGAACCGGTCCGCCTCAGCGTGAACCGAGCCCTCGGGCCAGACGATCGTCCACGACCGCCGCCCGCCCTTCCCCTCGATCCGCAGGGCCAGGAACCGCACCCCGAGCATCGTCTGCATGGGCGCCTCGATGAGGTCCTGCTGCGTATCGGCCCCGACATCAGCACGACGCAGGTGACCTCGGTCGTGTCACTGCCGTCGCCTGGAACAGCTTCAGACCCGACACCTTCGCCTCCTCGGCTTTCCGGAGTCGGCTCGGCATGCACTCACGAGGGCGTCTGCGGGGTCTCGTCGTCCTCCTGGGGCGATGCCCGCCGGGCGGTAGTGGCCCGGGGGATCAGCTGGGTGGGCAGCACGATGTGCCGTGTGTGGTCCGCCTCGGAGTCGTCGATGAGCTGCAAGGCCAGTTCTCCTGCCTGTCGGCCCATGTCCGACGGTGACTGGGCCACCGTGGACAGATCGAACCACTCGGCCACCTGGTGGTCGTCGAAGCCGATGACGGACATCTGTTCCGGCACCTCGATCCTGGCCTGGCGCAGGGTGTGGATGACGGCGACGGCCAGTTCGTCCTGCTCGGCGAAGAGAGCGGTGGGTGGCTCCCGCAGACTCAGCAGGTGCCCCACCCCGGCGATGAGGCCTCGCTTGTCCTCGAACGCCATCGTGACCACCAGTTCGTCGTCGAGCGGGATGCCGGCCTCGGTGAGTGCCTGCTGGTAGCCCAGCAGTCGTTCGCGTGAGCTGAAGCTGAAGCCGGTGGCCCCCGTGGTCGGCGCGAACGCGATCCGGCGGTGCCCAAGGTTGAGAAGATGTCGGGTGGCCTTCAGGGCCCCGGCCACGTCGTCGACGTACACGCTCGGCCGGCCCTCGGCGTGCTGGCTGACGTAGATGACCGGCATTCCGAGGTCGTCCAGCCGTGCCGTCTCATCGTCGGTGAGGTCGAATCCGAAGACGAGCAGTGCGTCGGCGTTCCGGCGGGCCGGAAGGCGCTCGAAGAACGAGGTGCGCTCGGTCATGTCGGGTATGACGTAGACGTTCAGCTCCCGGCCGGCGGCGCGCAACAGGGGGCCCAGGCTGGACAGCGCCGATCCCATGAACCACGAGTTGAGTGTCGGTACGAGTACTGCCACGACCCCGGTTTTGCCCGTCACCAGGCTCGCGGCCTGGCGCGAGACCGCGAAGTTCAGCTCGCGGGCGGCTTGTTGGACCCGGGCACGGACCTCCGGCGAGACGGTCGGCAGGCCGCGCAGGGTGCGGGAGACGGTGGACGCGGAGACGCCGGCTCGGTCGGCGACGTCGGCCATCGTGGGATGCCGTTGAGCGGGTGACATGTGCGGAAGCTAGCACAGACGCGGGTCTCGTTCCCCGCTTACTCATGACAGCGCTGTCACGGCGCTATCCACATGCTTGCCATGGCTGCATTTGCCCAATAATTAGCTGCGCACTCCACCCAAATCCGTCCGAGCTACCGGCTAGTTACGGATTGACTTCCACCAGGTGCACTCCTAGCGTGCAAGCGTTGTCTCGGCAGGGTTGACATCGTCGTTGTGAGTCCCTCACTCAAGACCTTGACCTGTGCTTTTAAGCAGTTTAGTGCCGTGACAGCACAGTCTCGCGGGTGATCAGCCGCGCCTTCGGTTCCGCACGACCAGGAGAGACAATGAAGACCAGGACCACCAGAGCCCTCCAGTGCTCGGCGCCGCTCGTCGCCGCCGGGCTGCTCCTCACCGCCTGCGGCTCGTCGGGAGGCAGCGGGTCGGGGGAACAGGCCGGGAGCACGTCGTTCGAGGGCCGTGGCCCCATCACGTACGTGGCCGGAAAGGACGCCTCCGGCGTCGTGCAGAAGGTCATCGACGGTTGGAACAAGCTGCACCCGACGGAGAAAGTCACCTTCGTGCAGCTGCCGACGGACGCGGACTCGCAGCGGCAGCAGATGATCCAGAACGCGGAGACGAAGTCCGACGCCTACACGGTGCTCTCCCTCGACGTCGTGTGGACGTCGGAGTTCGCCGCCCACCAGTGGATCGAGCGCCTGCCCGAGCAGCAGTTCCCGCTGCGGAACATGCTCAAGCCCGTGGTGGACACGGCGAAGTACCGCGGCGGCCTGTACGCGGTCCCCGCCAGTTCGGACGGCGGACTGCTGTACTACCGCACCGACCTGCTCAAGAAGGCCGGAATCACCAAGCCCCCCACCACCTGGTCGGAGATGACGGCCGACTGCGCCAAGGTGAAGCGGTTGCCCGAGGCCAAAGGCATGTCGTGCTACGCCGGTCAGTTCCAGAAGTACGAGGGCCTGACGGTCAACTTCGCCGAGGCCGTGGACTCCGCGGGCGGTGTCGTCACCGACGCCAACGGCAAGCCGGACGTCGACACTCCCCAGGCGCGACAGGGCCTGGAATTCCTCGCCGGTGCCGTCAAGGACGGGACGATCCCCAGGGAGGCCGTCACCTACCAGGAGGAGGACAGCCGTCAGGCCTTCCAGTCCGGCAAGGTGATCTTCCTGCGCAACTGGCCGTACGTGTACGCACTGGCCGAGAAGAGCAAAATGGCGGGGAAGTTCACGGTCGCGCCGCTGCCCGGCCTGAACGGCCCCGGATCTTCCAGCCTGGGCGGTCACAACCTCGCCCTGTCGTCCTTCGCGAAGAACAGGGCCACCGCGCTGGACTTCATGAGGTTCTTCAGCAGCGAGGACAGCGCGAGCACGTTCCTGAAGGATGCTTCCCTCGCCCCGCCGTACGCGAAGTTGTACGACGACGCCTCGCTCGTCAAGCAGTATCCGTACCTGCCGGACCTCAAGCAGTCCATCCTGCACGCCGTGCCACGTCCGCGGGTCGTGCAGTACGGCGATGCGACCTCGGCGATTCAACAGGAGGCGTACGCCGCACTGACCGGCAGCAAGAGCAGCACGCAGGCGCTCAAGGACCTGCAGAACGACTTGCAGAAGTACACGGCACAGTGAGGAGCGGGTCATGGCCGACACGACAATCACGCCCGACACCACTGCGCCCGATCGCGGCAACGCTTACGGGCAGTCCTCGGCACCGTTGAGCCCGCGCCGCCGCACGCGGGCCCGGGCGACTGCCGGTTCGGGCCGGATGGCGGCCCTGCTGGTCTCCCCGACGCTCCTGGTCCTGACGATCGTGGTGTTCTACCCGACGCTCATGGCGCTGCGGGAATCGCTGTACGGGCCGAAGGGCTTGGACCCGAAGACCGGGTTCATCCGCACCACTGAGCCGTTCGTCGGACTACGCAACTACGCCGACGTCTTCGGCGCCGCCGGAGACCGCTTCTGGAACGCCTTTGGGAACACGACGTTCTTCACAGTCGTCACAGTGGCGCTGGAGACCGTGATCGGGGTCGCGATGGCGCTGATCATGCACAGGGCGTTCCGGGGCCGCGCCCTGGTACGAGCCGGCATCCTGGTGCCCTGGGCAGTGCCCACGGCCATCTCCGCCCTGCTGTGGCGGTGGATCTTCAACAGCGACGGCGTTGCCAACGCCATCCTCGGCCACCAGATCCTTTGGACCACCGAAGGCTTCCACGCCAAGGTCGCGGTCATCGTTGCCGAGGTGTGGAAGACCGCCCCCTTCATCGGGCTGCTGGTCCTGGCCGGCCTGCAGGTGATCCCCAAGGAGGTCTACGAGGCCGCCCGCATCGACGGAGCCAGCGCCCTGCGGCAGTTCTGGCACATCACCCTTCCCCTGGTGAAGCCCGCGCTGCTGGTGGCGGTGCTGTTCCGCTGCCTGGACGCACTGCGGATGTTCGATCTGCCCTACATTCTCATCGGCGCGCAGAAGAACTCGGTGGAAACCCTGTCCATGCTCGCCCAGAACGAAGCCTCTAACGTCCGCTTCGGACCAGCCTCCGCCTATGCGGTGCTCCTCTTCCTCTACGTCCTCCTCATGGCGCTCGCCTTCGTCCGGCTCCTGGGCACGGACCTCGTCAGCGACCGTGACGGCAGGAAGGCGAGCCGGAGCAGGCACCGACGGAATCCGGCGGCACGCCGTGCGAAAGAAGGTAGGGCCGCATGAGCCTCACGGCGAAATGGCGCAACGGCATGCTGTACGTGGGCGTCGTGGCGGTGGTGGCCTACTGTCTGGCCCCGTTCTACTGGATGCTCGTCTCCAGCCTGCGCCGCACCTCCGACATCTTCGACACCTCGCTGCTGCCCTCCCCCGTGTCGTTCGAGAACTACCAGGCGGTGTTCGACCCCTCCCAGGGCTTCACGCGTGCGCTGCTCAACAGCCTGATCGTGGCGGGCGTCACCACCGCGCTCGCACTGCTGCTGGCCACGTTCACCGCCTATGCGATGGCTCGGCTGGAGTTCCGGTTCAAGCGGCTGATCCTCACGCTGATCATCGCAACCTCGATGTTCCCGGTGGTGTCGATCGTGGTTCCGCTGCTGAAGCTGTTCACCGACGTCGGCTGGATCAACACCTACCAGGCCATGATCGTGCCGAGCATGTCGTTCACGCTGCCGCTCGCGGTGTGGAACCTCACCACGTTCTTCCGGCAGATGCCCGACGAGCTGGAACACGCAGCCATGATCGACGGCTGCACCCGCGGCCAGGCGTTCCGCAGGGTCATCATCCCCCTGGCCGCGCCGGGCATCTTCACCACCGCGATCATCACCTTCATCGCCGCCTGGAACGAGTTCCTCATCGCCCTGTCGATGACGAACAAGTCCGCCATGCAGACGGCGCCGGTCGCCATATCCAAGTTCTCCGGCGCCACCCAGTTCGAGACGCCGTTCGGCAGCCAGATGGCCGCAGGAGTCCTGGTCACCGTCCCTCTGGTGGTGCTGGTGCTTGTCTTCCAGCGCCGTATCGTCGCCGGACTCACCGCCGGCGCGGCCAAATAGACCCCGTCCTGTCCCAAACTCCCGAAGGACTCACTCCACACCATGTCCAGCACCGCACCGTGGTGGCGCAGCGCCGTCATCTACCAGGTCTACATCCGCAGTTTCGCCGACGCCAACGGTGACGGCGTCGGCGACATCGCCGGCATCCGCTCCCGCCTGCCGTATCTCAAGTCGCTCGGTGTCGATGCCGTCTGGATCAACCCGTGGTACAAGTCGCCGATGGCGGACCACGGATACGACGTGGCCGACTACCGCGCGATCGACCCCGTCTTCGGCACCGTGGCCGAGGCCGAGCAGCTCATCGCCGAAGCGCACCGGCACGGGATCCGTGTCATCCCCGACATCGTGCCCAACCACACCTCCGACCAGCACGCCTGGTTCCAGGCCGCGCTGGCGGCCGGACCCGGCAGCGCGGAACGCGAACGCTATGTCTTCCGGCCCGGTCGTGGACCGGACGGCGCCGAACCGCCCAACGACTGGGTCTCCTGCTTCGGCGGCCCCGCCTGGACCCGGCTGCCCGACGGGGAGTGGTATCTGCACCTGTTCGCACCTCAGCAGCCCGACCTCAACTGGCAACACCCCGACGTACGCGCGGAGTTCGAGTCGATCCTGCGCTTCTGGTTCAGCCGGGGTGTGGACGGGTTCCGCATCGACGTCGCCCACGGACTCGTCAAGCACCCCGAACTGCCCGACCTGTCGCCCGGCCCGGAGCCTGCGGTGCTGGGTCCCCTCGTCTCCCGGGATTCCGCAGACACGGGGCCTCGGCAGCACGTCGACCACCCTCACTGGGACCGTGACGAGGTCCACGACATCTACCGTGCCTGGCGCAGGGTGGCCGACGAGTTCCCGGGCAACCGGTCGTTCGTCGCAGAGGCGTGGGCGGACACCCCCGAACGGCTCGCCGCGTACGTCCGCGAGGACGGGCTGCACACCGCGTTCAACTTCGACTTCCTGATGTCCAGTTGGAACCCGAAGGATCTGCGCGCGGTCATCGACGACTCGCTCGCCATGCTCGGCGCGGTGGGCGCGCCGGCTACCTGGGTGCTGTCCAACCACGACGTCATGCGCCACCCGAGTCGCTACGGTCGCAGGACCGTCAAGCGCTGGACCGCGAACGAGCCGTACCGTCCGGAAGGCCCCGCGGACCCGGCGCTGGGGACCCGGCGCGCACGCGCGGCCGCCCTGCTCATGCTCGCCCTGCCCGGCGGAGCCTACATCTACCAGGGCGAGGAGCTCGGCCTGCCGGAGGTCGAGGACCTGCCCGAGGACGTGCTCCAGGACCCCGTCTGGGAGCGCTCCGGACACACCGACCGAGGCCGCGACGGCTGCCGCGTGCCCATCCCCTGGTCCGGAACGACCGCACCGTACGGCTTCAGTCCCGAGGCCCCCTCCGCCGCGCCCTGGCTGCCACAGCCCGCCACATGGGGCCGGCTGAGCGTGCAGGCGCAGACCGGGGACGAGACGTCGATGCTGGAGCTCTACCGCAGCGCCCTGCGCCGTCGCCGTGCGCACCCCGCGCTCGGCGACGGCACCCTCACCTGGCTGGGCGCCCCCGAGGGAGTCCTGGCCTTCCGCCGCGACCCCGGTTTCGTCTGCGTGGTCAACCTCTCGGCCGAGGCGTACCAGCTGCCCACCCACACCTCGCTCCTGCTGTCGAGCGGCCCCGTCGAGGACGGCCTGCTCGCGCCTGACCACGCGGCCTGGCTCACCGTGTAAAGCCGTGTCTTACACGGTCAGTTGGCCGTTCGACGGGTCATGGGGAGTGGGCGGCTGTCGTGTGTGGTCCTCGACTCCGCCCATCTCCGCCGCCAGCACCCGTCCTGGCTGACCGGCTGCCGGCGCCTCAACCACCGCGAACGCAAACCCGGCAACTACGTGGCATTCCCCGGAATCGTCGCAACCCTCTGCTGCTGCAAACGCCGCCCTCGTCCCCCAGAAGACCCTCCTGCCCGGACAGAAAACCCTCCCGCCCGTCTCCTTCGGGACAAAGCGCACTCACCTCCGCCCTGACCACCAAAAGCGGCGGCGCCGACAGGCGGCGAGAACCGCCGATACGCGAGCCCCCGCAGCAGGTACCTGCACGGCCGGCCCGGCTTTCACGACTCAAGGTGCTGCCGGTCCCCCATCACCACGACCGGACGCCGCGCCGGGTCCAGCACACGCAGAAGCGTCTTCATACCCGACTCCGGCACCGTGACACAGGCCGACGTCCCGTCACCGTGATCCATGTGCAGCCAGATCCCGCCACCACGCTCTACTCCGTCGGGGCGACTCCAGTCGAACGGCGGAACACCGCTCACCCGGTTGTAGTCGATAGCGATCACATAGTCGAAATCGTGATCATGAACTTCCCCAGGAGCCAGCATCGACGCGAAAGCATTGTCGTCCTGCCAGTACCTCAGCCGGCTCCCCGGATCCTCCAGCGAGCCTCCCGCATCCGTAAGGGTGAACACACCCACCGGACTGTGCTCGTCGTCCATGTGATGGTCCGTCGTCCAGCCCAACCGGCCGTTGTGCCCCGGCCAGCTCGCCGTCCGCTCCCACAGCGAACCCCGCTTCTGATACAGCACCACCACACTCTCGGCCGAATCCGGCCCCTCCCCATACACCACCACAACCTGCCCGCTGTCAGCCGGAACCTGCTCCCACATCCGCTCCCCCACACCCGGAACACGCGCCTGAACCACAGGCCGGCCAGGAGAAGCCGTCGCCGCACCCGGCGCACCACCCGGAATCCTGTGCGCCACCCTGTTCCCGGCCCCGCGATCGCACCCCGACACACCACCCAGCAACACACCACAGGCAACAACCGCACTTATGACACGACACACATCACCGCGCCACACTCGCCGACGACACGACAGGGCCACCAAGAAAGTCCACATGGCCACGATCCTGAGACCACACTCAAGCCGCCCGCACCTCCACACGGCAACCGGCCCAACCCCACCGCCCTGCACCCGCCGACCCACCTGAGCCGACACCGTCCGGCCCCACCCACCACCCACGCTGCCGCCGCCAGGCCACCAAACCGCGGCCAGGCCGACCTGGCCGCACACCCGACCAAGCCCCGGGACCGCTGTCATCACATCCCGTCCCGCCCCGGACCCACAGCCCGATGGCCGGTCCCGAGGACCCTCCCGCCCGAGCCACCTCAACCCCCGACAGGCACCGCAAGCCGGCAGAGGCCAAGGATGGCCGGGGCAGCAACTCGGCCGTCCTCTGCGAGCAGCGGCCGGAGGGCGCCGAGAACCGCGCCGATGCAGACGTCGCGCACATGGGTGCGGGTACAGGTCTCGCGGGTGAGCCAGTCGACGCAAAGGACCTGGTCGAAGACCAGCCCGCTCTTCAGGACGCCCGACACAGCCTCGCGGGTACTTTCGTCCGCGAGTGGGAGTACGGCCAGCAGCCGCGCCCGGAGCGCGTCCAGCTCGTTCGTCATGATCTTCTGGATCACCGGGCCACCCGCGAGGACCCGGTTCGCGGCAAGGACGGCGTTGCGGTTCGCCACGGAGTGCTCGAGATGGACGTCCATACCCTGGCTGAGCTGTTCCACCAGGGAGTCTGCGGGGTCGAACCGAGTCCCGGCGAGCAGCTGATCCGCCGGCTGGCCCTCCCCCGGCGGCTGGCTAGTCGTCGAAGAGCCCTACGACCTGCCGGCCGCCACCTCCCCCTATCCCCTGGTCGACCAACTGCTGAAGGACCCGGCGTTCATCGACATCCCTCAAATGACCATCTCGGCATGGGGCCGCCGCCCGTCGGACACCCCGGGCCCGGCGGGGCACCAAGACACCCTCGCGTACAGCGCATGAATCTGTCCGCCGAGTGTCCTTAGCAGCTCCTATCACGGGCCCAACAGGGTGACTTTGCGTCAGTTTCGCGACGGACTGCTGCAGACCAGGGCCCTGGATGGGGAGTGTCGGGTGTAGATTTTTCACCAACCGAGTTTTTAGTCATAGCTAAAGGTGGCATGCTGATGGAGTGGCAACGAGTGTTGTCTCTCCATGAGTTGGGGGTGAATCATGGGCATTTTTGCCCGTGACGAGAGCCGGACCACCCTAGCGGCTTCCCGGATAGCGAGACAGGCGACTGCTTCCCTGGCCGGCCTGCTGGCCGGGCAGGGCAAGACCCGCTCCGATCTGGCAGCGGCGATGGGCGTCAGCCCGGGCCGCGTCAGCCAGATCATGTCCGGCGATGCGAACCTGACAGTGCGGACACTCGCCGCCGTGGCGGAGGCGCTGGATGCCGATGTCCAGATCACCTTCTGTACCCGAGGGCAGTCGACGGGCACCAAAGCTTGCGACGGCACGGACTCGTCGCCCATCAGGAGCAGCGGGCTCTCGGCCCACCGCTGAGCATTGGAACGGCACTTGCGTCCCAAAGTCATCTCGTTGGCGGGTGATCCGCCTCCTTTCAGCGGGTCAGCCAGCGGTCGAACCAGCGACGCTGCGGTGGCAGAACCGGACTGTGGAACGCGTCGTCGGACATCGCCTTCGCACGCAGGGTCTTAAGTTCTTCGTTCTCGCTGCGGCGGCCGTGAACGTACGCGAAGCGCAGCAGGTGTCCACATTGCGCGAGGGCGGTGCCGAACGCCTGGCGCCGGGCGATGAGTTCGTCACCCGTCGGTTCGCGCTCGGCCTGACGGCATGCCTCATCGATCCCTGTCTGCACGTCCAGCGCCACGTCGATCGCCCTCTCCACATCCGTATAGATGGCGGTGATCACCTTGGTCTCGGCAGCGAGCGGATGCCGCTCCAGCAGGTACAGCTTGAGATCGTGGACGAACACCCTGAGCTGGGCAGACGTTTCGATACCGCGAAGAAAGCGGTCCGACCAGGTACAGGCGTCAAGGTGCACGCGCTGCACCAGCCGCTCCCTGGCCAGGGCGATGCCCAGTGTCATGAACTTGACGTACGGCTGCGTTGTCTCATCCTGTTTCCGCCGCGGCAGCGCGGTGGCTCCCGTCGCAGCACCCGCAACCACCGGAGGAATGGACGCCGCGTGCGGCAGCAGCACCACCGCGCCGGCCGCCACCACACCCATCAATGCCAGCACAAGCAACACCAGACCGGACGACGCCCAGCTGCCCAGCAGCCGGCCCTTGCCGGAGAACTCACGCGCCAGCCCGACCCACGCGATCACCGCGCTCACCGCAGCCGGTAGCACATAATCAGCCAACCAGGCATGTTGCCAACTCATCGACGGTGCCCCCAAAACATCGCGCGGACAGGCCGGACCGTCATCAACGTGCGCAAGCCAAGCAGAGCTCCCTCCCAGCACGTCACACCAGCGCACAGTCCTCTCGCCGCAGACCAAACGTCGAAAACTGCCGCGAGTAGAGCCGATGATGTCAGCCAGCACGAGACCACGCCGTTACTTTCAGCAACAATGGGCCAGCGTGTCCGGTCTCTCCCAGAACTCACGCAACGCCGTCAGCCCAGGCCCGCGGAAACCCGTCGCACCATCACACCGCAGTCGTATCGGGGGCGCGCCGTAACACAGTGCAGGAGACTTCCCCAACACGCGGACTGAGCCCCAGAACGGAACGCGCGAGGTTCTGGCCCCGCGCGGGGGGCCGACCACTGGGCGACGGGAGCTTTTACCCCGCCCCATGGCCGCAGGCCGTTTCCGAAGGGGCCCACTTCCTTGCCCGTCCGCCCCGCCCGCCCTCCGGACACACCCGTGCCCGGATAGGGGTCACGGCGGGCCTTGCCTACACGTTGGTGAATACTCTGAGTGAGCATTCGCCCGAGCTGTGGCAAGGGTGGGGACCGCTACTGAGGGCGGTCCCTGGAAGGTGGCGGATCAAGCCGGCGCCCCGGGCTCAGACGAGGAGCTGGTCGCGGCTGACCACGTGGTCGTCCTCGCCGCCGAACAGCGAGCAGGGTAATGGGTGTGCGGGCGCGGTCCGCGGCGCGCGGGCGCCAGTTCTTCACCCGGCGGAAGTCCGCGCGCAGGCGCGGCCCACACACCGCACAGATGTCGTCGTCCTCAAAGATCGCCCCTGGCAGGCCGCCATGGCGGCGAGGGCGGAGTCCAGGCCGTCAGAGGGCAGTGTGTGCAGGGCCGTGCTGCCGAAGCGGGGCTGCTCGGCGGAAGGCGCCTCGCAGGCGGGGATACCGAGCGACACCGGACGCTCCAGGCCCTGTTCGACGAGCTGGAGTGTCATCTCGTACGCGGCGAGGGCGCCCATGCTGTGGCCTAACAGGGCGAATGGCGTGTCCAACAGGGGCGCAGGTCCGTGAGGAGCAGGCGGCGAGGCCGGTGGCGCTCTCGGGACGGGCATCGCGCTTAGTGGGCCCCGGCTGGGCGCCTCGACACGGCAGACGTCCCAGTCGTCGGGGAGGTGCGGCACCCATCAGCGCCGGCGAGGCGGGAGCCGCCCGCGTGTGCAGGACGAAGAGACTGAGGGCCGCGTCGTCGACGGGGTGCACTCGCCGAGGCTGTAGCCGAGAGGCGCACTGAGTGAACTCGATGTGCGAGGCGTCCTTCGGAATCGGCCCTGGGCTCCTCTCTCTGACCCCAGCCGCAGCGTAGCGGTCGGGGCTTCGTGACCGCGGTCTTCTTCGGCTGGCGCGGGACTGTCTCGGTCTTGTCGAGGTGTCCGCACACCGTCGAGCGGGGCACGCCGAACATGTCGGCGATCTGCTGGACGACTTTCTCCCGCTCGTCGTAGGGGCATGACCCAGATACGCCAGAAACCCGCCGCGGGATGATCTTGGAGTCCCGACGGCCAGTTACTGGGTGTCGGTAAGAAGCTGTTGTCTTTCCGGACTTGAGGGCTGCGTTTCCGCTGGTCGGGCGTAGGGTCGGCGGTCCCGTGGGAGTGGTGGCCTGGCGTACTGTCGCTCCTGGGGAGGTCGCGGATGCCGTCGGTGGCTGGGCTGTTGGAACAGCGTGAGCTGGGTGCTCGCCGTCGCGTGGACGAGCTGCGTGAGCAGGCCCACCGCATCCACGCCGAACTGGCCCCGGCCGAGCAGGAATGGCAGGAGTGGGCGATCGATCGCAGACGGGTCGGTACGGTACTGGATCCGGACGGCGGCAGCAGCGCCGAGACGGAGACCACCCCGGATGTGCGGGATGCGGACGCACCATCGGCGCCCCGGGAGGCGGCGAAGCCGAAATACGCCTCCGACTGCCCTCCCCGGCCGCGCATCCAGCCAGGCATAGGCAGCAACGGCCGGATGGCTGCTCACTCCGCGTCCGTCATGTCCGTCGGATGACGCGGCCGCCGGGAGCCGGTGTCGGCGGCGTTTCCGAACCGGTGAGCCAGACAGTCACACTCCAACGTGACGGAACTGGACCGCCCGGCCCTCGACACGGAACACTGCGGCCACCCAATCGGGACTCCCGTTCGATCGACAAACCCCAAGATCGGTACGACAACAGGCTACTTACGCCGCTCGGGCCTTCCCTGACGCCGCAATGTCAGGCGCGCATCGGGATAGGAGACAACGATCTAGCGTTGGGCTTTTTGGAGCTTGCTCACGGACGCTTTCGCCACCTCTTGCAGCATGTGGGGGTAATACCCGTCATGTGCGAACACCGTGATGGTGAGCGATACCGTGCCAACTCGCACCAGGCCAATGGTCACGCATTCGCTCAGCCTGCCGGATATCAGACCGACACGGGTAACGGTGGAATCGTCACCCATTACCGGCAGCGGCAGGGGGGCCAGGTTCATGCGCTGCTTCCCACCCTCGTCCGTAAGATGGGAGCATCCCTTTGCAGAGCTACGAGTGTCGTTGATGACCTGCTGTGCATCGGCCGACGAGGCATGGCCCACCAAGGAGACCCTGATCTTCATCGTTCCGGCGGCCGTGTTGGCGGTGAAGGCCCTACCCAGCTCGGAAGAGGGATGGTAGGAGTCTACGGACGCGTTGGAAGCGTTCAGGAATTCCGTGCAGACCGGCCCTCCGGAGCTCGCTGTGAGCCTTCGGGTCATGATCCCGGTACTGTCATGTGCTGGGTCGGCTCGCAGGCCCGGAACGTCTGCGGCGGCTATCGCGGCAGCCTTTAGCTGACTCTCCGTCATTGGGGTCCCACTCGCCGCCGAAGGCGAAGTGGAGCCGGCTGGTGAATGGGTGGGGTTGGAACTCGACTGTGTCGACTGCCTTGCGGCAGTTGGCAAAGGCTTGTGGGGTGCCTGGGCCGTCCCGCTGGCACTGCTGCACGCCGACACCGGAATAATGCCCAGCGAGAGAGCCGCTGCGCACGCAACGCGTCTGGCCTTTAGATTCACAGCCCCAACCTTTGGATCATCAGTTCGACCGGCGCAGGCAGTGTAGCGGTCGAGCCCCTCGGTCGATGGACGCAGGGTGAGAGGCGGCGCCGTGGGCTGGATCGCCGCCCGCTCCCCGTCCGTCATGTCCGGTACCGGCGCTGCCGCTCGGGCCGGTCGGCCGCGTTTGCGCACACGTGCGCGAGGCAGTCACATGGCAGAGCAGCCAAGTCGGGCTGCCCTGTCATCGACATGGAAGACTGCGGCACTGGGACCTCCTGTTGCCGCATGGTTCGACACCCACGAGCTGTTCAGGAAGCCCCTTCCCCATGCCCTCGCCACGGATGGATCACCCGACCGGGACCCGCATTCGACCGCCACCGCTCGAGATCGAGTACGCGATGCGGGAGATCGTCAACGCGATCCTCTATCAGGCCCGCACCGGCTGCCAGTGGCGCTACCTTCCCCACGACCTGCCGCCGAAGAGCGCCGTGTACTACTACTTCGGCAGATGGCGCGACGACGGCACTGCCGAGACCATCCATGACCTGCTGCGCTGGCAGGTCCGCGAAAGCCGCAGACGGAGCGAGGACCCCACCGCGGTCGTGATGGACTCCCAGACCGTGCGCGGGTCGGTGAACGCACCGAAGCAGACGACCGGGCTGGATCCGGGGAAGAAGAGCCCGGGCCGCAAGAGAGGCATCGCCACCGACGTTCTCGGCCTGGTCATCGCGGCCGTCGTAGTCGCGGCCAGTGTCCACGACAACGCGATCGGCATCACGCTGCTGGACAAGGCCGCCGCCTCCGCGCCGACCGTGACGAAGGCATGAGTGGACGCCGGATTCAAAAACCAGGTGGTCGAACACGGCGCCCGCCTCGGAATCGACGTCGAGATCGTCCAACGCGAGCCCGGTGCACGAGGGTTCGTGCCGGAGCCCAAGCGGTGGGTGGTCGAGCAGACTCTGGGCACCCTTATGCTCCACCGGCGTCTGGCACGCGACTACGAAGCACGGCCAGCCAGCTCGGTGGCAATGATCCACTGGTCCATGACCGACGTCATGCTCCGGCGCCTCACCCGCACCTCCACCCCGACCTGGCGCGATCCGCCGGCCCGGCACGCAGCATCCCCGACCAGCGGGAGCGTCGATGAGGGAACTCCTGGAGAAGATCGAGACCCGGCAGCAGCTCATCCGCGAGACGGCCGAACGATTGCGTGACCAGATTGCCTGGCTCACTGAACAACTCGCCGCGGCCGAAGAGACGTTGAACCGTCTGGAGACCACCCGGGAGACCATCCTGGAACTGGCCCCCGAGGAGGGCACCCCGCCACCTGAGCCGCTGCCTGACGGATACCGCGAGATCCTGGCGCTCTTCGAGCAGGCGGGAGAAGGGCTCCGCGCCAGGGAGGTCTCCCGGGCGCTCGGCCTCGGCACCGAGCCGCGGCACACCGAAAACACCCGTGCCAAGCTGAAACGCCTGGTGACCCGCGACATCCTCACCGAACCTGAGCCCGGCCTGTTCACCCTCGCCAAGGCAGCACCAGCTGCCCCAGAGGCCAGCTCAAGCTGAGATCCGGCGAACGCTCGCAGAACGCCTCACACCGAATGGACGCACCAGACACGGCTCGGTAACCCAATTGGCGTTGCGGGTCGCCAGCCTGCTCTGCCCAGCGGTGGCTGGTTGAACTAGACGCCGGGCTGGTAGCCCTTCACCCGTGCGGGTGCCGATTGCGGTGCGAACACCGTCTTCAGCCTGGAATGAGTGAAGGTATGCTGTATGTCAGCGTCTAATCCCCAGGTCTACTTCGACGTCAGTGCTAACGGTCAACCTCTCGGGCGGATCACGTTCATGCTCTTCGCGGACACGGTGCCCAAAACAGCGGAGAATTTCCGGGCGCTGTGCACTGGCGAGCAGGGCTTCGGTTATGCGGGCTCGACCTTCCACCGGGTCATTCCCCAGTTCATGCTCCAAGGCGGCGACTTCACCAACCACAACGGAACCGGCGGCAAGAGCATCTACGGCGCCAAGTTCGCGGACGAGAACTTCAAGCTCAAGCACGACCGGCCCGGCCTCCTCAGCATGGCCAACGCTGGCCCGAACACCAACGGATCGCAGTTCTTCATCACCACCGCGGTGACCTCATGGCTGGATGGGAAGCACGTCGTATTCGGCGAGGTCACCAGCGGCATGGACGTGGTGAAGAAGATCGAGGCCTTCGGCAGTCAGTCAGGGAAGACCTCGCAGAAGATCGTCATCGACGAATCCGGTCAGCTCTGACTGGGTGTTCTGCGAGGTTCAACGGTCCGCATGGTGGCCCGGTACTCCCGAAGCTGCCGCGAAGTGAAAAGTAACTCTCCGTAATCACCTTTGGCCTGCGGTGAAGCGTCGCCACCTGTTGCCCGATGTGCCGGGACACGACAGTTGCCACCTGGACAGGGTTTCTGTCACCGCGAGCGGCGATAACGCACGGCCGAGTCGTCGACGCTGGTCGGCGTCGTGAAACCGGTGACATACGCGCTGTCCTCAGCGCCGTGGTGACAAGAACCGCGTCCCGCTGGTGACAACCACCGTGTCCCGCCGCCGTCGACCACCAGGTCGTGGACGTTGTTCGGTGACAACTACCGTGTCCCGGCACACCCGACTCCCTGGCGAGGGAAGCGTCTTGACGCCTGTCCAGCACGTTGACCTGCGGATTTCTTGGGATTCAGGATTCGTGAACTCGCTCCTTGGCCCGGTACTCCCGAAGGTGCCGCCGTCGCAACGGGTGACGGGTCATGGCCATGGCTTCTCGGCTCCGGATAACCTCACCCGGTTTCGCGGCCAGCAAAGGCGAAGTGCATGAGCCCGATGGTGCGGTCGGCGTGTCGTGTCAACCGGCGCCACGGACAATCACCGCGCCGCTGATCGAGCGGCGCAAGTCCTGGGCTGCGGTGCACAGAACGCTCTGCTGTTGTCATATGCGCATGACCTCGCCGGTTCTGACCGATCCTAATTTCGTTGTTGTCAGCGCAACTTGTACGCACCCCGTCGCCACACAGTACTTCCCTCATCCCGCCCGGAACACGCCCCGCTCACAGAAGAGAAGAGAGCGCCTGGCGTGACACAAGCGAGAGCCGGTCCTCTGCACGGCCTTGGCTGATGGCATATTTCAGGCTTCATCACCGTGACTTCATAGGGGGTTTTCACGTCCAATTCTCACGCATGTCCGGATACCGTGCTTGTTAGCGTATCTAGTAGCTGTAATTCTTCTTCGTGTTCCACCAACGGCAGGTTGCGAGCTTCTGTGTAGCTGAATATTCGCCGCAACGAAAAGTGACCCAGGGTTCGTGATCCGCGCACCAGCCGTGGAAGATATTCGCGCGAAAGGAGTTCCAGAGTTCCCCGGTCCCCAGATCTACATGCTCGTCGCGCGACCCGGCAAGCGTCGCCAGAGCGGCAGAGAAAAGGAGAGGAACCATGACGGCAGAAGCCAACGAAGAAGCCCTTCCCGCACAAGCCTCGAAGATCATCAACGTGTTGATCTCCTACGACGCCTTCACCATCAAGGAGCGGTACCCGAACCCCTCCCAGGACCCCAACAATCCGACACACGTCGGCCACGATCTGATTTACATGACGACCCGCCAGGACAGCATCATCGGCATGCCGGGAGCCGAGCTCAACATCGCTGCCAGTCCTGGAGACCTGATCAGGTGGCGCGAGACAACCCTGTCGCTCAACTTCGACTACAGCGCTCTGCTGTACAGGTATGTGAGCGCAGACCAGCACCTCATCAGTCCCCCGCAGGTCCGGAGGATCGACGCCAGGCTGCCGCTGCCGATCCCCAACAGCCACGAATTCGAAACGCAGGACATCGAGCAGCACTACTGGAGCACGGAAGTTCTGAAGTTGGGAACGGTCACGTACAGGTTCTTCTTCCAGCTTCTCGACGGCAAGAACCGGCTGGGGTTCTTCCAATGGGACCCGTTCATCACCATCAAGCCGCGCTGAGTGACGGAGCACGGAGCCGTCACGGCAACAGACCCTTCCGCACGTGGCTAGCCGGGCGGCCCGGCGGGCGCATCCTGCCCGCTGGGCCGCCCGGCTCTGGACTTCCCGCGGCTTCCAGGTTCTTACGCCCATTGTGCGGCATTACCGGAATCATCCGATCGGACAGCCGAAGGAGGGCGAACCGTGATCACAGCAATCCCCGCAGGTTGCACTGCGCAGGAATGCCTGCGTGTCGTCAATGTGTTGATCGCATTCGATGCCTTCACTATCGTCGAGCGATACCCGAACCCCTCGCAGGACCCCGCCCGACCGACGCCGGTCGACCCGGCACTGATCCACCTGACGACCCAGCAGGACGGCGTGATCGGCCAGTCGGCACACCGGCTTTGCGTCAGAGCCGATCCTGGAGACGTGATCAGGTGGCGCGAGACAACCCTGTCACTCGGCTTCGACTACAGCGTCCTGCTGTACAAGTACGTGGTCCGCACTGACAGGAAGCTCATCAGCGACCTTCAACCTGTGATCGTTGACGCTCTTCTTCCGCTCCCGGTATCCGAAACAGACCACGAATTCGAAACGCAGGCCGTCCTGGGGCACTACTGGGCCGCACACGTCCAGAGGTCAGGGAGCGACCGGTACAAATTCTTCTTCCAGCTCCTCAGCGGTAAGAATCGACTGGGCTTCTTCCGCTGGGACCCACAGATCACGATTCGGCGCCGGAGTTGATGGCACGGATCCGGCCCAGCCGACGCCGTTCTCGCCAGGGCCCGAGTCGGGCTGAGCACCGGCACAACCCCGTGACCGCTCAGAACGAACCGTCACAGAACACCCACTGAAGAAGCGTGTCACCAGCCGTAAAGTGGGCCGGGGACCGGAAAGACGTCAGCGCTGAGGCGTGCCCGGCGGTGGGTGGGCGTCCTGTCGTCACAGGTTCAGCAGCGGGCTTCGTACCGTCCGCTCAGCTGTCCTGTGCTGCCAGTGCCGCGACCGCGGGGATGGCCGCGAAGGCCTTGTGTATGTGCCGTATGAGTGCCGCGCGGTCTTGCTGTGCGGGGTCCGATGAGGTCCATGTCTCCAGTGCGCAGCGCCAGGCGGCCAGCATGAGGTCGAGCAGTAGGCGCAGCTCGGTGCGGCCGGGGGACTGTCCGGCCAGCCGGTCTGCCACGATCCGAACGATGGTCGCGGAGACCTCTGAGCAGTGGCGCAGGCTGTGTGCGGTCAGCGCGGGGGTGCGGTCGGCCAGGCTGCGGCTGGCCAGGAAGCGCTGCTCCCATCCGTCCGTCATCTGCTCCAGTGCCGCGAACAGCGCGTCCTTGTAGGTGCCGAGCAGGTGTTCGCCGGTCAGGGGCCGGCTCTCGATGTCTGTGAGGTAGGCGGCCCACAGTTCCTTCTCGGGGGCCAGGGCCACGTCTTCCTTCGAGGTGAACGTGCGGAAGAAGGTGCGCTTGGAGACTTCTACAGCATCGACGATCTCGTCCAGTGTGACCGCGGCGAAGTCGCGCGCGGTGAACAGCTCGAGGGCCGTATCGACCAGAGCTTGACGGGTCCGCAGCTTCTTGCGCTCACGCAGCGGCAATTCCTTCGGGTCCTTCTGCACGAGACAAAGCCTACCAGCAGCATTTGCCCCTTGTAGGCTTACGCCACTGAGTGGCACTATCTCTCGTCGTGAAGGCACTGACGATTGATCACTCAGCCCCAGGTCACCTTGCGCTCACCCCGGTCCCCGACCCCGAACCCGCCGCCCACCAGGCTCTGATCCAGGTCCGCGCGTTCTCGCTCAACGCCGGCGAGGTCCACCACGTCATCCCCGAGGGCGAAGCCGGCACGGTGCCCGGCTGGGACGCCGCAGGCGTGGTGGTCCGGGCAGCCGCTGACGGCTCCGGTCCCGCGGTCGGCACCCCCGTCGTCACCGTGGGGGCTGACGGCGCCTGGGCCGAACTGCGCGCCGTGGACACCGATTTGATTGGCACTGTGCCCGAGGGAGCCGACCTCGGCCCGATCAGCACGTTGCCGGTCGCAGCGGGCACGGCCCTGCGCGCCCTGCGCCGCATCGGTCCGATCCTGGGACGGCGCGTCCTGGTGACCGGCGCGGGCGGCGGCGTGGGCCGCTTCACCCTGCAGCTCGCGGCCCGGGGCGGCGCCCATGTCACCGCGGTGACCAGCGATCCGGCGAAGGCGGACGCGCTGCGCGCACTCGGCGCCCACGAAACCGTCACCGACCTGGCCGCGCTCCAGCACCTCGAACCGGTGCACGGCGTGGTCGAACTGGTCGGCGGCGCCCACATGGTCGCCGCACATGGCGCCCTGGCCGAGAACGGCGTGCTGGTTGCCGCAGGACACATATCCGGCGACGGCGAGCAGTTCCCCTACGGAGCCCTCTTCGGCAACGGCCACCGTCACAACCGCCAGATCGCCACCTACTTCCTGCTGGACGACGCCGTAGGACTGGGCGCCGACCTCACCTGGCTCGCCGCACTCACTGCGCGCGGCGAGTTGGATCCGCAAGTCGCCCTGCGCACCGACTGGACGCAGGCAGCGCGGGCAGCTGCCGAACTGGCAGGCCGCCGCGTGCCGGGCAAAGTCGTTATCGACGTCCACTGAGCGGACGGTACGAAGTCCGCTGCCGAACCTGTGACGACCCCGTGGACTGCGAAGCCAGCAGGGCGAATTGTCGCAGTTGACTTCGTAACATCCGCTCAGGAGTGCCGGATCGGCGACACCGCAACTTTCGCCGAGGCGCGGAGGAACAGTGCGTCTCACAGGCACCGAAGCGGCCGCTGAGTTCGACGGCCCGGGGCCTCCTCGTCTGGGCCCCGAGAGGCTCGTCGGGTCGTCACCGCACCATGTCGTCAAGGTAGCCGGCGGTAGGCCAGCGCCAGAAGGTGGGACGCATAGACTCACGAATGTCTCGGGAATCTCCGACAGACCCTCGGCACGGCGGCCGTGCCTGAGAAGACGATGCCGGACACCGACGACCGCGCAGGTCCGCACACAGCTTGCGCCACTCGGCCGGGCGCGTACTGGCCGTGCTCACGGACAACCGAGGAAACTGAAAGACGCCCCGGCCTGGGGCACCAATGGGAGGAGCAGCCGTGCCGGACTCATCGCAGATCGACGTCGTCCGCCGCTACTACAGCGCCAAGGGCGATCCGCAGGTCATCCGGTCGGTCGTCGCCCCCGGCGCCGAGTGGGATGTGGTCGAAGGCTTCCCCAACGGCGGGGTGTACCGCGGCCTGGACAGCATCCTGGGCGACTTCTTCGGCTTCCTCACCCACTTCACGGAGTTCCAGGTCGTCAGCGAGGATTTCTTCGAGGACGGCGACCACGTCATCGTCCTGGGACGATACGCAGGCATCACCACCGCCGGCATCGCGGTGACCTCACGGTTCGCGCACGTCTTCACTCTGCGGGACAGCAGGATCGTCCGCCTGCAGCAGACCTGCGACACCCTGCCCATCGCCCGCGCCCTGGAACACTGAACAGTCGCACGGCCGCATAAACGGGCCTGTTCGTCCGGCACACAAAACGCGCCCTGCAGAGGGCTGTGTCGGCGATCGGCCGTGGCGTCGAGCGTCACGACCTTGCCGGGCGGCAGCGGCTTGCCGGCCAGTTCCCCGCACATGTGTCGCTCCGTCGGGGAAACGCCCTACGTGTGCCGTACCGTGCTGGTCGCCCAGGCCGGCCACCACCTGGCCGGGTATCTGACCTGCCGCGGGCTGGGCGAGTTCGGCGCGGTGTTGGCGCTGCAGTGGGGCGCCTGGTTGGACGACGGTCTCCCGGGACCGGTCATGCCGAGCACCGGAGGCAGGCGCGGACTTCCCGGCCGCCGCGCGTCTGGCGGATCTCGGTCGACTGCGCGAGGTACTTGACGATACCGGTACCGCGGCCGTGTTCGTCCGGGGCGACGTCGTACGAACCGTGCTCCACCGCGGTTCCCGAGTCACTGACCACGATGTACAGGGCACCGTGGTCGAGGACGAGGACCAACGTCATGCACTCGCGGCCGTACTGGGCGGCGTTGGCGGTGAGTTCGTCGACGATGAGCACGGCGGAGTCACGCTCGCGCTCGGGAACACTCCAGCACTCCAGCAGATCCGCCGTGAAGTGACGCGCGGCGGACACATGCACCTCCCGAGCGGGCAGGGTCAGCGTCGCCCGATGGGAGCAGGGCCGTGAGCTGGTGCGCTCGGAATTGGTCACAAACATGGTCTTCTGGCTCTTCTATGTGGGAGCGGAAGCTGGATCAAGGTGGGGACCGCCAAGGACGTGGAGGCGGTCGGTACGCCGGAACCTGCATGTGAGCGCTCATCCGGTAATACGCACGGCGAGTGGCATACGGTTCGACCGATTCATACCTTTTCCCGACTTGGTGACTTCCGGCCGACCTCACGCCTGGATCGTGACGAGCTTCTGGCCGTTCCCCGCGTTGATGATCTCGAAGCGCTGGATGGTTCCCGGAGTCATGGGGACCGCCCCTGGGATCTTCGTTCCGGTCGGGTACGTGCCGGCTCGCCAGCTGGCGGCGTCCGCCCTGGTCCCGCCGGGCCCGATTGCCTGCAATCGGCAGATGATGCCGGTCGGCGCACCATGGGCCGAGACCTCCAGGACACTGCCCCAGGTCGAGGGGAAGACCTTCACCGTGGCGGTGACGCCGGTGGTGGAGTCGTTTCCGGAGAAGGTGCGCGACGGAGTCGGCGCGGTAGGTCCGGGCTGCTTGCCTTGACTCGTCACGGATGTGCTGGCTGCCAGCCAGGTGCCGCCGACTGCCGCTGCGGCGACCAGCATCAGGGAGGCGGCCGCGCCGGCCAGTTGCAATCGCCAGGTCCTGCGGCGCCTGGCCGCGGCCTGCTGGAGCATCCTGTCGATCAACCCCGCTTCGGAAGCCTGAGGCGCCGCGGACACGCCGGACGGTGCCTGCGGAGCGCCCTGCGCGCTCTCGGCAGCCCGCCGTACCAAGCGGTCGGCCAGGTCCTTGTCGCCGGCGGGCACCGTCTGGCCTGCGGCTTCGGCTGCTGTGACCATCGCGAGCAGCGCCGGCAGTCCGGCCAGCTGCTCGTGCTCCGTCCGGCATGCGTCGCATGTCGCGAGGTGGGCGCGCACCTGTTCCATCTCGGCCGGGGACAGCGCGCCCAGGACGTACCCTCCCAGCGCCATCCGCACGGCGTCGTGGTCCGTGTTCATGGCCGGCACCTCCTCCACGCCTCGGTCATGGCTCGATGCCTCGTTCCTGCAGCGCAAGCCGAAGGGCGTGCAGTGCGTAGTACGTCCGCGACTTGACTGTGCCCAGCGGGATGCCCAGCACGCCCGCGGCCTCCGCCATGGTCCGGCCCCGGTAGTACGTCTCGACCAGTACGGCGCGGTGTTCCGGGGACAGCGTCCGGATGGCGTCGGCCACCGCCCAGCTCTGCAGTGCCTGCTCGATCTGGTCCTCGCCCACGGTCTGCTCGGCGGCCCGCTCCAGGGCCTCGCCGCCGGTCTCCGCCGGCCTGGCCCTCCGGGCCCGGTGGGCGTCGATGACCAGGTGCCGGGCGACGGTGAACAGCCAGGCCCGGGCAGGACCGCGTCGGGGGTCGAACGCGGTGGGGTGCTGCCACGCCCGCAGTAGCGTCTCCTGTACGACATCCTCGGCCCACTGCCGGTCTCCTGACGTCAGGCGTAGCGCGTAGTGGAACAGGGGACCCGCGTGCTCGGCGTACAGAGCGCGGATCAGTTCCTCGTCCGTGGCCGAAATGGTCCCTTCACCAGGGACACGGCGCGCGGAACGATCCGTATCAGTACTTTGGCCACGTTTGCGAGCATTCCATGGCATAAATCGATCATCACGTATATGCGCTCTTTTGTCGTGTTTGTCGTGCCGCGTGCCGTGTGACGCCGATAGAGACCGGCTCAGCCTGGGGAGATCACGAAGAAAGCGGAAGAAAAGGTGTGTATCGGATGAACCGAGCGGCACTGCCGCCCGTGAAGTCAGACAAGAGCCGAGATACACGGCAGATCGCCGACAAGCGTCAATGCACCGCCGCCGCAACATGACCCCCGCTCGCCGGGCCCGTTGCGGGACGCACGGCCGTCGCACCGCGGATCCCGCGGGCCTCAGACCGTCGCGCGTACTCGGCCACCGCCTTCCCTCTCTTCCTGATCGGCGAGGAACAAACACCATGTACCCGAACTTTGGTCATGTCGGCCGGCGATCACGCGTCGCGGCCGGGCTCGCAACCGTGACGGCAGCCGCCCTGGGGCTCCTCAGCGCGTGCGGCCAGCCCCCACACTCCACCGCAGCCGGTGCCATCACGCCGGGTCCTGGTCAGCGGCAGGTGGCCGGGATGCCTGGTGCCTCCGCACCGGGACATGCCGCGAGCACCGCGCCCAGCACCTCACCGATGCCCAGCATGAGCATGCCCACGGGCTCGCCGAAGACAGGCACAGCTGCTGATGCGCCGGTGACCGGTGACGTCGTGGCGATCAAGAACTTCGCGTTCTCCCCGGCCACACTGAAGGTCACCACGGGCACGACGGTGACCTGGACCAACCAGGACACCGACGCCCACACCGTCACCAGCGCCGGATCAGACGGACCGCTGCACTCACCCGCTCTGGCCACCCACGCCACCTACAGCTACCGGTTCACCAAGCCGGGCACCTACGCCTATCTCTGCTCCATCCATCCCTTCATGACAGCCAAGGTGGAGGTGACCCGATGACCGGGTACCGTGACACTCAGGACCCAGTTCCGGGCGGCGCCGACGACCAGCCCGCCGGGGAACATGGCATGACACGGCGTCAACTGATCCGGCACGCGGGATGGTTCGGCGGGGCCGTCGTGCTGACCGTGGCCGGCGGAGAGGTGTTCAGCCACATCGCCGGCTCCCGGGGCAGCAGCGCCGAGGCCGCCACAGGAACCGGCGGCGCCCTGCGGTTCGTGCAGGTCTCCGACAGCCACATCGGCTTCCACGGGCCGGCGAACATGGACGTGGTCGGCTCGTTCACCGAAGCGATCGACCAGGTCAACACCCTCGGCTTCCGGCCCGACTTCGTCATGCACAGCGGCGACCTGACACACCTCTCTACGACGGACCAGTTCGACCAGGTCAGGCAGATGATGACCGGACTGCGCACGGACCGCGTCTTCACCGTGCCCGGTGAGCACGACTCCATCGGCGATGCGGGCCGCGCATACCGGCAGGTCTTCGGCGAGGGGACGCTCGGCGACGGCTGGTACAGCTTCGACACCCACGGAGTGCACTTCATCGCCCTGGTCAACACTCTGCGCCTGGAGAAGCTGGGCCACCTCGGCACCGAGCAGATCGACTTCGTACGCAAGGACCTGGCGGGGCTGTCATCGGACACCCCGATCGTGGTCTTCAGTCACATCCCGTTGTTCGCCATGTACCCCCGGTGGGGCTGGAGCACGGACGACGCGTTGAAGGTGATCGCGCTCCTGCGCCGTTTCTCTTCGGTGACCTGTCTCAACGGACACGTCCACCAACTGTTCACCAAGACAGATGGCAACATCACCTTCCACTCTGCCACCACCACCGCCTACCCACTGCCGAAGCCGGGACGGGCCCCCGCCCCCACTCCCCAGGTCGTGCCCGCCCGACAGCTCAAGGCTGCGCTAGGCATTCGCACCGTGGGCTACCGGCAGGGCGACCGGGAGCTGGCGATCAAGGACGAGAGGCTGGCGTGAGCAGGGGAAGACTCCTTGCCGCGTCCGTGTGTCCAGCGATCGCACTTGTCGTGGTCGTAGCCGCGGTCGGCGAGCAGCGTATCGGCCGGTGTCTGGGCCGACCGACGACGCCGGCCACGGCCGGGACCTTCTCCAGCAGGGGCGGCCACTGGGTGACGTCGTGGCGGTTGCCGCCGGTCGGCGACACCGCTAGCCAGATCCCCTGGCCGTCGGTGAGGACGTGGTGCTTGCTGCCCGGCCGTGCGCGGTCGGCCGGGCTGGGACCGTTTTGGGGCCCCGCCGGGCCGCCCGCACGCGGGAGGAGTCGATCACCGCCCGCGACCAGTCGAGCTTCTGCGCCGAACGCAGCTCCCTCAACAACACCGCATGCAACTGGTCCCACACGCCTGCCTCGTTGCAGGCGGCCAGGCGCCGCCAGCAGGTCATGCCCGAACCGATGCCGAGCTCCTGGGGCGGGTACTCCCACTGGATCCGGTGTGCAGCACGGACAAGATCCCGCACAGAGCCTGCCGGTCCAGCACCCGCGGCCGCCCCGTGACCAGCGTGGGCCCAGGCTCCGGCAACAACGGCTCCACCAGCGACCACAGTTCATCCGACACGATCCACGGCCGCGACTGACACTCCCCCACGACCACACCAACGAGCAGGCAAGCCGCCAGTCACATGATCAACGACTTCTGTTGGGGCCAGTGAGGCGAACGCCTTACCGGGCCTGTTCATATCGGGTGAACGCTGCGACCAGGCCGTGGGCTGTGTTGTTGTCGGAGTCGGTCCCGTGGGCCTCGGCACCTTCGAAAGCGGTGGCCTCGGTGCTGCGGGGGAACATGGCCTGCTCGTAGTCGGTGAGCGCGGCCTCGATGTCGTCGGGGTGCGCGGCGAGAGCCTTGCCGAGTTCGGCGCCGTCGAGCATGGCCAGGTTGGCGCCTTCGCCGTTCGGGGCCGCAAGGTGGGCGGCGTCGCCGAGCAGGGTCACCCCCGGCACCCGGTCCCACCGGTGTTCGGTCGGCAGGGCGTACAGGGGACGCAGAACAGGCGTGGTGTCGCTGTCGGTGATCAGGGCGGTGAGCTCCGCCGCCCAGCCGTCGAACTCTGCCGCGATCCGCGCGGTGGCCGCGGCGGCATCGGTGAAATCGATGGCGGCGAACCAGTCCTGCGGCTCGGACAACCCCACGTAGGCGTGCAGGGTGTCGCCCCTTTCCCGGTGAGCGAAGATCTCCCTGCCCGGCGCGGGCGCGATCAGCGACCCGCCGCCGACCGCCTTCGCGGCGGCTGGGTGCCGGGTGTCGGCGTCGAACAGGTAGGTCTCGACGACCGACTTGCCGATGTACTCGGGTGTGGCAGTGGAGAGCAGTGGCCGGATGCGTGACCAGGCGCCGTCCGCGCCGACCAGCAGACTCGTGGCCAAGGTGGTGCCGTCGGCGAAGGTCACCTCGTGGCGGCCCCCGCCGAGGGCACGGGCGCTGCCGGCCTTGCGCCCCCACCGGACGGTGCCGGCCGGGAGCGAGTCGAGCAGAATCTGTCGCAGCTCACCGCGTTGCACCTCGGGGCGTCCGCCTGTGCCGTCGTCGGCTTTGTCGAACAGGACGGTCCCGTCCGGGTCGAGGATCCGCATCGCCTGGCGGCCCTCCAGGATGAGGCCACGGAACTGGTCCATCAAGTCGGCTGTTTCGAGGGCGGGTTGACCGTTGTAGTCGTGGATGTCGAGCATCCCGCCCTGCGAACGCGCAGCCGGGGAGGTCTCCGCCTCGTAGACCGTGGCCGGTATTCCGTGGACGTGCAGGACGCGGGCGAGCGTGAGGCCGCCGAGCCCGGCGCCGATGATCGTGACGTCAGTGGTCATGGTGCTTCTTTCCTGACTGTGGACCGCTGGGCGGACACCCGGCAGGTCACGCCTGGAGCGCCGTTCCCGTGAGTCGGGACGATGCGATGCTGGTGGCCGGCGCCGTGGATGGCCGGCGCCGACCAGCTCCAATGTCCCGGCCGCCACCGACATGTCAGCGACAGGCCACCGACGACCGCCGACAACCCGCCGACACCGGCCCAAGCCCCTGCCCCGGTCTACTGGCGGGTTCTCGTAACTCAGCTGTCGCCTGTTCCCCGAGGAACCCAGCCCGCTGGTGACCTTGCGTGATCGCCCGGGGCGTATCGGCTCTATGTCCCACCGGTCTTGTCGCGGGGCCGGGCGGTGGCCTTGTCATGGCAGCCGAGAGCGTCCTCGACGAGAGGGCAGGAATTTCGAGGAGTTGCCGGCGGATGGCGGCGCCGCGGGCAGCGTTGGCAGGGACCCCCACTTCGTCGAAGAACGCGGACAGGTGGTCGGGCCGGAACGGCTGACCGGCCCGGCGGCCGGGGAAGAGCCAGCGAGATGCCGGGAGGTGGCCGGTGTTCATGTCGTCCCGGTTCGCGATGCACTCCAGCGGCAAGGCGGCGACCGGTGCGGGAACGGGCGGGGCCGGTTCCCCGAGCCGGGGCGCGTTCCGCAGCAGCGCATCACCGGCTGATCGCTACCGTCAAAATCCGGTCCGATCCTCCCCACGGGCCGTGCCGGGCCGCAGCGGAAGGGTGCTGGCTGCACCCCGCTGAGTGAGACACCGGCCGGCTGGGACGGGCCCGCAGATCACATAACGCCGTCGAGCGCAGTGCCCTGGCGCAGATGCCCCGGCCGCGCCGAGGACTTCGGCGCAGGCCACCGTGAGGTTTCCGCTGCTGCACGAGCGGATGAGCACGCGGGCACCCGCCCGACAGCCGGCTGGCACTCGGTAGCCATACCGTTCCGGAATGCGAGTTGCCTCATGCGACACCCGGCTCGTCTCGGCGGGCTTCGTCGCGCCGCCAGCAGACCCCTCCGCCCCTCCGCCCCTCCGCCCCTCCGCGAGGCCATGTCACCCTGCCCGCCGCGTGGGCAAAGTCGTGGCCTGCGAAGTGACCCGCACCGCGTCCCGGCCATCAGGACCGACGCCGGAGCCGATCGGACCGCCCGAGATGCCCAGATGCCCGGACGGTGATTCCTTGGTACGGGCGCATCCCGACCGCCCGCCCTCGGCCGGCGGTCCGGTTCACGTGCTCCTTCCCACGCATGATCAAGGAGACTGTCATGGTCAACGCTCCGGACAAGACGCTCAGCGGGAAGGCGGTCTTCGTCGGCGGTGCGTCCCGCAACCTCGGCGGACTGATCAGCACCACCCTTGGAGCCGAGGGCGCGAAGGTGGCAGTCCACTACAACAGCGACTCCTCCCGCGCCAAGGCCGAGGGCGTGGTCGCACAGATCAACGCCGGCCCGGGCGAGGCGTTCGCCGTCCAGGCCGATCTGACGAAACCGACCGAGGTCCAGCGGGTCCTCGACGAGGTCGTCGACCGGTTCGGCAAACTCGACTGCAGCATCAACACCGCCGGCGTGGTGCTGAAGAAACCCCTCACGGAGATCACCGAGGACGAGTACGACCGGATGTTCGCGGTCAACTGCAAGGCCGCTTTCTTCGTCATGCGCGAGGCAGCGCGCAGAATCGAGGACGGCGGAAAGATCATCACCATCGTCACCTCGCTGCTGGCCGCCTACACCGGCCTGTACTCCTGCTACGCCGGCAGCAAGGCCCCGGTCGAGCATTTCACCCGGGCCCTGTCCAAGGAGCTGTTCGGCCGGAACATCTCGGTCAACAACATCGCTCCCGGGCCCATGGACACCTCGTTCTTCTACCCCGCCGAGGACGACGACTCCATCGCCTACCACAAGTCCTCGGCCATGAACGGCGACCTCACCAAGATCGACGACATCGTCCCATGGGTATGCCACCTCCTCACCGACGGCTGGTGGGCCAATGGCCAGACGCTCTTCATCAACGGCGGCTACACCACCCGCTGACCCACCCTCACCAGCCGAAATACGGTGCAGCAGCATCCTCCGGACCAACACCTGGGCCCCAAAGCCACCCGAAGGCCAGACCGTCGACGCCAACCGGCCATGCGGACCGAGGACCGTGTCCAGGGCTCTCGTCCAACCGCGGCAGAGCGTGCTCGAACACATCCGGAAAGCCCAGGAGCCGCTGCCGAAGGATCAGCACCCGCCCTTCATCAGGGGACCCCACCCGCCGGCCGCCGAGGTCTGCCCCACCAGCAACACCAGCACCCCGCCGAGGCGGCGCCAAGCCAGCGGTACCACCACCGCACGGTGATCCCCGCCTTGCCCGTGCAAGGTGCCCGGGCGCAGTCTGGTCCTATGGGCGCTCAGGACGGCCCCACGCTCATCACGTCCGTGCAGCGGGCCTTCCGGTTGCTGGAGGCGGTGAGCGCGCACGAGAACGGCGCGCCGGCGAAACAGCTGGCACGCGAGACCGAGCTGCCCCTGGCCACCGCCTATCACCTGCTGCGCACTCTGGTGCACGACGGATACGTGCGGAAACTGGACGACGGCGGCTTCGTCCTGGGCGACAAACTGATGTCCCTGCACTCGGCGGGCCACGCTCAGACGCTGCTCAGCCGTGTCCGCCCGGCGCTCGCGGCCCTCCGGGACAAGCTGTCCGCCGCGACCTACCTCACCTTCTACGAGGACGGCGAGATCCGAGTCGCCGAGATCGTCGACGGCCCCCGTACACCCCGGGTGGATCTGTGGGTGGGGTTCGAGGACGCCGGACACGCCACTGCCCTGGGCAAGTCCGTACTGCGCGAGCTGGACCAGGATGCCCGCCGGGACTATCTGTCCAGGCACCACCTGGCCGATCTCACGCCACGGACGATCACCAGTGTTCCGGAACTGCTGCGCAGGATCGAGTCGTCCCCCTTGGCACCGGCCGTCACGGACCTGGAGGAGTACGCGCTCGGCACCGTGTGCGTTGCCGTACCGGTCTACAGCGGGGACACGCTCGGCTCGCTCGGGGTCTCTTTGCCGGTGGAGCGGCAGGCCCAGTTGCAGGAGATCCGGGCGCGCATGCTTCTCGTGGCGAGCCGCGTGACCAGAAGTCTCTCGCTCACTATCTGAAATTCCGCTCCTTGTGGCTGCCCACGCCCAGCCCGTTTGCTTGATGAAACGGACATTCCGGGTGGTGTGTCCCACGCAGGCGAGGACTACGGACGAAGCATGATTCAGGCTCGGCATCACGGCGGCGACCACGCGTGGATGCGGCTGTTCAGGGACTGTTTGGCGGGTGCCCGGGAATCGGCCCGCCGGTGTGCCGCCGGGCACCTGGTCCCCGGAATGTGCGTACTGCCCGTTGTGGTCATCGCCGTCGTGGCGTTCCTCGACGTCGCCGGTGGGGTCTGGCTGCCGCTGCTGGCGGCCGGGCCCGCGCTGGCCGCCGCCACCAACGGGCCGCGCGGTGTACTGGGCGTCGGACTCCTCGCCGCCGCGATGGGCGCGACGCTGGGCAATGAGCACGGGGTTCCCGCCGGCGAGATGGCAGCCGTACTGTCCGCCCTGCTGGCCGTCACCGCGGCGAGCGGGCTGGCCAGCGTGCTGCGTGGCCGTCGTGAACGGGTCCTCGCGGCCGTCCGCTCGGTCGCCGAGGCCGCCCAGCACGCGCTGCTGCAGCCCATCCCGGAGACCGTCGGCCCGTTCCAGGTGGCCGTCCGCTACAGCGCCGCGGCGGCCGAGGCCCGGATCGGCGGGGACCTCTACGCCCTGGTGCCCACTCCGTACGGAGTCAGGCTGATCGTCGGCGATGTGCGCGGCAAGGGGCTGCCCGCCGTGGGGACTGTCGCACTCGTGCTCGGGGTGTTCCGCGAGGCCGCCTATGACGAGCCCGACCTGCTGGCCGTCGTCGACAGGATCGAGCGGAGCCTGTCCCGCAACCTCGGCCCGGACGACTTCGTCACCGCCGTGATCGCCGGATGTCCCCCGTCGGGACACTTGGAGATCGTCAACTGCGGGCACGCGCCTCCGCTACTGATATCCGCGGCCGGCGACGTCAGGCCGGTGGAACCCGCTCATCCCGCGCCGCCCCTCGGGCTGCGCGCCCTCTCGGGACAGGCTCCCCGTCTCCAGCATCTGTCGTTCACCGCGGGAGACCAGCTCCTGCTCTACACCGACGGGGTCACCGAGGCTCGCGATCACGCCCGGGCGTTCTATCCGCTGGTCGAAGGCCTGCCCCGCCATGTGTCCGACGACCCGGTGCGCACGCTCACAGCCCTCCATGACGAGCTGCTGGCGCATGTGGGCGGTCGACTGCACGACGACGCCGCCCTGCTCCTTCTCCGCAGGCAGACCGCGGACGGGACGGCACCCGTGCCGTCTCAGGCGGAAGCCGCGCTCTAGACCGCGACGAGGTCGGCCCACCGGGTGACGCCGCTCGGATGGACACGTATGCCGTGGCGATTCGCCAGGGCGTGGACGATCGTCTCGCCCCGGCCGTGCTCGTCCGGGTCGATCCCGGTGAGGGACTGCCCCATCGCCAGCGCAGGTCCCGCGTCGGTGACTTCGACGCGCAGAGTGCGTACGCCGTCGCCGGGCACCCAGGACAGCCGCAGTACGGCAGGGGGGCGGGCGTGCACGATCGCGTTGGTGACCAGTTCCGAGACCACGAGCAGCGTGTCCTCGGCGGTCTCCGGGGACACGTTCCAGTCGGCGAGTGCCGCCGCCACGGTTCGGCGTACGGCCGAGACAGCGCCGGCGGCGGGCGGCACCAGACACACATGTTCCTCTGTCGCCCGGAGCAGCGTGTTGAGCTGTGCCGCCATGGTCTCTCCCGGTGGTGTGTACTACCTGTCCGGCGCCCTGTCTCAGCGCATCCCGGCTTCGCAGCAAGTTAGGGAGGCAAATCAGACAGGTCAATGAACGGCGGTCGGCATTACCGAACGAGGATCTTCACCGCGGCTGCGCAGCGGCTGTGCGCCCGTGGCGTCCGCCCGTGAAGCGAAGCGTCCGAGGCGGTAATAGGCTCGCCTCATGGCCGGCCCAGTCCAGTCGATCGAGCGGGCGGCGGCGATTCTGCGCCTCCTCGCCGGTGGGCCCCGCCGACTGGGGCTCGGCGAGGTGGCGGCCTCGCTCGGGCTGGCCAAGGGCACCGCACACGGCATTCTGCGCACTCTCCAGCACGTGGACTTCGTGGAGCAGGACGCGGCGACCGGGAAATACCAGCTCGGGGCCGCCCTGCTGCACCTCGGCACCAGCTACCTGGACGTGAATGAGCTGCGCTCGCGCTCCCTCAACTGGGCCGATGCTCTCGCCGCCCGGAGCGGGGAAGCGGTTCGCCTGGGGACGCCCCTGGAGGGCAGCGTGCTCATCGTCCACCATGTGTTCCGGCCGGACGACACCTTCCAGACCCTGGATGTGGGCTCGCTGCTGCCCTTGCACGCCTCGTCGCTCGGCAAGGTGCTGCTGGCCTTCGGGACCGCGGCGATCGAGCCCGGCCAGTATCCGGGGCTGGAGGCGTACACCCGGCACACCCTGATCGATCGCGAGCAGCTCGCCCGGGCTCTCGCCGAGGTCCGAGAACTCGGCTGGGCCGCCGAGATCCAGGAGATGAGCATGGGCGAGGCCGGGCTTGCCGCGCCGATCCGCGGGCACGGCGGGCTCGTCGTCGGCGCCATCGGGCTGTCCGGGCCGGTCGAGCGGATCTGTGACAGCCAGGGTCACCCCCGGCCGAGCCTGATCACCCTGATCCGTGAGGCCGCAAGGGCGATCTCCAGAGACCTGGGAGCCGCCCGGTGGTAGGCCGGGCCGGCCGCCGCCTCGACCCGTGGGAAGGCAGACCCGATCATGGCTGAACGGTATGTAATGTCCATCGATCAGGGCACCAACTCGACCCGATGCATTCTCTTCGACCACCGTGGGCGGCTGGTCTCGGTCGCGCAGAAGGAGCATCAGCAGCACTTCCCCAGGCCCGGCTGGGTCGAGCATGACGCCGTCGAGATATGGCAGAACCTGCGGCGCGTTGTGCCCGAGGCCCTGTCCGAGGCCGGTGTCGACGCGGGCCAGGTCGCCGCCATCGGCGTGGCCAACCAGCGCGAGACCACGGTGCTCTGGGACCGGCGGACCGGCGCCCCACTGGGCCGGGCGATCGTCTGGCAGGACACCCGCACGGCACCGCTGGTGGAGGAACTCCGACGGCACCCAGGCGAGGATTTCTTCCTGGAACGGTGCAGTCTGCCGCCCTCGACCTATTTCTCTGCGCTGCGCCTCCGCTGGCTGTTCGACCACGTCAAGGGTCTACGGCAGCGCGCCATGGACGGCGAGGTGCTGTTCGGGACGATGGAGAGCTGGCTGATCTGGAACCTCACCGGAGGCACCGACGGCGGCCTGCACATCACCGACGTCACCAACGCCAGCCGCACCATGCTGATGAACATCCGCACGCTCACCTGGGACGAAGAGTTGCTGGCCTTCTTCGGGGTGCCCCGCTCGATGCTGCCCGAGATCAGGTCTTCCGCCGAGTCCTACGGCGACGCCCGCTCGCTGCTCCCGGGTGTCGCCATCACGGCCGCGCTCGGCGACCAGCAGGCCGCGCTCTTCGGCCAGACCTGCTTCTCCCCGGGCGAGGCGAAGTGCACGTACGGAACCGGCAGCTTCCTGCTGCTCAACACCGGCAACGACATCGTGCGGTCCCGGCACGGACTCCTCACCACCGTCGCCTACAAGATCGGGGGCCAGCAGCCGGTCTACGCGCTGGAAGGGTCGATCGCCGTCACCGGAGCACTCGTCCAGTGGTTCCGTGACCGCCTGGGCCTGATCAGCAGCGCCCCGGAGATCGAGACCCTCGCGCGGACGGTCGAGGACAACGGCGGCTGCTACATCGTCCCGGCCTTCTCTGGTCTGTTCGCGCCTCGCTGGCGCAGCGACGCACGCGGGGTCATCGTCGGCCTCACCTCGTACATCACCAAGGGACACCTGGCGCGTGCCGTCCTGGAGGCCACGGGATGGCAGACACGAGAGGTCGTCGACGCCATGAACGCCGACTCCTCGGTCCCCCTCCGGCAGCTCAAAGTGGACGGGGGCATGACCGCGGACAACCTGCTCATGCAGTTCGTGGCCGACGTGCTCGACGTGCCCGTGGTACGGCCCATGGTCGCCGAGACGGTCTCCCTCGGCGCCGCCTACGCGGCCGGGCTCGCCGTCGGCTACTGGGCGGACCTCGAAGTTCTGCGCCGCAACTGGCACCGGGCCGCGCAGTGGCTCCCCGACATGGACCCCGCACTGCGGGAGGCGGAGTACGAGAACTGGCAGCGGGCCGTCGAACGGTCCCTGGGGTGGGCCAGACCGCCTCGGTCCGCCGACCAGGGCCCGCCATGAGGTGACGGCTGCGTGAGGTGACGGCTGCCGGGGAGGAAAGCCACAGCCGCCCGCCCTCCGCTACCGCCGTCACCTACGCCAACTGCCGCGCCCGGAGCTGCCGGCCCACGCCGGGTTCATCGCCGCGGCGGCTTCATCGGGCCGCAGCGTGATCGTGCAACAACTCCCGTCGCTGTACGACTGCTTCGACCACTCAACCGCTCATCATCGCTGAAGGCGTTGCCGAGGTCGAAGCTACGACGCGACGGTCTCTGCCTCCGCCGAGCGGCCCGCGGCAGGCAGGGGGTGAGCGGGGCCCTGGGTCCGGAGGTGGACCTCACTGCCGACCGCCGGCGGCGGGGCATCCGTATAGGCGACCAGGCGCTCGGGCAGGTCCCGGCCTGGGTCCGGGGCGAACTCGACGCGGTGGTCGTGGCCCCGGAAGAGGCAGGCGGTCACCCGGGCCGGGACGGAGTGCGGACCGGGTTCACAGGTCATCCGAAGCTGGTGGGGACGGAGCATGACGACACCGTCTTGCCCGGTGTCGCTGGTGAGGGGCAGGGGGCCGAACGCGGTGACCGCGTACCCGTCGGCTTGCTTGGCGGGCAGCAGGTTGGCCTCGCCCAGGGCCCTGGCGACACTCGCGTCGGCCGGCCGGTGATAGAGAGCGTGCGGGGTGTCGGCCTGCACGATACGGCCGTCCCGCATTACGGCGATGGCGTCGGCGAAGGCGAGTGCCTCGTCCACATCGTGGGTGACCAGGATCGCGGTGGCGCCCGCGCGGCGCAGGGTGGCGGCGACCTCCGTGCGCAGTTCGGTGCGCAGCGCGGCGTCCAGAGCGGCGAACGGCTCGTCCAGCAGTAGCAGTTGGGGCCTCGGCGCGAGGGCGCGGGCGAGGGCCACGCGTTGCTGCTGGCCGCCGGAGAGCTGGTGCGGGTGGCGGTCGGCGAGGCCGTCGAGCCCGACGAGGCCGAGCATCTCCCCCACCCGCTCGCGGCGGCCGTCGCGGGGAAGGCCGAAGCCGATGTTGGCGGCGACGGTCAGGTGCGGGAAGAGCGCCCCGTCCTGCGGTACGTACCCGATGCGCCGGCGTTCGGCGGGGACCCTGGTGCGGCCGTCGTCGAGGAGGCGGCCGCGCAGGGTGACCCTGCCCCGCGCCGCGGGATGGAAGCCCGCGACGATGCGGAGCAGGGTGCTCTTGCCGCAGCCGGAGGGGCCCAGGACGCAGGCGAGCGCCCCGTCCTCGACGGTGAGGTCGAGTCCGGTGAGCACCGGGCTGCGGCCGTGTGCCGCCTCCAATTGCTCGATCAACAGGCCCGGCTGGCCGGTCATCTCAGTTCTCCCTTGGGGCGGTTGCGCGAGTGCCGAGGGTGCGGCGGGTGAGCATCAGGACGGCGGGCACGGACAGGGCGACCATCACGGCGGCGTACGGCGCCGCCGCCCCGTAGGAGAGGCCGGTGGTGTAGACCCAGAACTGGGTGGCGAGGGTCTCGGTGCCGGTCGGGCGCAGCAGCAGCGTGGCGGTGAGTTCGGTGCTCGCGGTGAGCGTGACCATCGCGAAGGCGGCGCCGAGTCCGGGCAGGATCAGCGGCAGGGTGACCCGGCCCAGGACCATGATCCTGCGGACGCCCAGCGAGCGCGCCACATCCTCGACGCCGTGCGGCACGTGTGCGAGGGAGGCCCGCACCGAGGTCAGGGCGAGCGGGAAGAACAGCACCACATACCCGGCCACCAGCAACGACGGCTGCTGGTAGAGGGGCTGGGCGTAGCGGATCGCGAAGAACACCACCGACAGGGCGACGGCGATTCCGGGCAGCGCCCTGGTCAGGTAGGCGGCGCGTTCCACGGTGCGGGCCAGGCGGGTGGGGCGGCGCCAGGAGTAGAGCGCCACCGGCACCGCTGCGGCGGTGGCGACGGCAGCCGACGACAGCGCGTACCCCAGGGTCGTCGCCGTCTCGGTGACGATGGAGGCGGACGGCAGGGTGGTGGAACTCCCACGCACCAGCCAGTGGACGAGTGCGAAGACCGGCACCCCCAGCGTCACCCCCACCACCACCGCCAACGCGCCTGCGGCGACCGGCTTCCAGCGGCCCAGGGCCGCCGGGGCGCAGCCCCGCCCGGTGGTGCCCTCACGCACCACCCGGCCGCGGCGCGCGGCGCGCGCGTCGAGAGCGACGAGGAGCAGGGCCAGGCCGACCAGGGCGAGGGTGAGCAGGCTGGCGGAGGCCATGTCGAAGCTGGTCTGGTACTCGTTGTAGATCGCGGTGGCGAACGTGGTGTAGCGCAGCATCGCGAACGCCCCGTACTCGCCCAGGAGATAGAGCGACACGAGCAGCGCGCCGCCCGCCAGGGCGGGGCGGGTGAGTGGCAGCGTGACCCGCCACAGGGTCGCGAGCCGGCCGCGGCCCAGGCTGCGCGCGACCTCCTCGGCCGAGGCGTCCGCGTGCCGCAGCGTGGCGGCCACCGGCAGGAACACCAGCGGATACAGCGAGGACGTCATCACCAGCACCGCACCCCAGTACCCCTGCACCTGGGGGAACAGCGAGACCCAGGAGTAGCCGTGGACGAACTCCGGCACCGCGAGCGGCATCGCCAGGGCCACGGTCCACGCCCGGCGACCGGGCAGGTCGGTGCGCTCCACCAGGTAGGCGGCGGCGAAGCCGAGCACGAGCGTGCCGGCGGTGACGACCGTGGTGAGGGCGACGGTGTGCCACAGCAGGGTGCCGACCACGGGCCGGGCCAGCAGGCGGTGTGCGGTGTCCCCGCCCGCCTGTGCGGCCTGCAGCCCGACGAACACCAACGGCGAGGCGACGAGCAGCGCGACCAGACCCGCCACCAGCGGCAGCGGGCCCGGTGCCGTACGGAGTGTCCTCACAGCAGACCGACGGACTGCAGGAGCTGCAGCGCGTTCTTGCCGTCACCGAGGTCGCCGGCCTGCGCGACCGGTCCGGAAGCCGTCAGCGCCCGGCTCACCTTGGTGTTCTTCACCCCGGCGGCAAGCGGATACTCGTAGCTCTCGGAGGTGGCGATGATCTGCTGGGCGGGCTTGCTGGTCAGGTAGGCGAGGAACGCCTGGGCGGCCGCCCGGTGCTGGCCGTGGGAGAGGACGGCAGCGCCGGAGACGTCCACCAGCGCGCCGGGGTCGCCCTGCTTGAAGTAGCCGAGTGCGCTGTGCATGTGGGCGGCGCCTTGCTCGTCGCGCAGACGGTACCAGTAGTAGTGGTCGATTGCGCCGCCCTCGACCTCGCCCCGGTTCACCGCGGCGACCAGGTCCTCGTTGCTGCCGTAGACCTTGCTGTTGGCCTTCAGCCCCTCCAGCCAGCTCTTCGCTCCGGCCTCGCCATCCGTCTGGATCATCCTGGTGACGATCGGGGTGAAGTCCGTCTCACCCGGCGCGATGCCCAGCTTCCCCTTCCACGCCGTGCCGGCCAAGTCCTTCACATTGGGCGGTACTTGGCCCGCCTGGAGCTTGCCGGTGTTGTAGACGAACGCCGCCTCGCGGGCGGAGACACCCACCCAGTCGCCCTTGGCGGAGCTGTCGCCCGACGGAACCGCCGCCAGGGTGGCGGCGTTCACCTTTGCCAGCAGGCCCTTGTTCTCCAGGGTGGTGAGCGCGGGCGGATTCTCCGCGAAGAACACATCCGCCGGGGAGGCCGGTCCCTCGGTGAGGATCTGGTTGGCCAGCTCGGCCTCGTCGCCCGAGCGGACGTTGGCCTTGATGCCGGTCCGCGCCTGGAAGTCCTTCACCAGCGCGCTGACCGTCTGCTCGTGCTGACCGCTGTAGACGGTGATCGTCTGCCCCCTCAGCGAACCAGCCGGCTCCTTGTCCGACGACGCGCCCCCGGAGTCGTTCGAACCGCTGCACCCGGCCAGCGCCAGGGCGGACAGCGACACCGCCGTCGCCAGCGCGGCGGACCGTCGAGCGGACCGCAGGACGACACGAGACATGGGACCTCCGAAGTGACACGCACGGGCCGTCGACGCCGCCCCCACGGCACGCACCCGCCATCAACAAAGCAAGGCTCACCGTACTTAGGTAAGCCTTGCCTGAAAACAGCCCCCGGAGCGCCGACGAGTCGCTATTCAGCCACTCCCAGGCCCCGAAAACAGAGATTTATGTCGTTTCGACCGCACCTTTTTGACCATCTCATAGCTGGTCCATAGCTTCCTCATGACTGCCTCATCACCACTGACCGCACCAACAGTTACCCAAGCGTGACAGCCAGTGCTCCACACTCCGTCACGTACACCAGGGCGTCCGCGGCCGCTGGTGTCCCTACCGGTGTTCGGGGTTCTCGTAGTCGCGGCGGCAGCCGGCGTCCCAGGCGGTGCGCTGGTTCCCGTAGGCGGGGATGCCACCGAGGTCCTTCAGCGCGCGGGCCAGGTGCAGCAGGTTCCAGGTCATGAAGGTGGTGTTGCGGTTGGTGAAGTCATTCTCCGGGCCGCCCGAGCCGGGATCGAGGTACGAGGGGCCGGGACCCGCCTCGCCGATCCAGCCGGCGTCCGCCTGGGGCGGGATGGTGTAGCCCAGGTGCTGCAGGCTGTAGAGCACGTTCATGGCGCAGTGCTTGACGCCGTCCTCATTGCCGGTGATCAGGCACCCTCCGACGCGGCCGTAGTAGGCGTACTGGCCTGCTTCATTGAGCAGGCTGGAGCAGGCGTAGAGGCGTTCGATCACCTGCTTCATCACGGAGCTGTTGTCGCCGAGCCAGATGGGTCCTGCCAGGACGAGGATGTCGGCCTCCAGGACCTGTTGGTAGAGGTCCGGCCAGGCGTCCGTCTTCCAGCCGTGCTCTCTCATGTCGGGCCACACCCCGGTGGCGATGTCGTGGTCCACGGCCCGGACGACATCGACGTGCACCCCCTGCGCGTCCAGGATCGCGGTGCTCCGGTCGATCAGCCCCTGCGTGTTGCTCGTCTCCGGCGAACGCTTCAGCGTGCAGTTGATCACGAGGGCGCGCAGGTCGTCGTACCGGGCCGGCGGTGCATCGGTGGCGGGCGACGGAGCAGTCACACGGTCCTCCCAGAGCGTGGCCGCCGAGGGGTCCTCGGCGGCTCGTTCACGTCCCGATCCAGCCTGCGGCGCGACCGGGGCGAGCGCCACTCGCCCTAGCCCTTCAGGTGGCTCGCCTGTCGGCGTCCATGGGGAAGTCCTCCTGCTCCCACCCGGTGTGCCACCGTCTGCCTTCGGGCTCGTCGAGCCAACCCGTGCGTCCTTCGGACTTGAGGCACCGACGGTGGATCGGGCCGGCCGCTCGCCACGCGGCCGGCCGGCTCGCTGCCGGTCCTACTCCCCACGGCCTTGGCAGGCAACGCCGTCGCCGTCCGCGGGAGCAACCCGCAGCCCACTTCTCAGCCGATCACGGGCGCCACCCCACCGGACGCCGAACTCGACGACGTCGTGCGCAGCGAAACTGTCGCCATCCAGACCACGCCGACGACGCGCGTTCCCGGCGAGGGAGGCACGAGGTCATGACCGGGGGCGTCAACGGCGTCGCTCTCGCAGTCTTCGCCTTCTTCTTCCTGGCCCTCACCGTGATGGGCTTTCGCGCCGCCCGCCGGAGCAAGCCCGACAACGAGCACTCGCTGGACGAATCGGGCCTGGGCGGACGGTCGTTCGGCGCCTCGATCACCTGGTTCGTGCTCGGCGGTGACGCGTACACGGCCACGGCCGACTTCGTGCGCGGCCGCTTCGGCTCCAGGGGCCTGTCACTGGCGGTCGCCTTCACCGGCATCCTCGCGACGATGCCGTGCATCGCCTCCAACTCGTGGGCATCCAAGCCGTGCTGGAGGACGCCATGGGCGTCTGCGGTGACGAGAACACGAACTGGTTGGTCAAGGACCTGCCGTTGCTGATCGCCTTCGGTGTACTGGCCGCCTCCGCCTACTCCTCCGGCATGCGCGCCCCCGCTGTGAGCGCCTTCGTCAAGGACGACCCGATCCATGTCGTGATCACGGTGGCGATCATCTGCATCCCGATGAAGCTGGGCAGCTTCTCGATGACATCTTCGCCAAGGCCGCCCTCGCCTACGCACGAACCAACCCGACGACCGGCAATCCGCGCTGAGCGCCGGCCAGCGATCCAGACATCTGCCTCAGGCGGCGGCCGGCCGGCCGATTGATTCCAGCGCCACGGTCACCGTCCTGAGCAGCGCCTTGGCCTCGGCGCCGGCGCGCGAGCGCAGGTTCACGCCATAGGCGAGCAAGGCCAGCAGATCGGCCGCCGCTCCCGGGGCGGCCCCAGCGGCCAGCTGCCCCGCGGCCTCGGCCGTGACGAGCGCCGCGTACATCGCGTCCCGCAGCTCTTGGTGGTGCCGGTCGAGAATGGCGCGGACGTCGGGATCGCCGTTCTCCGCTCCGGCGTGCGCGTTGGAGACCATGCAGCCCCAGCGGGCGTACTCGCCCGAACACCTTGCCTCGATCAGGCCGTCGAAGAACTCTGCGATGGCGGGCAAGCCGCGCTCATCCTGCGCAAGCCGGCGGAACATCGGCTGGGAGCGCTGTTCGAGATAGCGGCGCAGTGCGGTGAGGTAGAGCTCCTGCTTGCCGCCGAAGGTGGCGTACAGACTGGAGCGGTTGAGGCCGGTCGCGGTCACGATGTCCTGGATGCCGGTGGTGGCCACACCCTGTTGCCAGAACAACCGCACCACGGTGTCCAGGGTCGCGTCCGGGTCGAAGTGCTTGATATCCGGCATGTTCCACCCCGCCATCTTGAAATAAGGGTTCCAAGATACTCCGCCCGGGCGCCATCCCGCGGCCATGAATCCCGTACCAGCACTATGGACAGCCGCATACGGCCCACAAGCACCACCGGCCCTTCGATTCCTCGCCCGCCACCACCCTCTGAAAGCCGATACCGCACCTCGCCTGGCGCGAGCCCTCGCTCTGCCGCTATCTTGGAACGATCGTTTCAAGAATTGGCCGGGACATGGGCCCCGCGCCAGGCGTAATCCAGGAGGAACGGCACCGTGACCAGCCTCAACGCTGAACTTCGCGCCTTCTACGAAGCCCGCCAACAGCAGATCCCCGCCGAAGTGCGGCAGGTCATGCATCGGGCCGGCCAGGAACTCGCCGACTCCGGACAGGTCGACCGCGCCCTCACCGTCGGCGATCGAGCTCCCCGGTTCCGGCTGCCTTCAGCCACCGGCCAGACGGTCGCGCTGGACGACCTGATCGCCGAATGCCCGGTAGTGCTGACCTTCTACCGAGGCGCCTGGTGTCCGTACTGCAACATCGCCCTGCGCGCCCTCCAGCAGCACCACACCGATATCACCGCACGCGACGCCCGCCTGGTCGCCGTATCCCCGCAGATCCCGGACGAATCTCTCAGCCTCGCCGAGAAGCACAGCCTGACCTTCGACGTCCTCAGCGACGTCGGCTCCGACACCGCCAAGCAGTACGGCCTCGCCTTCGACCTCCCCGACGACCTCGCCGCGGTCTACGACAAGCTCGGCTTCGACCTTCAGCGCGTCAACGACGGCCACCCCCGCACCATCCCGCTGCCCGCCACCTACGTCATCGACCGCGATGGCGTCATCCGGTGGGCCTTCGTCAACACCGACTACACCACCCGCGCCGAACCGTCCGACATCATCACCGCCCTCGACGCACTGAGCTGAGGCGTAGCAAAGCCGCGGCTTGCGGTCCGGTCTCGAGTCGGACATAGGCGGGTCGTCGTCCACCGTCGGGCAGTAGGCGACGACTCGCATCGCGCACTCTGAGAGATGTTGCGGTCATCAGTGAGACACCAGGCCGGCCTGGCCTCCGCGGTCAAGGCCTTCCTGGCGGGAGGATTTCGCCGCTGACAGGCCGCAAGAAGCCGAACCCATTCGGGAGAAGATCACAGCGGCTTTTGAGCCGGGTGGAGGAAGAGGCGCGCCCCGCTGCTGGGCCTGACGCTGCGCACAGCCGCCGAATGCGTGATCAGCGAGCCGTCACGCGGTACACCGCTCAGCCGCACCACAAGCCGAACGTGATGCGAGGGCGCGCGGTGCGCGCGGTGCTCCAGGACTCGTCCTGCGCGAACGCCGTCGCCTGATGCACGGAGACTGTGGTGTGGGGAAGGGACTGCCGTTGCAGTCGCCGCCCCACACGGAAAGATCGCCGTCCGGCCGGAGCAGTGGGCGGCGCAGGCCTTCGATTGTGGTCGGCAGGGCGGTCAGGGACAGGGATCGTGCCCCTGCTCCTGACCGCCCCGGGGGTGGGTGGACTTCTTCCCTGTGCGGTTGTGCGGTTGTGCGGTCGGCGGGCAGGAACTACCGCCGGTTGTCGGTCAGTTGCAGAAGTTGAGGAGGTCGAGGAGCCCGTTGCCACACTTGTTTTCGTCCCCGCCGCCGTGGCCGCCGTGGCTCCAGGCCGGGGCGGCCTTTGTGGCGACGTGCGTGACGGGCGTCGCGGCCACGGCGGATGTGGCAGTCGCCACCCCCGCCGCACAAGCGATGCCCAGGGCGGCACTCACCGCGAAAACTCGCGGCATCCGGGAAACGGTCTTCTTGGGGTGAGGTGTAGTGATCATGAACTCACCATGCACACCCTCGCGACCGCTGTCGCGCCGAGCGCATCCGAGCGGGTGAGCCACCCCCCAGGGCCGGATCAGAATGCGTTTCCAGGGGATACGCCGGCCTCGGCTGACCGCGATACGCGGCACATCGCTCAGTGAGCATTTTCAGCGTGGCCACTGATGGGGTGACGGCGTTGGTGTCTGCAACGGACAAGGCTTCCGTGCTGCTGAGGGAGGTGTTCGAAGTTTCAATCCACCGGCGCAGACGTTTCCTGTCCTGCCGCACTGGACCTGCCGCATGCTCCGGTCGAGTGGGTCACCTTGCTCATTGTCACCCGTGAGGGTGACTGCCCATGCAAGCTCCTGCCGCACCAGCGTGCCCTGGTCGGCCTGCTGGACCTGCGTCGGCATGACACCCTCGCGGGGAGTGCGACCGGGTCGGCGGCAGCCGGGCCGACTACTCCCACAAGCGCCGTCGGCACAGAGTGAACGTGCAGGTCGTGACCGACCCGGAAGGGCGGCTGTTGTGAAGTTCGCCCGCGTTGCCCGGTGTGCCCACGACCTGAGCGCGGCTTGCGCCCACCGGATCATCCGGATCTGTGAGCACCAGGGCGTTCCAGTGCTCGCCGACCGTGCCCGCACGGGAGCCAGCCCGTGGGTGACGACACCCCTCAGACACCCGCCGGGTCGCCACCTCACACCAGCCCAGCAAGCCGTCAGCCGTGCGCTGAAAAGACTCACCGGGCCCGTGCGCGGTGCCGCCCAGCACCGTCCTGATCTGAGCCGGGTCCTCACCTCCTGGCCGATGCCCACGGATCGGCAAACCGACGCCGACTTGTACCCCACGTCCGCTTCCAGGGCGCGCCCGTGGGGGCGGTGCCGACCAGCACCGCTTGGCGAGGACCTGTTCGTCGTTCCGGTCTTCGGAAGGCTCTACCGCTCGGGGCAACCGCGGCCAGGTCTTCGCGTTCGTACTCCTCGACGACCAGGGTGTAGTGCGAGGCCGCCTGGAGGGACTGGACCGGTACCACGCCCGTCGGTGATCTCCTCCTCGCCCACCGCAAGCAGCACGTCCTGCTCCGCGTGCCAGTGCCAGACAACCTGGAGAACCTGGCGGCCACGATGGAAGCGGCCTTGAAGAGCTATGGGACCGGCCAGGACGTGCCAGCTCGCGGTGCCGGTCTGGCCGACGTCGACGGGCCTGGCGCCGAAAGCGAGCAGCCGCTCCAGCTCGGCGTCCTGGTCGCGGTCGGTGACGACGCGCCGCGCGACTGCGTTTTGCTCAAGGTGACCTGAAAGAAGCGCCCTGGCCCCCGGTCTTGATGAGCGGCGCGTCTCGTGTGAACTCCCGGAACCCGACGCTGTAGTACAGCCCGCGCGCCTTGGGATGCCCTGGCGCACCCAGACAGACGACCGTCATGTGATGGGCCCCGGCCTCCCGCGCCAGGTGCATCCCGTGCAGCAGCATCGCCCGGCCCAACCCGAGCCGCCGGTAGTCGGGATGCGTTGCCGGCCTGGCCCTGATCGACGACCGGGACGACTGCTTCGTAGTCGGTGAGGTGAACCATCAGGCGCTGTTCACCCGGGTGGCCGCCGTCGTGCACCACGGCGGCGCGGGCACCACGACGACGGCCGCCCGGGCGGGCGCGCCTCAGGTGGTGGTGCCCCAGATCGTGGACCAGCCGCGCTGGGCCGCCCGGGTGTCCGAGCTGGGCATCGGGGCGGCACACGACGGTCCGACCCCGACCTTCAACTCCCTGTCAGCCGCGCTCACTACGGCCCTGACCCCCGAGATCCGAGCACGGGCGAAGGCCGTGGCCGGCACGATCCGCACCGACGGTGCGACACTGGCCGCGAAGCTGTTGCTCGACGTGGCCGACCGGGAAACGACGCCCGGGTCCGCGTGAACCACCCGGAAGGTGTTCGCAGCGAAGAGCGTGCACTGTCGAACGCGCAGCAAGCGCGACGTCCTGAGTCGAGATCGGAGCGAACGGTGAAGGCGGTCCGTTTCAACCAGTTCGGGGGCCCGGAGGTCCTCGGGATCGTGGATCTCCCCGATCCGCATCCGGGGCCCGGCCAGGTTCGGATTGCGGTGCGCGCGGCCGGTGTCAACCCCAGCGACTGGAAGAAGCGCAAGGGCCTGATGGATCGGGAGCTCCCGCAGATGCTGGGCCACGAGGCGGCGGGCGTCGTCGACGAGCTCGGCGAGGGGGTTGCGGACGTGGCCGTCGGCGATCGCGTGTTCGGCTTCTCCGGTGAGGGGGCGGCCCAGGCCGAGCTGGCGGTGCTGGACCACTATGCGCCGATCCCGGCGTCGCTTGACTTCCCCGGCGCCGCCGCGCTGCCGGCCGCCATCGAGACGGCCACGCGCGCGCTTGACCAGCTCGGCGTCGGGAGCGGCAGCACGCTGCTCATCAACGGCGCCTCCGGAAGCGTCGGCAGCGCCGCGGTTCAGCTCGCCGTGGTGCGCGGCACGCGCGTGATCGGCACCGCCAGTCCGGCCAACCACGAGTACCTTCGCTCCCTGGGGGCCGAGCCTGTCGCCTACGGTTCGGGCCTCGTCGGGCGGGTTCGCGTGCTTGCTCCCGACGGCGTCGACGAGGCGCTCGACGTCGCCGGGAGCGGCGTGCTGCCCGAGCTCATCGAGCTCACGGGTGGCACGGAGCACGTCGTGACGGTCGCCGACTTCGCCGGCGCGCAGAGGTACGGGGTGACGTTCAGCCGTGGGGACGCCGGCCGCGCGGTCCATGTACTCGCCGAGATCGGCGAGCTGATCGAGGCCGGGCGTTTCTCGCTTCCTGTCGCGCAGACCTTCCCGCTCGCCGAGATCGCGGAGGCGCACCGCGTCAGCGAGGACGGTCACGTTCGCGGGAAGCTCGTGCTGCTGGTCGGCTGACGCGGCCGCGATGTCCCTCGGGCTGTCGGGTGCCACGGCGCACCGGCGGTTCAGCGAGTGGAGCAAGGCCGGGGCGACCACGAGGTTCGTAAACTGTGCCGGATTCTTTAGTCGGGCAGCCCTCGAACGAACCCGGCGACCAGCGTCGCCACCGCTTCCGGAGTCTCCATGATCATGGGGTGCGTGGCGTCAATCCGGTTGACGCTGATCGTCGGCCGGGTACGGGAGAGCGCGGCCAGCTCGTCGGAGACTCCATGTGCGAACCGGGCGCTGAAATCGTCGAACCACTCCATGCCAGGAGCAGGCGGTAGCCTTCGGCCGGCCTGTACCAGCAGCAGCGGGCAGTCGACCCCGTCCAGCCACGTGGGCACACCGAGCGCGCCGAGCCTGTGAAGTTCGTCCAGGATCCCCACCGCCTCCGCCCGTTCCGGCCTCGTCTGCCACGTGCCGTCGGGCAAGGGGCGTACGGCCGCGCGGGCAGCGGCTTCCGCGCGGTCGGCGGGGATGCCGAATCGGGCGGCGTTGATGACCTGATGTTCGATGTACTCGGGCGGCGCGATGGTCCCGGCCGACGCCAGCAGCCCCTCACTCACCCGTTCAGCGCCGGGGTAGTCGCGTCCCCACCAGAAACCGTCGAGATTCACGGCGGCACGGGCCCGATCCGGGTTCGCCCGGGCGTACTCGACCCCGACCAGTCCGCCGAGGGAATGGCCCACCACAACGGCCTCTGGCACGCCATGCGCGTCGAGCGTGTCCGTGATGTGCCGCACCACGGTCGGGATGGTCCAGGGGGAGATACCGGGAGAGTTGCCGTGGCCGGGAAGGTCGACGGCGAGGACACGGTGCCCGGCGGTGAGCAGGGGGGCCGAGGCGTCCCAGTCGGTGAGGGACCGTCCGTAACCGTGCAGGAGAACCAGTTGCGGGCCATCGCCCCCATAGTCATGAGCGTGTAGAAGTGTCATATGGGCTTCAGCGTAGGGGGTATACGGCATTGCTCACACCGAATTACGGATCTCCGTCGAAGTCGCACGGCCCGGGGCCGGTCAAGGCGTCCCTCGTGGGGAAGTGCGGACCTGGACCTACGAGTTCAAGGTCCGCACGACCCCGGACGCCGTGTCAGGGCGCGATCGTGAAGTTCGTGAACGTCGCGATGCCCCTCCCTCCCGTCGCCCCACTCGCCGCGGTCATGAACACTCCCGCGTCCTGGGTCCCGGCCGTCTTCGCCGGCGTCGCCGTGCCCACCTCGGTCCATGTCGTGCCGTCCGTGCTGTACTCCCCCACGAAGGCCGTGCCGTCGCGGCGTAGCCGCAGGTGGACGGGGACTTCCGCGGAATCGTCCGTCGCGATCGAGTCGAAGCCGCCGTCGCCGTCCGCGTCCCAGCTCAGGACGCAGCCGTTGGACGGGGTCACCGCAAGGTTGACGTATCCTCCCGAGCCGACGGCGGTCAGGTCGTTGGCGAGCATCAGTCCCGCCCGCGCCCAGGGGCCGGTCGCGTCCTGCGAGGTGACCCGCACCGAGGCGATGGATCCCGCGCCGTACGCGCCGGCGCGGTAGAGGGCCCCGAAGTCGTTCGTGCCACCCCACAGGTCCGCGCCGGCGCCTTCGACGGCGATCTCTTCGCCGAGCATGCCGAACTCCGCGTCGTTGGACGTGACCGCGCGATACGGCTCGCCGGCTCCGGTGACCGCCAGCAGGCGTACCGGAGCGACCGTCCTGCCGCCGCCCCGCTGGGTCGCCACCGCGACCAGCTGGCTGACCAGGGCGTCCGGGGCTCCGGAGAGACGGATCTCGAAGCGGGCGGTGAGTGTTCCGCCGGGGGCCAGCGTTGCCGCTTCCACCGGGCCGAGGGGGCGCGCTGTCAGGCCGGCGGGGAGCTTCAGGGAGAGGGTCACCTCGCGTGCCGGCGCGAATCCGTTTCGGTTCGTGAGGGTGAGCTTCACGATGGCCGGGCGGTTGGGCGCCACCGCGCCCGGGTCGGCCACCGCCGTCAGTGTGGACTGGTACGGGGTGCCCGCGAGGACGTCCCGCACCCGGCAGGCCAGGGTGTACGGGGACCCCTGGGGCTCGGCCGGATGCGCCTCGTGGGCGTGTGCCCAGGCGTCATCGAGGGCGAACCAGTCGATCGTGTCCGGGTCGTTTCCGGACGACAGGGCGTCGAAGTACGTCTGCCAACGCGTTCGGTACAGACCGCCGACCAGGCCTGCCCACTCGCGGTTGGCGTAGTCGTGCAGGCCCGCTTCACTGCTCTCCCGGCCGCCCCAGGTGGTGAGGAGCGACCGGGCGTCGTACTCCAGGCGGTCCTGCTCGGTGGGGTCCGCGCCCCAGGATCGCGCCTCAGCCAGCCAGCGGCCCAGCAGGTGCGGGCGGGATGTCGACAGCAGCTGGTCCAGCAGGTCCATCCAGGACAGCCAGGTGTGGGTCAGCGTGCCGAACAGGTCCTGGTCGCCCGTATCGTGGGCCGCCTTGAGCTGCGGGAGCAGGAGACGGCTGCGGTTGGACAGGACCTGGCGGGCGACGTCCACGACGTCGTACAGGTATGCGGGGCTCTGCCTCAACTCCTCGCGGATATCGAGGAGTTCGCTCAGCGCCGGGTCGAAGGCCGTGGTGTCGTAGCGGTCGGTCTCCGGGCTCCAGGTGGCGGCCTTGGTCGCGGTCAGGCTCGGGCGGGCACCGAAGAGGCCGTCCGGGGCCTCGCTCCAGGAGTCCGTGCGGCGCATGCCGTAGGCGGTGGCACGGAGCGTGTGCCAGGCGGCGGCCGCGTGCCGGTCCGCGCCGCCGTACCGGTAGACGGAGTGGGCGGCGAACCAGTCGTCCAGATCGATCGTGCCGGGCGTCCATGCCAGGTCGGTGAGCAGGGCGAGGGCGGGCGCGTTGTTGTCGGAGGCTTCGGGCATCACCGCGATCCCGGCCAAGGAACTCCCGCTCTTGTCACGCCACTTGGGGTACCACTCCACCCAGTCGGGGGTGTTGGCGCCGATCGCGGTGTGTCCGCCGAAGTTCCAGATGCTGCCGTAGGCGTAGGGGGTGCGGCCCCAGTCGCTCTCTCGGTCGGTGACCGTCGGGTAGCGGTCGGAGAGCCCGTCCACGATCAGCATGCGGGACTTGTCCACGGCGTCCAGCAGGGCCCGGGGCGGGTTGCTCTCCCAGCCGAGGATGGCCCAGAGCGCGCCCGGGTGTGCCCGCCGCAGGGCCGCCTCGACAGCCCTGGCGGCTTCGCCCACCGGCACGTCGCCGGGGTTGCCGCCCTCGTGCAGCAGGTCCATCTTGTACATCGTGCTGTCGCCGAGGCGGTCCGACTGGGCGCGGTAGAAGGCGGCCGCCACGTCCCCGAAGGCCGTGGTGCGCGGGTCGAGCCAGTCGGGCCGGTTGAACCCGACCCAGGTCCCTTGTGGCACCACCCTCGCGTCCCCTCCGTACCGGGCGGGGAAGTCGTCGGGGACCGTGCCGAAATAGCCGGGCAGAACCGGCGTCATGCCCAGTTCCCGTACCCGGTCCACGATCCGCCGCGCCAGCTGCGCCCGCCGCTCGATGAGCTGCCGCGAGACGGGGCCGCCGAAGCCCGACATGTTCTGCAGCAGCCACCACGGCTGGTGGGCCGGGGCCGGGATCCACGACCGCATCTCGGCGTCGGTGTAGAGGAACTTCCGGAACGTGTCGTAATAGACCGCGTCCGCGCCCGCATAGACCAGGATGCGGTTGACACCGTGAGCGGCGAGGACATCCAGCTCGCGCTGCCATGTGTCCCAGTCGCGGTAGGGGCCGGTGTAGCCCTCGTCGGTGTCGTTGAGGACGAATCGGTGGGGTACGTTCGCCCTCCCGGTGAGCTCTTCGGCGGGAGCAGGAAGCAGGCCGGGCAGAGCGAGCTGGTCGCCGGTCCAGGAGACCGAGGCGTGGACGGTGCGCCGCAGGTAGGTGTGGACGCCGGTGAGGAGGACTGCGGGGCTGGTGCCCTCGACGGTGATCCGGCCGGTCCTACCGGTGACCCGGAAACGGTCCGTGCCGTCCGCGGCGAGCGGCAGCAGCGTGAACTGGTCGTGGTGCTCGGGCAGCAGCCGCCGCAGCGCGGCCGCGGCGGGTGCCGGGTCGTCGGCCGCGTGCGCCTCCCGTGGGCGGGCCGGCAGGGCGACACCGCCGAGGACAAGGGCGCCCGCGAGCACACCTCGGCGGGTGACGCCGACGGCGCCGCAGTTGTCGCTGTCCTTGAACGTCCCTGCGGAACGGGGCACCTGGTCGTCATCGCCGACGTGCGCGGGGCCGGGCGATCTGCGGCTGGCGGACACGTTGGGGCCTCTCGGTCGTGGGGCGGACGGGGAGCGAGACAGAGCGCGATGTGGACGGGCACCCGGCCGTTCCGGCTGCGGGGGCGAGGGCGGCACCGCAGCCTGCGTCGGGGACAGCCGGTTCGAGGGGTGGGCGGGGCGGCGACACCTCGGTGGCGGTGAGGGACGGCCCGGGGCCCGCGCTGCCCCGTCACGGGGAGGGAGTCTTCAGGGCGAGCGGCACGGGGTCGTCGGCACCCCGCAACGCCCGCAGGGCCTTGGCGGCGCCCTGGGCCCTGAGGTTCACGAAGGCGGGGGTGACGCCAAGCGGGGCGGGGTAGGCGGGGAGGGTCCTGGGTCCGTGGATCACCGTGCCGTGGTTGACGTCGTACCAGATGCCGGGCGGGAGATGGACGGTGCGGGTGGCGCGGTCGGTGAGCTGCAGGGCGGCGAGGACGGCCGGGCCGAGCATCCACTCGTCGGTGATCGTGTAGGCCGCCGTGTCCCGCGGGAAGTCGAAGAACAGGGGACGCATGATCGGGTCGCCGGTCTTCACGGTCTGCCGGACCTGGTCCCAGATGTAGGGAGCGAGCCGTTCGTGCCGTGCGATCGCCTTGCGGTAGAGGTCGATGGTCTGCCGGTCGTAGGTGACCTTCTTGCCGGTCGTCACGTCGATGGTGTCCACGGGTGAGGTGGAGGAGTACATCAGCGGCTGCAGGGCGGCGGACTGGGCCCAGCGCACCAGGACCTGCTTGCTCGGTGGGGGCTCGCTGCTGGAGCCGCCGATCATGTCGGTGGTGACGAAGGGGTAGCCGATCGTGGAGATCGCGAGGTTCTGGGTGACGGAGGCGCGCAGGGAGTTCCAGCCGGTGCCCTTGTCCACCTGCCGGGTGACGAATCCGGCGCGGTGGGCGGTGCTGTCCCAGTGCACCCGGATGCCGACGCCCTGGAGGTCGAAACGGTCGGCGAGTTCGGCGCCGAGCCGTTGGTAGTCGGTGGGCTGGTAGCCCTCGTGCGGGGCACACTTGTCGTCGAAGAAGCGGGTGTCGAACTTCAGGCCGTCGATGTCGTAGGAGCTCATCAGCTTCCCGAGCCGTCCGACGTACCAGGCCTTGGCTTCGGGGTTGCCGAGGTCGACGATGCCCGCGGTGCCGTTCCACCAGGTGACCGTGCACGGCTTCGTCGTGTCACCCGCGTCCTTGAGCAGATAGCCGTGGTCGGCGGCGTACCGGTACTGGTCGGAGTCCAGGTTGATCCAGAGGGTGACCCAGAGGCCGAAGTCGAAGCCGAGCTGGTGGATCTTGTCTGACATGGCCCTGGGGTCCGGATAGGCCTTCGCGTCGAAGGTCATGTTCCCGTAGTCGGACTCCCACTTGTCGTCGAGTTGGAGCGTGTGGCCGCTGAGGCCGTTGTCGTGCAGGTCCTGTGCGTAGTCCAGGAGCCGGGCCTGGTCGACGTGGGTGTAGAACTGCGCCCAGGAGTTCCACACCGGCTTGGCGTACTGCTCGTACGTCGCGTCGCTCCTGGCGGGCTTGCCGACGATGCCGACGTAGTCGCGGTAGACCTCCAGCGGGGTGGACTCCACGAAGACGGTCGCCTTGTAGGGATCGGCGGATTCGATGTCGAAGCGCCCGATCCCGTCCATGCCGCCGTTGATCGACACATCCATGACGTGCCCGGTGTCCACCCGCAGTCCGGTCGCGCTGGAGGTGTACCAGAACGGATCGATCATGTCGTACGAGGACGGGCTGAAGGAGGGGTGGACGACCTCACCACTGTCGAGCGGCCACGGCTGGTCGGTGCCGGGCCCGCCCTGCGGGGTCTCGGCCTCGCCATGGCCGTACCAGTGACCGGCGGACTTCAGGTCGTAGGCGAGGCCCAGCCGGTCGGGGACGGCGCCCTTGACGTTCCAGTCGAGTGAGTAGCGGTCGGCGGACGGTGTGAGACGGGCCTCCACGGTGGCGCCGTCGGCGGTCGTGTCCGCGGTGAGGGTCAGGGTGCCGCCGCGCCAGGTCCAACCGGTGACCCTGGTGGCGTGCTGCCAGCTGCCGCCGAGGCGGAAGCGCAGCGCGCCGGTGTCGCCGGCCGCGGTGGCCAGTACGGATGTGCCGGAGCGTCTGGTGGACAGTTCCAGTTGAGCGGTCGTCACGTCGACAACGTAACCGGGGGCGTTGCCGCTCGGTGGGACCGTGAGCGCGAGTCCGCCGGCGGTGCGGCTCACCCTCGGCGGGGCTGGCGCCGGCCTCTCTCCGGCTGCCTGGGCCCGGGTGGGCAGAGCCCCGGGGAGAGCGAGAGCCAGGGAGGAGACGGCGAGGAGCATTCTGAGTCTGCGGAGTCGTCCGAGCACGGCGCATCTCCTTCGACGAAGGGGGCCTGAGAGCTGCGATACAAGGTCCGTTCCAGATCAGTGCAAGAATGTGCTTGATTTAGCAGATAATTGAGCAGGAAACGTCACTTGTCAATGACGGCTTCCGCTTCAGGGACGCACTCCCGCCACCCCGGCCCCGCCCGTGGGCGCCCATCCGACGGAGGTACCCCGGTTCATGGTCGTCGCGCTCCAGGGCAGCACCTCGCGCGCTCTACCGGGGTCTGATCGTCGTTCACGACAATCGGAGCGCTGACTCTCCGACAGCGGTCTTGCCCTTTCTGGGACATCTACGGCGACCTGGCCTGACGGACCGGTGTGCTCGCAGCCGTGGTTCTCGGAACACCCATGTGGCAGCTGCTGACAGGGGAAAAGAGAGGGGAATCGTGAGAATGTCCTTGGTACTCCGCCGCGTGCGGACGCCTGCCCTGGCAGCCGGCTTCGCGCTCGCGCTGCCGGCGGCAGTGCCCGCCGACGCTCGAGCGGCCGGCGGAAGCTACACGTACGGGGTCGGCGCCACCTGGGACGCGCCGACCGGCGTCCAGGCATTCGGCGTCCGTCTCGGCTCGACCCTCCAAGCCACGAGGGGAGCCCGGTCATGACCGCTCTTCGACGCCTCGCCCGGCTCACGGCCACGATGGCCGCCATCCTCGCCGCGGTGCTGGTCTTCCCCACGCCGGCGTCGGCCGCCACCGGCAGCAACGCTGTTCGTTCGGGCATGTCGACCGGATCCCGGACCGGGCTCGCGGACGATACGTACAAGTGGTTCAGCTGGGGGGACCTCAAGGTCGGTGACTGCCATCAGACCGGCGGGTACCTGCGGCTGTACGCGGATGGCCGTCTCACGTTCAGCGCGCGGACCTGGACGGACTTCACCCTCAGCGGCGACGTGTGGCATGCACGCTTCGAACTGAAGAACCCAGCAGGTCAGAGCCTGTTCACCACATCCACCTACGACAGCCCGACCATGTGGGCGAGCAAGAGGCACGACTGGACAGCCAATGGCACCTACGAGCCGAGCGTCTACGGCGCCACGGCCAGGGTGACCCAGTGGGCCTCCTGCTGAACCAACCGCACACGGTGGTGGCCTTCGCGTCCGGTACGCGAAGACCACCATCGACCCCCCGCCCGACTCCAACACCAGCTGATCCGGCGGGATTTCACCGGTCGAGCAGGAACTCCAGCAGGGCCTCCGTGCCGACCTCGGGCTGCTCCTGCCGGGTGAAACGTTGCTCAGTCTTCACGTTTAGCCTTCTCGTTTGCCGATGGAGTTCAGCAGCTTCTGGCGCTTGGCCGTCATCGCGGCCACTGCCGCGTCGGCGGTGGCCTGGACGTCGTCGGGGCCGGGCGTCTCCGGCCCGAGCAGCGAGGTCACCGCTGCGGCGATCACTCTGGCCGGTTCGTCCACGGACACCGCTACCAGCACACGCTGCCGAGCCGCGCGGACGAACGGCTCCGGCTGGGACGGCTGTCGTCGGGACTGGCGGTGATCATTTCGATGAAGTCGTCGGGCACGGCGAGGAAGTTCCTGGCGAACAGGCCCACCAGCAGGTCCTCGCGGGTGCTCCAGTGCGGGTGCACGGTGCCCTTGGCGACGTGCGCACTCTCCGCGATCTCCGCGATGGTCAGCCCCTTGCCTTCGCGCTTGAGCACCAGTTGCCGCGCCGCGGCCAGAATGCGCGCCGCGCTGCCGGAATCCTGTTCGGCCAGTACCGCCATGGTCGTCCTCCCGTCGTGTCGGCGCGCCCGCGCCGGCCTGCGATCATGCCCGCGCGATGTCGATTTCCTTCCTTCGGGCAGACTTGTTGCGGGTGCGTAGGAACCGCAGCAGCAGGTCCGCGCCGGCCAGCCCAGCCGACACCCCCATGCCGGCGTACAGGGTCACGCGCCAGGCCGAGTCGCCGATGAGCACGACCCGTCCCTTGCGGCAACGGTCCCTCTGCACTTGCTCCACCGAGTCGAACAACAGCTCGTCGGTGGCTTCCAGCACTTCCAGCGCGGCGCCGAGCGTGTAGCCGTTGGGTCCGCGTCCGAACGCCTTGCGTACGCGGACGGCCGGAGGCTCGGTGAACTCGGCGTCCACGTCGTCGGTTCGATATCCCATCAGGATCGTCGGCGATTGGTCGGCGAACGCGAACACCCGCGACGACCGGCCCGGCGGCACCGACGACCAGGTCGAACCGCTCGGTGACGGTGCCGTCGGCGGCGGTGTTCGTGAGCGTGAAGTCCACGCCCTCGGCGTCCTGCTCGATCTTCGTCGGCACCGTCGAGCAGCGGATCTCCACGTCGTCGGGCAGCGCCTGGAACGCGGCCCGCTCCACGTCACCGCGCAGCATCAGCCACGGCTCGCCGGGGAGGTCCCGGAATCCTCGGCCGCGCCTCCACGCACCGAAACGGTCCACGCCGGCTGCGCCTCGGCCGCCCGTGTGACGGCCACGTCGGGCGAAGGCAGCTCCACCACCGCCGGCAGAGGGCCATGGACGACACCGTCGAGGACCAGCGGAACTTCCTGCGGACCGGCCGGTCGGTCGCCCAGGCCGACGACGACCGCGTCCCCGTCTTCCGGATCCTCGCCGATCCGACCACCAGCCCGGTGCTCCGCGCGGCGGAGCAGGGCCCTCGACAACGGCACCCCGGACGCACTGTGGTACTTCCTGAAGCACGGCCGGTACGGGGTGAACGCCTGACGCGGGGTGCAGAACACCGCGGTCAGGCAGCCTGAGCCGGTCTCCGGCCGTGGCTGGTGGTGCGGCGAGAGCGAGGTGTGCGTACGCGCCACACAGGTTGCACGGCGGCTGCCTCACATCTTGGCGCCGAAGTCCTGCGTCCACCAGGGACCGCCGTCTCCCTTGTGCACGCCGACGCCGATGTCCTTGAAGGAGCAGTTGAGGATGTTCGCCCGGTGGCCGGGGCTGTTCATCCAGGACTCCATGACGGCTGCGGCGGTCTGCTGGCCCTGGGCAATGTTCTCGCCATATGTGGACCACTGGTATCCGGCGGCGGTGATGCGCTGCCCGGGATCCGCGCCGTCCGGGTTGGTGTGGTCGAAGAAGTGGCGTGCGGCCATGTCGTCGGAGTGGCCCTGGGCCGCCTTCTGCAGTTGCGGGTTCTCGGTGAGCGGGCCGCAGCCGGCGGCTGACCGTTCCTTGTTCACCAGCGCAACTACCTGGTCCGCGACGTTGGTCGGATCGGGTTGAGTCTGCGGTGGGTTTGAGGCGGCGGGAGTCCGGTGGGTGGATCGGGGGGCTGCAGGTGTGCGCTTTTCGGCAGGGCTCGCCGACTTGGTGGCGCTCGCCTTCTTCCGCTTCGTTGCGGACGGGGACGGAGTAAGCGAGGGCGACGGCGATCCGCCCTCGGCGCTGGGCGTGGAGAGGTCCACGACGGGTACGGCTGAACCTCGCCCGGCGTTCGCGCCGTCGGCGCCGGAGTCGGTACCGAAGTACCACAGACCGCCTCCCGCCACACAGGCCGCAACGACGGCGCCACCGACGGCCCGTCGGCGCATGCGCCGACGCCGACGGGACTGACTGCGCGAGCCGGTCCGGTCCCGTACGCCACGCCGTCCTGTGCCCGGGCCCGATCCCGCGCCACCCCCCGGTATGTAGAGTCGTGCCGCAGCGCCAGCCGGGGCAAGCTTTCCCGGACCAGAGGAAACCACGGCAAGCAGTGCGGGTGACGCCGCTATCAGTGCCAGACCGGCCAGCAGCCCCTCTGCGGGCATCAGTCCGCTCCACAACCCACTGCAGCGCGTGCAGCCGCGCGCGTGCCGGGCTATTCGCTTGCGCCACAGAGCCGAAGGCCTGCCGTCCCAGGAGGCCAGCACGATCCGGAGTTCCTCACACCGCGGGCGTGCGTCGAGCGCTCGTACCACCACGCGGGCCGCTTCCAACTGTGCCTTCATCCGCTGGACCCGGACCGCTGCGTGCTGAGGCGAGAGTTCCAGAGCCGCGGCGACCTCGGCCCGCGTGAGCTCGCCGGCGCACTCCAGCCACCACAGGGACAGCAGTTCCTGGTCGTCAGGCTCCAGCCAGCGTGTCGCCCGCGCCGTCTCCAGGCGCTGCCCCGTGAGCTGGAGCTGGACGACGGTCAGATCGACGAAGTCGGCACCCGGATCGGCCAGGTCCTCGGCCTCCTCCACTCCGCCCGGGGCGGAGAGACGATTCTGCCGGTACTCCCGGACCTGGTTCATCGCGATGGCCACCAGCCAGGAGCGGAAACGCTCGGGGGTGCGCAGTCCGCCCAGCCCGTCCAGGGCCCGCAGCATGGTCTCCTGCACCACGTCGTCGACATCCACCGAGCCGTTCAGCGCTCGGCCCACGATGTTGTAGACCAGGGTGAGGTACGCGTTGACCAAGGCGTCCTGTGCCTGTGTGTCGCCCTCTCGGGCGGCCGTGACCAGTGCCGCCGTCTCCATCGCGTCCTGCGTGCTCATACCCATGCTTCCTGTCCTCGAGACCGCACGATTGTGTCCGACACCTGGGAGACCTCGTGACGCGCCCCGGATAACACTTCTTCGGCAGGCAATCCCGGTCGGCCCGGGGGACCACTGCTCGGATGACGCACGACGCCGTCGCGGCCCAGCAGCCGAGCGCGGCGACAGGTCCCTGATTTTTCCCGTTCTTGGGATCAGACCGATGGAGCGGACGGAGTCAAGTTCAAGCCATGAAACGAAATCGCCGGGAACCGGCTTTCCATAAGTCTTCCTTGAGCCATCCTCAAAGAGCCATTATAGGGGACAAGTTGGATGTGATCACCGTCTCCGGACGTCCCGGGAACCGAGGTACCCCATAACCCGTCCGCGAGGTGTCAACCTTCCCTCCGTGGATGGCAAGTTGGCGCAAGAACGTTCCGAATGGTGAGATAAACTCGCCTCCGGGCGCCCGCTCGTCACGAGCGTCCGCCCTTTCACACATTCAGCGAACGAAGCCCACGTCAGTGGGCCCTTCCCGTCGCACTCTGCCGGCTTTCCCGTGTCGGCGGTCCACGCCTTCGAGCAGGAATTGATGCCCGTTCAACCAATTGCGGAACTCATACGTTTCGCCCGGCACAACTCGCCTTTCTACCGCGACCTTTACGCCGACCTCGGCCCTCGCGTGACGCGTCTCACGGATCTCCCGGTGGTGCCCCAGGCCGATTTCTGGCGGGCCAACGCGCCTCGCGACAACCGGCTGCTGACCGCCCCCCTGAACGAAGCGGTCGTATTCCGCAGCGGCGGAACCACGGGCTCGCCGAAGTTCTCCTACTACACCCGCACCGAATGGCGCGAATTCACCGCCGCGTTCGGCGCCGGACTCGTCCGCGCCGGGCTGCAGCCCGGTCACCGGGTGGCGGATCTCTTCTACGCGGGCGACCTGTACGCGAGCTTCAGCTTCGTGCTCGACGCCTTGCACCGCTCCCCGGTGGCCAACGTCCGCCTGCCCATCGGCGGCGCGACGCCCTGGGAATCCACCGCGGCGACTCTGGAGGAGTTCCAGGTCCAGGTCGTCGCGGGCACCCCGACCACACTGTGCTCGCTCGCCGAACGCCTGGCCGGCGCGAACCGGCCCCTGCCGGACGTGGAGCTGCTCTTCTTCGGCGGGGAATGCCTCTTCGGAGACCAACTCCCGTTGCTTCGGGACGCGTTCCCGAATGCCGAGCCGCGCTCCCTGGGCTATGCGAGCGTCGACGCGGGGCTCCTCGGCGAGGCCGTGCCCGGTGGTGATCCGCGCGTGCACCGCGTGTTCACACCGCACACGGTGGTCGAGATCCTCCGTGACGAGACCGACGAACCCGTCGATGGCAACGGCGTGCCGGGGCGGCTGGTCGTCACCGATCTCCGCAGACGGCTCATGCCGGTGCTTCGCTATCCGGCGGGCGACCGGGCCGAGTGGGTGGACCGGGACGCGGGTGTCTTCCGTATCCTCGGGCGCGCCGAGGAGGGCGTGCGGGTCGGCCCCGTCTCCCTCTACACCGAGGACGTCCATGACATCGTCACCGCCGCTGACACCCGGGGCGAGGTGACCGGTGTGCAGCTCGTGGTGCGGCGCCGGGACGGCCGGGACGGCCTGGTGCTGCGGCTCGCGGTCGCCGAACCGCGGAAGGTGCCTGCCGGGTTGGAGGAGTCCGTCGTGGCGGCGGTCCTCGCCGAGCGGCCCTTCTACGCAAGCGCGACCGTCGCCGGGCACGTGAACCCGCTCCGCGTCGAATGGGTGCGCCATCAGGATCTCGCGGTCAACTCCCGCTCGGGCAAGCTCATCCGGGTCGTCGACGAACGGCCGCACACGTGAGCGCGGCGCCTGCGCGCGCTCGGCGCCTGCCGCTTGTCCTGCGCAATCCGTCGTTCGGCAGGGTCTGGGCCGGTCAGCTCCTCACCCAGGCGGCGAGCCGTATGTTCCAGGTCGGCGCGGTCTGGTGGCTCGTCGGGTTCGCGGGCGGCGAGCACCGCGGGCTCGACTCGGGCCTGTTCCTCATGGTGAGCACCGTGCCCGCGGTGGCACTCGCCCCGGTGATCGCCCGCGTCGTCGCACGGCACGCGCACCGCACGGTGCTGGCGAGCGCGGCGGCTGTCGCGGGTGCGGTGGCCGTGACGGCCGCCGCCCTGGCCTGCGCCGGGGCTCTTCCCATGGCCGCCGCCTACGCGGTGGGGCTGGTGCTGGCCGGCTGTCAGGCGGTCTTCGATCCCTGTCTGACCACCTCGGTGCCGGAACTCGTCGAGGACGCCGATATCGAGTCGGCCACCGGCTTCGAACTGTCCACCCAGTCCGTCGCCGGACTGTCCGGGGGCCTGCTCGGTCCCCTCGTGGTAGACGCGGGCGCACTGGCCGGCGTGACCGCCGTCTGCGGCGCCGCGTACCTGCTCGCTGCCCTGCTGATCGGCTCCACGCGCTTTCCGCACCGTGAGGCCGGAGACGGCCCGGCCCCGGAGCGGCGCTCGCTGCGCCGGGTACTGGCCGGTCTGCCGTTCATCCGTCGCGTGCTGGTCTGCTTCGCCGCCGCCAACGTCTTCACCACCGCCGTCTACGTCGTCATGCCGCTGTACACCCGGGAGGTGCTGCACGCGACCGGGTCGACCGTCGCCTCACTGGAGACGGCCCTCGGTGCGGGCACCCTGGTAGGCACGTTCATCGGCGGGCGTCTGCCCGGCCGTCCGGTCACCGTCAGCAGTGTGTGCCTGATGGTGATGGCCGCGGCCTTCGGACTGCCAGGGCTGTTCCCCGGCCACGCGGTGGCGCTCGTCTCGATGGCCGTCATCGGCTGGAGCCTCGGTGTCATCGGCGTGCGTTTCGTAGCGCTGTGCCAGCGGATGGTGCCCGCTGACGACAAACCGGCCTTTTTCGCGGTCATGCAGGCACTGCTGGGTGCCACGTTCCCGGTGTCCTCGCTCGTCTTCGGCGCGCTGGGCGACCAGCTGACCGCCCGGACGCTGTGCCTGGCGCAGGGCGCGGGGCTCGTGCCGGTCGCGCTGACGCTGTGGTGGCTCGGCAGCCGCGCGCACGTCGCTGAGCAGCGCGGGCCGGACGCACCGGCGCCAGTACCCGCGGGAGAGGCCTCATGAACGCCGTCCTCTCCCCCGCTTCCGTCCAGGACATCGCCGAGCTGCGGCAGTTGTACTTCGAGGTGTACGGGCACGGCTACCCGGTGCCGCTCGGCAGCGACCCGGTGGTCATGCGCAAGCTGATCACCGACGGCACCGCCTACTGGCTCACCGCCCGCGCCCACGCGGGCGACCTGGTCGGTTCCGCGGTCGTCCTGACCGAACCGGGCAGCCGCATCGGCAAACTGGTCGGCCTCGCGGTGCACCCCGGCCATCGCGGCGGCGGTCTGGCCTCCCGGCTGACCGGGGCGGTCTGCGACGAGGCCTTCGCCACGGGCCTGCTGGACTCGGTGTATGCCACCGTCCGCCTGGTCACCGAAGGTCCGCAGCAGGTCGTCGTACGCAACGGATTCCGGCCGCTCGGCCTGCTCCCGAACGCCGTAGAGGTCGAAGGCTGCGAGACTCTCGCCCTGTTCGCCCGCTACGCCGACGGTGTGCTGGAGCGCCGCGCACCCGTGGCGAGCGTGCCCGAGCGGCTGTCGGCGCTGCTGTCCGCCGCTTCCCGCGGCGTCGGCATCGACTACACCCGCACTCGGCCTGCCCCCTGCCGCGGTGCGGCGGCCGCCACCGAGGCCGAACCGGTCGAGCTGATCGCGGCCCCGGCCTTCGTGCGGCGCCGCTTCCTGGAGTTGTTCCCCGCACCAGACGACCGCTTCTTCCCGCTGCACACGCCCAACGCGGTCCTGGTGGCCGCCGACGGCCGCTTCGAGGCGTACGCCGATCTCGACCCGGTGGCAGGCAGTTGCGCGCTGGTCGCGGTCCATCCACGTCCGTCCGCGGTGGCGGGAACCCTGGAGGCGATGATCGCGTCGGTCACGCGGGCCGGCGCCGACTATGTCGAAGCGCTGCTGCCGCTGGCCGACACCGAGGCGCTGGCGGTGTTCCTCGCCTCGGGATTCGTACCGAGCGCGGTCTACCCCGCGATGCGCCGCGTCCACGACCGGCTCCACGACTATGTCGTGCTCTCGCGCACCAGCCGTCAGATCGACTTCCGCACCACCGCGGTCAGCCCGCTGCTCCAGCCGTACCTCGCTGCCTACCTGAGTGCCTGGACCACCACCTACCTGCCCCTTCACGAGGTGTCCCGATGAAACCCCATCTCGCCCCCGTCGAGGTCCCCGACCCGGCGGCGCTCGGCCATGTGCAACGCCTGTGCGACCTGGCGGAGCCGTACGCCGACGGCCCCGACGCCGACGCGCTGTTCGCCTCCGCCATGGCGGAGGCCAACGCCTGGCACGCCCGCCGCTCCCCCTTCTTCGCGGCCCTGCTCGGGGAGCAGGCCGAAACACCCGCTCCCACGGTCGGCGACGGCGTGCGCACCCCGCTCGTGCCCGCCGCCTTCTTCAAGCGTCATGAGGTGCTCTCGATCCCGCGCGACGAGGTGTTCCTCCACCTGACCTCCTCGGGCACAACGGGCCAGAAGTCACAGATGTTCTTCGACGAGTGGACCATCCGCTCGGCGCAGCGCATGGTGGCCCGGATCTTCGACCACTACGGCTGGATCACTCCCGAGCAGCCGGTCAACTACCTGCTCTACAGCTACGAGCCTGCTCCGGCGCTGAGACTGGGCACGTCGTTCACCGACAACTATCTGTGCGACTTCGCCCCGGCCCGGCACACCACGCATGCCCTGCGGCACACCGGCACCGGCCACGAGTTCGACGTGAACGGCTGCATCGCGGCGATCCAGCGTTACGCCGAGGACGACGTACCGGTCCGCATCCTGGGATTCCCCGCGTTCTTGTACTTCACCCTGGAGCGGATGCGGGCGATGGGGCTGCCGCCGCTGCGGCTGCCCGAGGGATCGCTGGTGGTGCTCGGCGGCGGCTGGAAGGGTCACGCCGACCGGCAGATCGGCAAGGACGCCTTCTACGCCGAGGTCACCGACCGCCTCGGGATTCCCGCGGAGCGTGTCCGCGACACGTTCGGCTCCGTCGAGCACTGTGTGCCGTACGTGGAGTGCGCCCATCACCGGCTGCACGTGCCGGTGTGGTCGCGAGCGGCCGTCCGTGACACCGGGACGCTGCGTCCACTGCCGTACGGCGATCGTGGCTTCCTGCACCTGGTCAGCCCCTACATCACCTCGGTGCCCGCGCAGAGCGTGGTGATGGGCGACCTCGCGTCGCTGCACCCCGGCGAGGAGTGTCCCTGTGCGCTGTCGACGGACTGGTTCACCGTGCACGGCCGTGCCGGAGTGAGCCGCAACCGCAGCTGCGCGGTCGCCGCCGCCGAACTGATGAAGGGAATGTCGTGACCACCTCCGTAGACCACCCCGTACTCCACCTCTGGCAGGGCGAGTTCGTCGACGACGCCGAGGCCGGCCGGCGGCTCGCCGGTCTGCCCGAGCTGGCCGGGCAGGTCCTGGGCCGTCCCCTGCCCACCGACGTGGTACTCGGCGCCTGTGCCGCGGTCAGCCGTTCCCTGGCCGATCCCGCCTCCGCCCTGTACGGCCGGCTGGCCGGGCAGCTGCCCGCGGCCGAGGCCCCGGCCGTGCTGGCCGAGCTGGCGAGCGCACTGACCCGGGAGGCGCTGGAGCGTAAACTGCGGCGGGAGCTGGGCGGCCTGCGCCCGGAACGGCTGACCCGGCCGGACGCCCGCGAGACGGTGTACGAGGCCTGGGCGCCCGTCGGCCTGCTGGTGCACATCGCGCCGGGCAACGCCGCGGCCGTGGCACCGCTGAGCGTCGTGGAGGGACTGCTGGCGGGCAACCTCAACGTGCTGAAGACCAGCAGCTCCGACTCGGCCCTCGCCCTCGACGTGCTCGCCGCGCTCGGTGCGGCCGACCCGTCCGGGCTGATCGCCGAGCGCGTCGTCGCCCTGCGTTTCTCCTCCGCGCGCCGTGCGTGGCTGGAAGCGGTCTGCGGGCCGGCGGACGCGATCGCGGTGTGGGGCGGCGAGGACGCGGTGCGCGCGGCGGGCGAACTGGCCCAGCCCGGTTGTCGGTTGGTCGAGTGGGGTCACCGGATCTCCTTCGCCTACCTGACCCGGCGGGCCTCGTCCGAGGACGGGGTGCTCGACGCGCTCGCCGAAGATGTCTGCCGCTACGAACAGCAGGCGTGTTCCAGCCCACAGGTGGTGTATCTCGACACCGACGACACCGGGGAACTCTTCGCGTTCGCCGGCCGGTTCGCCGAACGGCTGGCGAAGGTGTCCGACGGACATCAGGCGCCCGCGCCGGATCCCGCCGAGCAGGCGGAGATCACCACCGTGCAGCAACTCGCCCGGCTCGAACAACACCTGGGCCTCACCCGTGTGTTCGCCGCCGAGGACGGCTCCTGGCGGGTACTGGCCGACACACGTGCCGCACTCGACGCCTCCCCGCTGCACCGCAGCGTCTGGGTCAAACCGCTCCCCCGGCACGCGGTCACCGCGACACTGCGGCCCATGCGCCGCTATCTGCAGACCGCTGCGATCGGCGGCACCCGCGCGGAAGTGGCCGAGCTCTCGCGCGCGGTGTTCGCCGCGGGCGTCACCCGCGTCACCCCGGTCGGCTCCATGCTGGACAGCTACGAGGGCGAACCGCACGACGGCGTCTACGCGTTGCAGCGCTACAGCCGCAGGGTGAGCGTGCGCGCCGGGGACGCGGACTTCCGTACGGTGCCCTGTCTGGACGACCTGGTGGCGCCACCGGTGCTGCCCCCCGCACCGGACGCGCCACTCCTGGGCAAGGAGGGCGTGCAGCGCGCGCTCGCCGCCTTGGAACCGCGCCACGCACACCTGCACTTCCGCAGCGGAGGCTCCACGGGCGCACCCGCGCTGTCGGTGTTCACCTGCGACGACTACGACAACCAGATGCGCGCCGCGGCGGACGGGCTGCTCGCGGCCGGCTTCGACCCGGCACGGGACCGGGCGGCCAACCTCTTCTACAGCGGCGGCATGTACGGGAGCTTCATCAGCTTCTTCTCCATCCTGGAACGCCTGAACGCCACCCAGTTCCCGATCGCCGCAGGCCCAGACCACGCCATGGTCGCCGAGGCGCTGATCGCCCACCGGGCCGACACCGTCTTCGGCATGCCGTCCTACCTGTGGCAGCTGCTGCACGCCGAGTCCGACCGGCTGCGCGCCTACGGCGGCATCCGCCAGGTGTTCTACGGCGGCGAGCACTTCACCACCGAACAACGCCGGGTGCTCACCGAGGTCTTCGGGGTGAAGGTGATCCGTTCCGCGGCCTACGGCAGCACCGACCTCGGCCCCCTCGGCTACCAGTGCGCGTCCTCCGACGGCTCGGTCCACCATGTGCTGACCGACCTGCACACACTGGAGATCCTGGATCCGCGGGAGGACCGGCCGGTGGCTTCGGGCCAACCGGGGCGGCTGGTGTTCACCTCCCGAGCCCGGGCCGGTCAGCGCCTGGAGCGCTACGAGATCGGTGATCTGGGACGTGCGGTGGAATGTACGTGTGCCTGCGGCAGCACCGTGCCGCGCCTGGAACTGCTCGGGCGCTACGGCGATGTGGTGCGCGTGGGCACGTACTTCATCAACTACCGGCGGATCGTACGGGCGTTGGAGGAGCGGCTCGCGTATCACGGTGAGGTGCAGCTGTCGGTGGCGCCCGGCACCGACCGGGAGCAGCTGACGGTCCGGCTCGACGAGCAGTACGCCCCCGACCCCGACCTCACACGCACCGCGGTCACCACCGACGTTCCGGAGGTGGCCTCAGCGGTGGAGGAGGGACTGCTGTCCCTTGCCGTGCAGAACGTACGGAGGGAGACCTTCGAGCGCACCCCCGTCAGCGGCAAGCTTCGCACGGTCGTCGACCTGCGCTGAGACGGCAGAACCTCGCCATCGAAGGTGCGGGCGAACGGAGTCGCTGTCGCAGCCGGCGCCTGCACCGGGGCCTTGGCCCTTTGGCCTGCGTCGCGATGTGCTCAGAGAGCGTCGTCGGGCCTCAGACGCGCAGGAAGGCCCGGATCTGCTGCGAGACGGACTCCTCGGTGAGCAGGGCGTTGCGAGCCAGGCGGCCCGCCGCGTGATTGTCGGCCCCGTTCAGGAGCACGCTGCTGTTCGGGTTGATGACCTCGTCGCAGTTCGACCACCGGGTACCACGACGTTGCCTGATCACCCGGCGAGCATTTCTGGTCACAGCGATCGGTGACGCGGGTCCAGCCCCGATCGAGGTCCGCGGCCTGCCGTCCTGCGCGCCGCTCAACGGGGGCTGACGGGTGCCCAGAGTTGGTCGGCCTCGCCCGCGGCCAGGCTTCCCCGGTAGACCTCGATCTTGTAGTCGATCATTGTCAGGTTCTCTTGGATCTCCGCGAGCCTGTTCAGGATGTCGGCACGGTGGGCTTCCAGGAGGGCGAGCCGTTCCGCCTCGTTGCCCGATCCTGCGGCGACCAGTTCGGCGTACTGGCGGATACCTCTGATGGGCATACCGGTGGCGCGCAGCTTGGTGCAGATGATGATCCACTTGAGGTCGAGTTCCCGGTACCGGCGACGGCCGCCGCTCGTACGGACGACCGGACTGATGACCAGGCCCGCGCGCTCGTAGTACCGAAGCGTGTGCACGCTCACCCCGGTACGGCGGGCCGCCTCCGCGATGGTCAGACCTTCTGCGGGCACAGCGCCGTGGCCCGCCTTCGGCTCGCCGGTGTCGGATGCCGGCTGCGATTTGATTTCGAGCACGCTCTAAATCCTAGCGTCGTGGCCATGAGTTCATCAGTGCTCTCTCCACTCGCGGCTGCCGAACTGAGCCCGCGTCGCAAGTCCCTGGTGCTCGCGATCTGTTGCATCAGCATCGTCGTGGTCGTCATGGACATTTCCATCGTCAACGTCGCGCTTCCCACCATGGGCCGTGACCTGCGCGCCTCGGAATCCAGCCTGCAGTGGACGGTCGACGCCTACACTCTGGTGCTGGCCGGTTCCTCGTGCTGGCCGGTTCCGCCGCCGACCGGATCGGCCGGCGGCGCGTCTTCCAGGCGGGGCTCGCGGCCTTCGGTCTCGGGTCGCTGCCGTGCGGCCTGACCCCAGGCATCGGCTGGCTGATCGCGGCGCGCGTCTTGCAAGCCGTCGGCGGGACCATGCTCAACCCAGTGGCCATGGCGATCGTCGCGAACACGTTCACGGGTGCCGCCGAACGGGCCCGGGCCATCGGGGTCTTCGCCTCGATGTCCGTGGTCTGCTGCTCGACCTGCTCGCCACCGACGATCGCGCCGGCGTCGAGGCGGCGATGGAGGAGTTCCTCCGGCTGTACTGCGGCTCGGACTGACGCAGTTTCCTACCAGCCAAGCCACCGAGGCCGGACGACGTACCACGAGTTCGGACCATGGTCGCTGTGGCAGACGCATGCCGCTCGGCGGGCGTCCTTGGACACTGTCGTCAACTGCGCCTCGTCCGAGGCACCTGTATTCCGTATCGCTTCGAACCCACCACAGGGATCCGACCATGACTCAAACGGGTTCGGGTTGCGGTTCCGGTTGCAGCACTGCCGCGGTCTGCGGTTCCCATCGCCTGGTGGTCCGTATGTAGCCGTGGATCACTGAGGTCATCGCCAGGATGAGAAGCGGTCCGAACACCCACGGATGTTCGGCCATCTCCGTCGGCAGATAACGGTACGACACCAAGAGCGCGAAAAAGACCGCTGTGCCGTGGGCGACCAATCGGGTTCCTGAGCGATCCCAGCCACGTGCGAGCGAACGCAGGGCAGCCTCGACCGTGAGCGCGAACACCATGCCGGCAACGAGATCGGCGCCGTAGTGGTAGCCGAATCCCAGCGTTGCGCCGAGTGTGGCTATCAGCCAGAAGGTGCCTGCGTAGCGCAGAATCCGCGGGCCCTTGCGGGAATGAATGAAAATCGCGGTGGCCCATGCCGTGTGGAGGCTGGGCATGCAGTTACGTGGGGTGATCTCGTCGAACGGCATCTGGTGCGGGGTATTGATCGGCGGCGGAGTGTCCGGCCACAGGTTCGCCGCCGCCCAGTGCCCGCCCTCGGCGCTGTAGGCGAAGACCGGTCCGACCACCGGGAAGACCATATAGACGGCCGGCCCGAGGAGGCCGATCACCAGAAAGGTGCGCACCAGATGGTGGCGCGGGAAACGCCGCTCGACCGCCACGTTCCGCAGCTGGTACGTCGCGACGACGACCGCGGCCACCGCAAGCTGAATGTAGACATAGTCGAGAATATGGGAGCCGATCGGACCGGTGGCCCTGACAATTCGTCCTGCCAGCCACGAAGGGTCGCCCAACACATGATCGACGGTTGCCACGTACTGGTCGAACACCGCCGGGCGGGTCTTCGACGTGATGAGCAGCCAGGTATCGCCGGTCTTGCGACCGGCCACCAGCAGCAGGGCCAGCCCGACGCCCTTCAGGAGCAGGACACGCTCCCGGCCCTTGCGGCGCGTGACAGCGATGACCGCATATCCCAGAACCACCCACAACGCGCCGTTGCCGAAGGGGTGGCCGTCGGTCACCTTGACGTCGGCCGCCCACCGCACCAGCAAGAAGACGACGTCGATGCCGATCGCGACGCCGGCCGCGATGAATCGTTGCCGCCAGGTGAGCACCACCATCAGCAACGCCATACCGGCGTACAACAGGAAACCCGACTTGGGAGGGAATACCACCTCTCGCGCCTGATTGGTGAGCGGCCCAGGCAGGCCGTACCCACGCGCAGCAATCTCCAGCACGATGAGGAACCCGAGGGCCACCACACCCGCCGTCACCCACAGCATCACCCGTGGTCGACGCCACGCGGCGAAGTCAATTCTGCACTTTATTCGCGAAAAAAACCGTGATGCTATAGGTATCAATTTGTTTGGCCGATTTTCTAGATGTATTAAACAGATCGCTGTACGTGTCGGACAGCTTCGTTTCCCGGTGCAGGACGGGCGATCAGGGCGCTCGCCGTGGGTGTTGGATCATGCTATCGGAACGGTCCTGGTGGATTTCGCCGATCGCGGGTGTGCGAAGGTCCGTCGGGCCTGGACCGATGTTTCAGCGTCCACGGCCGGACCCGGAACCGCCGTGGCCTCCTTCCTCAACCCCGCGATGCGTGTTCCGGCTGTAGAGAGGCCCTCCCGGGGGGATGCGTTCCATATGAACGCCTTGTTTTACCTGACAGTGCGGCTCTCGATCCTGTGCGGGGGACAGCGGCTCCGGGAGCCGACGAAGGCCGGGTGGAGACGGCGGACTCACGCCGACAGGGAGTTGTAGCCGGGGGCGATCAGGCTGCTCTACAGCAGCTCCAAGATCTCCCCCAGCTCTTCGGCGGCGGGAACCCACTCCCCAGCCGCCGCGTTGGCCCTCACCTGCTCCGGCTTCGTGGCCCCCGCGATCACCGAACTGCAGCCTGGAAGCGCGGCGAGGACACCGACCGCGATCTCCAGGAGGCTGCGACCGTTCTTCATGCCCCAGGCGACCAGTGCCTCTACGGTGTCAAGCCGCGCCTCCGTCACCTGGTACGCGCTCTCCGCGATGCGGGTCCCTGCCGGGATGACCTTGCCACGTCGCACCTTCCCGGTCAGCAAACCGTTCTCCAGCGGGAAATACGGCAGTACTCCGAGTCCGAAATGACGTGCAGCCGGGACGACTTCGTTCTCGCTGGCGCGGTCAAGTAGCGACCAGTGGTTCTGCGCGGATATGAACCGTTCGAACCCTGCGGAACGGGCGACGCACGCGGCTTCAGCGATCTGCCAGCCAGCGAAATTAGAATTCCCGGTATAGCGGACCTTGCCTTCCCGCACCAGCTCGGTCAGAGCGGCGAGCGTCTCCTCAATAGGAGTGTGCGGGTCGGGTGTATCCGGCATCCAGTGCGGCGCTTACCACCGTACGCGCCTGGTCGAGCCCGACAGATCGCCCCAGTTCATTGCATCCCAAGCCGACTGCGGAGACCTGTAACCCGGAAGTGCCCATTGAGAGATAGCGCATGGTTTTCCAGTTTACGGATACTTGAAGCGCATTCAAGAGGAGACCGGCTCGGAACCTCAACGCCGTTACGTCACTGACATCCCCATCAGACCGCCTCCGGCCGTGTCATCGCTGATCCCGGCTGGTGGGGCGTGCCGAGCGGAGGCCCCACGTCCGTTGCGATGGTGTGAACTGCCCCTCCGGCGCGCCCACGCCCTGACTACCTCCCGCAGCCGTAAGGAAGAGCGGGCGGAGACCGCTCCGGCCAGGCTGCCACATGGTGTCCGCCACAATGGATAAAAGAGGCGTGAGTGACGCGAGAGACGAGGGGGGTGCCGCCGCCGTCGGGCTCACCGACTCGTCGGCCGGGCTCGCCGTGTGGATCGTCGAGAAGCTCGGGCGTGGCCGTCGAGACCGAGCGCAGGGTGTCTTTGGTGTCTTTGGTGCTGGCTGGGATCGGGGCCGCGGTCGCCACCGGGTCGCCTCCCATGTCTTCGGGGACATCCTGAGCGCTGGCCTGTCGATCCCGCTCAAGGAGAATGCCTCAACCTGCCCCCGCGAAGGCTGGTTGAGGCATTCCGCAGTCAGTCACGGAAGGTACGAAGCGCCCCGGTTACGGAAGAGTCGCACCCTCCGCGCTCAGCGCCGCAGGCACCGGCTGGAAGAAGGTCTCGCCGCCCGAGCTGCAGTCGCCGCTGCCGCCCGAGGTGAGGCCGATGGCCGCGTCGCCGTCGAAGAGCGCGCCGCCGCTGTCGCCGGGCTCGGCGCACACGTTGGTGTCGATGAGCCCAGAGACCGAGCCCTCCTCATAGTTCACGGTCGCGTCGAGGCCGGTGACCGACCCGCCGTGGACACCGGAGGTGCTACCGCTGCGCTGGACCGATTCGCCCACGTAGGCGTCGGCGGCGTGGGTGATCTGCTGACTGCCGCCGTCGTAGAGGTCTACGACGCTGGCGTGGTCGCTGTTCGCGTCGTCGTACTGGACCAGGGCGTAGTCGGTGCCGGGGAAATGGGAGTCGACGGTCTGGCCGACCTCGCCGCCGCCCTGCGAGTCGGACCACGCCGAGGAGGCGTTGCCGCAGTGCCCGGCGGTCAGGAAGTACGGCGCGCCGTTCACCGTCACGTTGAACCCGAGGGAGCAGCGCACACCGCTGCCCCAGATGGCGTCGCCGCCCGCGATGAGCGGCTTGAACGCGGAAGCGGCCCGACGCACGACGACCTTGTCGCCGAGCGAGTGGACCACGGTGTTCAGTTGGGCGCGCTTGGCTCCGGTGACCGTCGGGTCGACGGTCACGACCACCTTGTCCTGGCGGGGGTCGATCGCCCAGGCAGTGCCCGCGATCCGGGCCCGCTGGGTCAACGTGCCGAGTGCGCCACGGAGTTGGGTGGTGGAGTAGCGCACGGTTCTGGGGACGGCACCGGTGTTGCGGACCTGGCCGGCCGCGGACGGGTCAGTGATGTTGACGATGATCTGGCGGGCCACGGCGTCGTAGTAGGAACCGGCGGCGCGGTCGCCCAGGCGGGCGACGAGGGACGCGGCGGACGCGGCACGGGCCGCGGCCGGGGTGGCTGCGGCGGAACCGGTGGCGGCCGTGGCCGAGCCCGCGCCGGGGAGCAGTGCGGCGCCGGCGGTGAGGACCACGACGCTCGCTCCGGTGAGCGCGCGGGTGGTGAGAGCTGTTCGGCGTTGCGCCATAGGAGGCCTCCTGTGGGGGTTGCCCCGCTCACTCGACGAGCCGGGCCGGAGGGATGAGGGGATGAAAGGCATGGGGCGGGGGGCCACAAAGGTCCGACGTGACCATGCCAAGCGCGACGAGTATGGCGACGCTCGCCCGCCACAACAAGGAAGCAATCCGGCCGAGCGTGCGGCACGACGGGCGGCGCCGGGTCGTAGCCATCTGAGCACGCCGGGCCCGTGTACCGGCGCCGGGTGTCACGTACGGTGCGCGCCATCGGGTCCGATGTCCACGCTCGGTTCACTCACGGCTGGCCGGTACGCAACCATTCCGTCCGGAATCTGAAAAAGCCGTCCCTTATTTGGACCAGACTTGGCTCGCCGATGACCTGATACGTCCTCACCGTCAATTCCCCTCGGATGTACGCAAGTTCCGCCGCCCTGAGCTTCACCGCCGATGTCGCGCTTGACGTTTCGTTCACCGGGATCTCACCGTGCCGTTCACGGCTCCCGACAAGAATCGGCGGTCATGAACACTCCTGACTCTGTTGTCCGTTCAGGTCCCAGCAGACGAGCTCTGCTGGCGGGTGTGCCGGGGGCAGGGCTGGCCGGTGCGGTGGGACTGGCCGGTGCGACGCCCGCCGCGGCGAGCCCGGTGCTGTGGGAGAAGCCGGGTGCGCTGGGGGCACCGCGGGTCGCGGGGCTGCATCTTCAGTTCGGATCCGACGCCTCCCGTGAGGTCGTGGTCTCCTGGCACACCATCGCGTCCGTGTCCCGGCCGCGCGTGCTGCTCGGCACCCCGGCCGGCGGCCTCGGCCGTACCGTCGCCGCGCAGACCACGACGTACCGAGACGCCAAGTCGGGCACCGAGGTACAGGTGCACCACGCCCGGGTGCGCGGCCTCAGGCCGGACACCGACTACGTCTACGCCGCCGTGCACGAGGGCGCGCAGGCCGAGTTCGGCACCATACGCACCGCCCCGCGCGGCCGGTCGGCGTTCACCTTCACCAGCTTCGGCGACCAGGGCACACCGACCCTCGGCAAGAAGAACGACAGCGGTATCTACGTCAACGACAATCTCGGCTCCCCTGCCGCCGGTGACACCACCGCCGGCGTCGAGCGGATCGCTCCGCTGTTCCACCTGGTCAACGGGGACCTCTGCTATGCCAACCTGTCCACGGACCGGGTGCGCACCTGGTCCGACTGGTTCGAGAACAACTCCCGTTCGGCCCGCCACCGCCCCTGGATGCCGGCCGCCGGCAACCACGAGAACGAACTCGGCAACGGCCCCATCGGCTACGGCGCCTACCAGACCTACTTCAGCCTGCCCGACGCAGGAGCCGATACCGAACTGCACGGCCTGTGGTACGCGTTCACCGCGGGTTCAGTACGCGTGATCAGCCTCAACAACGACGACGTCGCCTTCCAGGACGGCGGCAACTCCTACGTCCACGGTTACTCCGGCGGCGCCCAGAAGCGGTGGCTGGAAGCCGAGCTCGCCGCCTCGCGCGCGAACCCCGGCATCGACTGGGTCGTCGCGTGCATGCACCAGGTGGTGATCTCGACCGCCGACAAGTTCAACGGCGCCGACCTCGGCATCCGCGAGGAGTGGGTGCCGCTGTTCGACCGCTACGGCGTCGACCTGGTCGTCTGCGGCCACGAGCACCATTACGAGCGCTCGCACCCCATCCGAGGCCAGCAGTCCAACGACACCCGCACGCCGATCCCGGCCGCCACCGACACGCAGACCGTCGACACCACCAAGGGCACCGTGCACATGGTGATCGGCGGGGGCGGCACCTCGGCCCCCTCCAACCAGCTCCTCTTCCCCACCCCGCAGTGCCGGGTGATCACCAAGGTGGGCCCGGCGGACCCCGCGACCGGCAAACGCCCGCCCGTCTACGTCCTCGAGGACGCCCCCTGGTCGGCGGTACGCGACGCCGAGCACTCCTACGGCTTCGCGGCGTTCGAGGTCGACCCTGGCCGTCCTGGCGGCACGACCTCGATCCACATCACCTTTTACACGGTGACCGGGCCCTACGGCGACCTCGTCCCCGTCGACCGCTTCACCCTCACCCGCCCACGCGGCAACCACTGGCGGCAGCTCGCCTCAGTACAGGGGTACGGCGCGAGTTCGCGGCCCTGCGCGAAGGCTCCTCCGCTCGCTTGCGAGCAGGGGCACGGTTGTGCCCCGTACGTCGTCGGCCGAATCCATGTAGCAGCCACCGTTTCTCAACGCACGGCAACATCGGTGCAACGCATGGGCGTTGAATATCACAGCTTGGCCAAGCCCTTCCCGCGCGTTGGTGACATGTTCACACTGCTTGCCTGATGCGCCCCGTCGGCACGAGCGAAGGATTGCTGGTGGCCCACGTTTCCACCGGGCCGGCCGTCACTCCGGAGCGCTTGTCCCGCTCGAGAAAGGGCCATCATGGCTGAGTTGACACGCCGTAGACTGCTGGGTTCGGCCGCGGGCGCGCTGGGCGCCACCGCGGCGCTCTCCCTCCTCCCGCCGAGCATCCAGAAGGCCGTCGCCGCCGGGCCGCCCCCGCGCGGAACGCTGAGCGACATCGAGCACGTGGTCATGCTGATGCAGGAGAACCGGTCGTTCGACCACTACTTCGGCACCCTGTCGGGTGTCCGGGGCTTCAGCGACCCGGACGCCCTCAGGCTCGGCAACGGGCGTTCGGTCTTCTACCAGCCCGATGCCAAGAACCCGAAGGGCTATCTGCTGCCCTTCCACCTCGACACGCACAAGTCGAGCGCACAGGCCATCCCGTCCACCAGCCACGCCTGGTCCGTGCAGCACCAGGCCTGGAACGGCGGCAAGATGGACCAGTGGCTGCCCGCCCACCGCAAGGCCGACGGCGTCAACGGCCCCTATGTGATGGGCTACTACACGCGCGAGGACATCCCGTTCCAGTTCGCGCTCGCCGAGGCCTTCACCATCTGCGACAACTACTACTGCTCGGTGTTCGGACCGACGTGGCCCAATCGCCTGATGTGGATGACCGGCACGATCGACCCCACCGGCACCCACGGCGGGCCGATCATCAGCAACGTCGCGCCCACGCCGTACCGCTGGACGACATACGCGGAACGACTCCAGGCGGCGGGCATCAGCTGGAAGGTGTACCAGCAGGACGACGACTACGGCTGCAACCTGCTGGAGCAGTTCGCCACCTTCAGGAATGCGCGGCCCGGCTCGGAGCTGTACGAGCGAGGCGTGCGCCCGCAACCCGAGGGCACCTTCGAGGACGACGCCCGCAACGACCGTCTCCCGGCCGTGAGCTGGATCATTCCGACGGGCTATCAGTCGGAGCACCCCGACTATCTCCCCGCGGCCGGTGCAGACTTCGTCGCCTCGAAGATCGAGGCGATCGCGTCCAACCCCACGGTGTGGCAGAAGACCGCCTTCATCCTCAACTACGACGAGAACGACGGCCTGTTCGACCATGTGGCTCCGCCCACCCCGCCCGCGGGCACGCCGGACGAGTACGTCCAGGGTCTGCCGATCGGTGGCGGCTTCCGTGTCCCGGCCATCATCATCTCGCCCTGGACCGTGGGAGGCTGGGTCGCCTCGGAAGCCTTCGACCACACCTCGGCCCTGCAGTTCCTGGAGCGGTTCACGGGGGTGGCGGAGCCGAACATCAGCGACTGGCGACGCGCCACCTTCGGTGACCTCACGACCGCCTTCCGCTTCAGCGACGCCCGTCCGAGCTCGCCCCGGCTTCCCGACGACACCGCGGAGCAGCTGGAGAAGGCGGAGGAGGAGGTGGCGACTCTGCCGAAGCCGACGCTGCCGGGCGCGGACCAGACCTTCCCGCAGCAGGAAAGCGGCCGCCGCCCGCACGTGTGACACGCCGGGCCCGCGCGCCCTGCCCCTGGGCTCTCGCCGGCGACGCGGGGTTCCAGGGGCGGGGTGAGCCAGCGCACCACGTCCAGGTCGCGCGCGGTGAAGTAGGCGGACGCCTCGGGGTGGAACTCGAACATGTTCGCGGCGTGCTCTCCGGCGATGCTCACGGTGCGGCCGCCTCCGCCTTGGCGTCGAAGTGCGGCACCGCGTAAGCGCGGTGCACGGCGGCTCCGTCGCCCGGGATCCGTCTTTCGGATCAGCGGGCGGACCAGATGAACAGGGCGCCGCTCCCGGATCCGGCTCGGCGGAGCGCCTCCGCCTGCTCGGCACGATCAGTTCGTCCTTCCGCGCGCAGCCGGCGGCCTCCACCAACTGCCCCCACCTGCCGACTCCGTGCCGTCCCGCCCCGGGCCGGCTTCAGCTCATCGCGCCCGTGCCACCATCACGTCGGCTTCCGGTCATCCCCGCTTCGCCCGGCACGCCTTTTCGGATCGCCCACGTCACGCGAATATTACGGGTCTAGCCCAAATGAGCCCCCGGGAGCGGAGCCGTAAGTCGCCGCGGGAGCCGTCGGCACCTTCCTCGACGCGAGAAGTGGGACATCGACCTATGAATGCGAGACCGGAAGTCTCCCGCCGTACCCTGCTCGGCAGCGCCATGGCCGCCGGTGTGCTGGCCTCTCTGCCGCTGAGCCTGCGCACCGCCCTGACCGCGCCGGTTCGGCCCGGCACACTCGACGACATCGAACACGTCGTGATCTTCATGCAGGAGAACCGGGCCTTCGACCACTACTTCGGCACCATGCAGGGCGTCCGCGGCTTCGGCGACCGCACCGCGGTGCGCGGTGTCAACGGCAAGCCGGTCTTCTACCAGCCCGACCCCACCCGCCCCGAGGGCTGGCTCGCGCCGTTCCCGATGAACGCCGCGCACACCAACGCCTACCAGCAGGGCGCCCCCGCCTTCGGCTTCGGCGACTCCCTCAACGCCCGCGACGAGGGCCGGGCCGACGGCTATGTCACCCGGCGCGGCAGCGGCTGGCTGGGCCAGGGCTACTACGAGCCCGCCGACATGCCGTTCTACAACGCGCTCGCCTCGGTCTTCACCATCTGCGACAGCTACTACTGCTCCATGGAGACCTCCACCAACCCGAACCGCGAGCACTTCATGTCGGGTACCAGCGGCGGTACGGTGCGCGAGCAGGTGGTCGTCGACAACTCCGAGCCGGGCTTCGAGTGGACGACGTACGCCGAGCGGCTGCAGACGGCGGGGATCAGCTGGAAGACGTACCAGGCACAGGAGAACTTCGACGACAACGCGCTCGCCTGGTTCACCACCTTCCGCAACGCCAGGCCGGGCGAGCCGCTGTACGAGCGTGGCATGAAGCGCGTCGGCAACGTAGTGGACGCGAACAACCCGTGGAAGATGGGCGACGCGCTCGTCGAGGCCTTCGCGGCCGACGTCGCCGCGGACGCGCTGCCCCGGGTGTCCTGGATCGTGGCGCCCGCGGCCCTGTCCGAGCACGCCGACTACGCCCCGCCGGACGGCGAGAACCTCACTGCACGGCTGCTGTCGGCGCTGGCCGACAACCCGGAGGTGTTCGCGAAGACCGCGTTCCTCCTCAACTACGACGAGCACGGCGGCTTCTTCGACCACCTGGTCTCCCCCCAGCCTCCGGTCTCCCCGCAGCGCGGCCGGTCCACGGTCTCCACCGACGGCGAGGTCGTGGTCCGCGTCGCCAAGGGCTCCACCACGTACTACCGACCCGTCAACCAGCAGGGCCAGTACCTGACCAAGGGCGCAGACGGCTCCCTGACCTGGTCGGACACCCTGCCCGCGGGCGAGACGCAGACCGCGGGGCCGTTCCCGTTGGGGCTGGGCATGCGGGTACCGATGATCGTGGTCTCGCCGTGGACCCGGGGTGGCGCGGTCTGCTCGACGGTGTACGACCACACCTCCGTACTGCAGTTCCTGGAGAAGCGGTTCGGTGTCCACGAGCCCAACATCAGCGCCTGGCGCCGGGAGATCACCGGTGACTTGACGGAGGTCTTCGACTTCAGCGGCCGCAACCCCGACTGGCCTGCGCTGCCCGACACCTCGGGCAACCGGCAGAAGGTCATGGACTCCGGCCGCCGCCCCGCGCCGACCGTGCCCGAACCGCAGGTGTTCCCTGCGCAGCAGCGCGGCACCCGTACCTCACGGCCGGTGCCGTACCACCTGGCCCTCCTCCCCCGGCTGCAGCGCGGTGCACTCACCGTGGACTTCGCCAACCATGGCCGGCAGGGCGCCGTCTTCCAGGTGTACGCCGAGCCCGGCACCGCGCCGAAGCACTACACCCTGTCCGCCGGGACGACGCTGTCCGACACCTGGAGCATCGGCGACTGCGGCTACGACCTTCGCGTGCACGGGCCCGACGGGCAGCTGTGGCATCTGCGCGGGGACGCGGGGGGCGATGCCGAGGCCGTCGTGGACCTGTCGGCCGACGCCCAGCAGGCCGAGTTGCGGCTGACCAACCGGTCCCGGCAGGCACGTACGTTCCTGGTCGGCGACCTGGCCTATGGCGGCGGCACCCGCGAGGTGCGGGTGGGCGGCGGCGCGGAGCAGAGTGTGCAGGTTCCGCTGGCCCGCGAGGGCTGGTACGACCTCGCGGTCGGGATCGCGGGCGAGCCGTTCTTCCGGCGCCGCTGGGCCGGACGTGTCCCGTCCCCGCTGCAGGGCGTGACCGATCCGGCGATGGGTCTGCCCGACGCCCTCGACATCACCGTCACCCTCGCCGCCGCCTCCGCCACGATCGACGAGGCGGTCCTCATCCCCGGGCGCACCGGCAGGATCAGCGTCAAGCTGAGCGCGCGCGAGAAGGTCACCGCCCTGGAGGTGGCCCCCGTCGTCCCGCCGGGCTGGCAGGTGCGCACCGTGACCGCGCCGCCCTCGTCACTGCCCGCCGGCGCCGCGGCGACGGCCGTCTACGACATCGACGTCCCCGGCGATGTCACCGGTGCCGGGCACCGGGTGCTCGTCACCGCGCGGGGCCGGGCCGGAGAGCGGTATGTGCTGGCCGACGGCGAGATCAGTGCCCGTACCGCCGTGTCCGTCGCGGGTCATCTGCTCGGCGAGGACTTCGAATCGGTCGCCGGCACCCTGCAGACGTCGGGCGGTGTCCTCGGCTGGACGGCGACCGCCCCGTCCGGCTGGAAGGTCGTCAACGCCGCCGCCATGCCGCAGGGCACCCCGCGTCTGCAGGGCTGGACCTTCCACACCAAGCGGCTGTGGCAGACCGGCGGGCAGGACCGCGCCGACTTCAGCCGCGCGCTGGGCGTCATCGCCGTCGCAGACCCGGACGACTGGGACGACACCGGCTCTCCGTCCAGCAAGGGCCGCTTCGACTCCTCGCTCGTCTCCCCGGCGGTCAAGCTGCCCGACGGCGCCACCAGGCTGTATGTGACCTTCGACTCCCACTACCGCCAGGAGGCACCACAGGAGGCGGAACTGACCGCCGCCTTCGACGACGGAACCACCGTACGACTGCTCCACTACTCGTCGGCCACCACGGGCAACGACAACCTCGGCAAGGACGCGGAGAACACTTACGTCGCCCGCGACACGGCCGTCCCCGCCGGCGCCCGCTCGGTCACCCTGACCTGGCGTGTCTTCAACGCCGGCAACAACTGGTACTGGGCCGTCGACCACATCCGCACCGACGTGGCCCCGCTGCCGCGGTACTGACACGCGCGCGCCGCCACGGCGGGAGGCGCGCGGGCGCCTCACCGCCGCAACTCCCCTTCAGAGGCGCCCTGGGCGAACCGTCCTCCCGGCCCCTCCGATCGCCCAGAGCGGTGAAGTGACGGCTCCCCGGAGGGTCTTGGCGCGGAGGGACTCCATGCCGAGGTGGAGGGCGGTGGCGCCGTGAGCGTAGGCGTCCTCGATGGGGAGGTAGTAGACGAGGTTGAAGTACTCGTGCGCGCCCCGCAGTCGGGCGTAGTCGTAACCGGTGGCGCGGAGCCAGACGGTGTCGGCGTGGCGGTAGAAGAGGCTGAAGGCGACCATACGGCCTTCGGCGTACGCGGCGAGGACGACCCCGCTGTCGGCCATGCCCTCGGCCTGGTCGCGCAGTAGGCGGGCCATGAAGGCGGGGTCGGCCGGGTGGCCGTGGCGTTCCTGGAGCTGGGCGAGCAGCGCGCCGGCGGGGTCGGCGCACTCGGAGAGTCGCAGGGTGCGCAGCTCGTATCCGGCTTCGGCGAAGGCTCGGCGCTCGCGGCGGATGGCCACGCGCCGCTTGGAGGGCAGGTCGGCGAGATAGTCGCCGAACGTGCTGCCGGGCAGCGGGATACGGGCGTCCTCGCCCAGCTGCACGGATTTGGTGCCACAGGCGTCGGCGAGTTCGGCGGCCGCCGTGTCGGCGACGTACAACCACCATGGCTGCGCCTCGTGGACGGCAGCGAGCGAACTGGCGGCCTTCACAAGCTGGTTCAGGGCTTCGCGTCGTCGGTCGGGGGTGAGGCGGGGGTGCAGGAGAGGGGCGTTGAGGTAGCCGCGGCGGGCTCCCGCGAGCAGGGTCCTGACCGGTGTGCGGTCGGGGATCAGGTCGTGTACGCGGTAGAGGGCGTTGGGTTCGCTGTCGACCACGTACAGCGGTGCGGCGGCGATGAGTCGGCTGTCGGCGTGGACCAGGGCGTAGCGGACCTGGGCGGTGGGGTCGTGCTGCTGGGCGGCGAGCCACTGGTGGGAGAGGTAGAGGCCCGCCGGGGCGGCGAGGGCGTCCCACTCGGCGGCGGGGACGTTCCCGATGTCCTGGACAAGGGTGAGGGTGAGGATCACGGCAGGGCTTCCTCCTGGTCGCGTGGGGCGAGGGCGTGGGCTGCGGGCACGGCGAGCACGCTGAGGGAGGCGAGGAGCAGCCAGGGCAGGACGGGTTGCCGGCTCAGGAGCGTGGTGAGGACGACGGGAGCGGCGGCGCCACCGATGGACCAGGACAGCTGGAAGGCGGCTTGGTGGCGGCCGTTGGCCTCGGCGGGGGCCAGGGCGACCGAGAGTTCGTTGAGCGCGGGAGAGCTGAGGATCTCGGACAGGGTGAACAGGACCGTCGCCGCCACCAGGACGGCGGTCACGGCCCAGCCGGGGGCGCCCTGCCAGGCGAGGGGCGCGGCGAAGAGGGCGAAGGAACCGGCGCCCACGAGGAATCCGCCGGCGATCGCGCGGTGCGGGCGGTGTCGTGCCGAGCGGCGGGTGATGGCCGGCGTGAGGACGGCGACGGCGCCGGTGTTGATGACCAGGAGCGTGCCGGGGATCCACTCGCCCGCGTGCAGGGTGCCGGTGATGTACACGGCCAGCAGGACCGGCGGGACCATCTGCGCGAGGACGAAGGCCAGGTTGGCCGCGACGAGCAGAAGGTAACGGCCGTCCCGGAGGACCGCCTGCCGGCTGCCCCGCGAGGCCGGCCCGGCGCTGTTCTCCACTGGTCCGGTGGCGTCCGGCGCGGCCGGGCTTCTTGCGGGCTTCCACGTGAGGAACAGGAGCGCCGCGCACAGGAACGTGCCCGCGTTCGCGGCGATGAGGACGTACAGGCTGTCCGGGCCGAACAGCGCCAGCGTGACGGCGGAGACCGCCGCTCCGGCACCGATGCCGAGGTTGCGCAGCGAGGAGATGAACCCGAACCAGAGGCGCTCCTCGCCGGGCACACAGGCGAACGGCACCAGGTTGCGGGCGGCCGTCCAGTACAGGTTGATGCCGGCCTGTACGACGAGGTAGGCGAGGCTGATCTGCCACGCGGAGCGGACGACGAGGAACGCCGCGAACCCGGCGGCGGAGACGAGGTTGGCGAGCGCTACGACTGCTTTCGGGCCGAAGCGGTCCAGCAGGTGTCCGCCGAGTGCGGGGCGGGCAGCGCGAGGAGGTTCCCCAGGGTGAGCGCCGCGCCGATCTCCGCGAGGGAGAGGTGAGTGGCGTGGGCGAGGTAGACGACCGTGAAGGCGAAGACGAGCCCGGTGC
>NZ_CM002285.1:9108160-9267958 GCF_000497445.1 Streptomyces roseochromogenus subsp. oscitans DS 12.976 | reverse complement strand
GGCCCGGCGGCGCGCCGCTGCGTGCCGACCGCCTGCCGGCGGGGACGCTCACTGGCCCGCGGGGGTCAGCAGACGGCGGATCTTGTCGAGCCTGGGGACTGCGATGAAGCCGGTCCGCTCGTACAACTCGGTGAGTTCCTTCACGGCCCGCTGCTCGTCGCCCGGGTTCACGGTGAACGTGAGGATGCCGCCGTGGTTGTGGCCGTCGATGATCAGGTCGTGGCAGGTGACGAGGTCGATGCGGGCGCGGAGTTCGGCGAGCAGCGTGGGTGTGGGGTTCGCGGTGAGGCACTCGATCGCGAATCGCTCGGCCGGAGCGCCGCTGCGGGTCGGCCAGGTGCCCGTGAGGATGTCGAGAAGGGCGGCGAAAGTGTTGAGTCCGCCGGCGGCGATGGACAGGGTGGTGGCGCCGCCGATCCGGGGGTTGATCTCCAGGACGTGGTACACGCCGTCGGCGTAGATCATGTCGACGTTCACGGAACCCTCGACACCGAGCGCCGTACACAGGTCCACGAGGCGTTGCGCGGTGGGCCCGAAGTCGGCGCCCCGGGCGGGGTCGACGTAGCGGAGGTCTTCGAAGGTGAAGGCGGGAGGGCCGCCCGCGGTGCCGGTCCAGATGAGCGGCATGACGGTGTAGTGGCCGCCGGCGCCGACGATGTCGACCGAGCAGAGCCGTCCGCTGACGCACTTCTCCAGGACCGCGTGCGCCGCGGGCGGGGCGGCGAGATGACGGTCGAGGGCGGCCGGGTCGGGGATGAACTCGATGCCCATGCTGGTGGAGTCCCACAGCGGCTTGGCCATGAGGGGGTAGCCGAGGTCCTGGGCGGCGAGGCGGACGGCGTCCGGGTAGGCCGGGACGGGCAGCGCCCGGTCGTTGAGCAGGTCGCTGTCGACCAGGACGGCGGGCGGGGTGGTGAGGCCGTGCGTGCCGAGGGCCCGCTTGGTCTCCCACTTGTCGCACAGGACGCGCGTGGCGGCGAGGGGAGTCATGACGGTGCGGATGCCGAGGGCTTCGAGCTTGGTCTTGACGACGGCGTCCCGCAGTGCGTTCTCGTCCGGCAGGGAGATCGCCACGGCGGCGTCGGCCCCCCAGGCACGCACCCGCTCGACGAACTCGTCCGGCGTCGCGGCCGGGTCGAGCCGTTCACTCGTGCCCGGGAACATGTCCGGGCCGCACTCGCCGTGGGTGTGGAAGAGGCGGGCCTCGGCGCCGAGCCGCGCCAGGGCAGGGGCGATGCCGTGGATGTACGGGTCGGCGCGCTGGATGTCGACGGACCGGAGGAAGGCGATGCGCTGCATGTCAGCTCACTTCTATGCGGGTGTGGGCGAGTGCGTGGGCGGCGTCGGCGTTGACCTGTGCGGCCGTGGGCGCGGTGAAGACCAGATGGCCGATGCGGGCCGAGTTGTCGTGTGCGCTCCCGACGACGGCGCCGGTCGGCGTGGTGATGTCCCCGTCGACCAGGCCGTCGTGCCGGCCGTCGATGGTCACCCCGTGGAAGGTGCCGGCGCGCGGCGGGGTGAGGAAGCGGATCGCGCACGCCCCCTCCCGGGGCGCCGGCACGTCCGGCTTCTCGTCGAGGACGGCCTGGAGGTAGGCGCGGGCCTCGTCGATGCCGGAGGCCCGGCGTATGACGTCCACGAGGTGGTCTCCCGGCAGGCGGGCGCCGACCTCGATGACGACGGGGCCCGCGTCGGGTGAGATCTTGAGTTCGGTGTGGGCGACGCCGTTGCGGATGCCGAGGGCCCGCAGCGCCCGTTCGGTGGCGGCCCGCAAGGCGCTCAGTTCGGCGGCCGGCAGAGCGGCGGGGCAGGTGTGACCGGTCTCGGCCCGGTAGGCACCGGCGGTGGTGTGCTTCTCGACCGGGGGCAGGTGGAAGTACTCGTCACGCCAGACCACGGTGTCGAGGCTGAACTCGGGTCCGGCGACGTACTCCTGGACGATGACACGCTGGTCCATGGGCAGGCCGTGCGGGGCGGCGATCGGCCAGGACTGGGCGTGCTGTACGCCGGCGTCGAGCTGTTCGGGGCTCTCGACCACGCTGACACCCCAGGAGCCGCCCTGCTCGGCGGGTTTGACGACGACCGGGAATCCGATGCCGATGCGGCCGAGGGCGCGTGCCGCCTCCCCGGCCGTGCGCACACTGATCGTTCTCGGCGCGGGTACCTGGCCCGCGTAGAAGGCCTGGGCCATCACCGCTTTGTTCCGGCACGCCTGGGCGAGCCGGGGGTCGTTGCCGGGCAACCCCAGGCGCTCGGCCAGGTGGGCGACGAGCGGGGTGAAGAACTCCCAGCAGCCGGCCACCGCGTCGATCCCCGTCGCCTCGGCGAACGCGGCCAGGTCCGCCAGCGCCCGGTCCGGGTCGGTGAGGTCGGTGAACACCGCGCCGTGGATCTTGTCGCGCAGAGCGCCGGGGTAGCTCTCGTAAACGTCCTCGTGGGTGGCGACGAAGACGCGCGCGCCGAGTGCGCGGGCGGCATCCAGCACATAGGGGCCCGAGTTTGCGAGCGCTTCGATCAGCAGGATCTTCTTCACGCCGCGCAGTAGACCGCACCGGCAGGGCCGGGGCCATCAACGTAACAACCAGAGCAGGACAGCGATTTCGCGACAACGGTTGTAGCAAGCTCCAGCCGCCCGCCGGGGCACGGATCCTAGGGGTTCGGCTTTGCGGAAGCGACCTTTCCGGTGGAGTTCGGGTCATCGCACAGGAGTGCACGCTCCCAGCGGGCCGGGGTTCGTGGATACCGGACCTGGGTCCCGGCCACCGATCGCGGATTGACTCATCGACGACCCACCCGTCACACATGTACGAGAGGGGCACTTTCGCGTGACCGGCTACGCCGCACAGCTCACCGAATACATCCGGCAGGGCGTCATCCCGCCGTACAACTACTCCTATCCGTCACGCTCCACCTACCGGCCGCTCGACGGTTCCTGGACCGTCGAGGAGGCCTGGAAGCGGGACCTGACCCTGTATCAGGTACCCGAGCTCAACCTGTACCTGCACGTGCCGTTCTGTCGCTACAAATGCGGCTTCTGCAATCTGTACACCGTCATCAGCGAGGACACGGACGTCTACACGGCGTACATGAACGCGCTGTGCACCCAGCTGCGGGACCACGCCGACATCATCCGCGCCCGCCGGCTGCGTACCGTCTACCTCGGCGGCGGCACCCCGAGCCTGCTGTCCCTGCGCCACTTCGAGCAGTTGTTCAGCACGCTGGACGAGGTGTACCCCAACTGGCGCTCCACCGTGGAGGAAGTGGCGATCGAGGCCACGCCGGACTCGATCGTCAACGAGCCCGCCACTCTCGAAGGTCTGCTGCAACTCGGCCTGACCCGGGCCAACATCGGGATCCAGTCCCTGGTGCCGAAGGAGATCCGCGAAGCCGGACGCGGCCAGGCGGGCGAACAGGTCATCCGCAGGGCCATCGAGATCGCGCACGACAAGGGCCTGCCGGACCTGTCGACCGACCTCATCATGGGCTTCGCCGGCCAGACCGACGAGACCTGGCGGCACTCCGTCGACGAACTCGCGCGGCTCGACCCGGCCACGATCAGCACGTACTTCCTCACCGTGCGCCCGGACGCCTGGTTCTCCAAGACCGGTGCCTACCAGTACGCGCAGTCCCCGAACCTGTACGAGCGCTACGACTACGCCCGTCAGGTCTTCACCGACCACGGCTACGTCCAGGAGGGCTCCGTCCGCTACAAGAAACTCGGCCGCGGCGGCTACAAACAGAAGGTCCTCACCTTCCACGGCGTGCCGCTGCTCGGGCTCGGTGTCGGCGCCCGCTCCTACACCGGCGTCCTCGACTACATGGTGGGTTCCGTCAAACCGTCCATGTCCGAAGTGGCCGACTACATCGCCGAGGCCGAGGCCCACGTGCTGCGGCCGGTCACCGGCTTCGTCCTCGATGACGAGGAGATCATCCGCAAGCGCCTCGTCCTGGACACCTTCGACCTGGACCTCGCCGAACTGGACCGCTTCGGCTACCAGGACAAGGCTCACCTGTTCGAGCCGATCCTGGACGCCGCCGAGGAGACCGGGCTCCTGCGCCGCCTCGGCCGCCGCGCCCAGCTCACTCCCGAGGGCTTCAAATACCGCGACATCCTGTCCTGGATGTTCTTCTCCGACACCGTGGTGCAGCTCGACCGTGACTACTACGAACGCCTGCACGAGCAGAACAAGCGAGCCCGGAAGCACATGGGTACGCCGGTCGGCATCTCGGGGATCCGCACGGCGCGAGCGGCTTCGTGACCGAGCTGTTCATCGCGGCGGGCGGCGGCGGTGACCCGATCGGCACGGCCCTCACCCACGCGAGCCTGGGCTCCGACGCCGATGCCGTGGTCCTCACCTACGCCTGGGAACGCCTCACGGTGGATCCGCTTCCCGGCCCCCTCGCCCCGCATGACTTCGCCGGCCTCGACCGCGACACCCTGCCGGTGCCGCTCGTCACCGCCGGATCGAAGCCGGTCGGGCAGCGCGGATCGACCCTGCCGCGGCTGGCCGGCGACCTGCCGACGAGGCTCGGGCTCCTCGACCCCTACGCCGGTGTCGAAGGGCTGGCCGATCAGATCGGGCGGACCGCCCGCGCGCTCGGCGCCGGCCACATCAGCGTCGTGGACATGGGCGGCGACATCCTCGCCCACGGCGACGAACCCACGCTCGTCAGTCCCCTGCCCGACGCGCTCGTCCTGGCGTCCTGCCGGCTGGCGGGCATTCCCGCCACCGTCCACATAGCCGGCCCCGGCCTCGACGGCGAGGTACCCGAGGCGACCCTGCTGACCCGCTTCGCCGACGACGGCAATGACCTCGGCCGCACCATCCCCGAGTGGGCGGCGAACATCTTCCGCTGGCACCCGTCCGAAGCCAGCACCCTGCTCGCCGCAGCCGCTGCGGGGCTGCGCGGCCCCTGCCTCACGAGGGAAGGCGCGGGCCCGATCCCGCTCACCGGCCACAGCGGCCGCGTCTGGGACCTGCCACTCGCACGGGCCCTGGACCACAACCGCCTCGCTCAAGGCCTGCTGGCAGCTCGTCCCCACACCCTGGCCGACGCGGAGGACGTCAGCCTGCGGCTGTACGGATTCAACGAGGTCGAACGGGAGCGCCGACGCGCGATCCGGCGGCACACCGCGCGCGACCTCCTCGACGACGAGACCTTCCTGAGCGAACTGGACACCTGGCTCCACGTCCAGCGCGCCGGCCACCCCGGCGCCCGGTACGTGAGCGTCCGCTGCGCCGTCGAGTCCCTGGGCTACGACTGGCGCCTGACCGAACAGGTCCGCGACCTGCTGACCAAGCACCGTCCCGGCCTGGACGCCTTCCCGCTCCTGTCCCTGACACACTGACCTACCCGAGCACGCGCGGGGCGGCTCCTGGCAACGGGGGTCGCCCCCAAGTGGTCGCCGTATGTGGCGAGTTGTGGTGGCTGTCAGGCCTCGCGCATCACGTGCGCGCGGTGGGCGGTCGCCTGGAGCCGGGTCAGTAGGCGGAGTTGACGTTGTCGATGGAGCCGTAGCGGTGGGCGGCGTAGTTGGCGGCCGCGGTGATGTTGGCCACCGGGTCGGTGACGCTCTGAGCGGTGCCGGCGACGTGGTAGGCGTTGAAGGTGGGGTCGATGACCTGGAGGAGCCCCTTGGACGGGGTGCCCTGCCTGGCGTTGACGTCCCAGTTGTTCTGGGCGTTGGGGTTACCGCCGGACTCGCGCATGATGTTGCGCTTGAGGCCCTCGTAGCTGCCGGGAATGCCCTTGGCCTTCATGATCTGCAGAGACTGCTTGATCCAGCCGTCGAGGTTGTTGCCGTAGCCGGTCTGCTGCCCGGAGGTGGTGCGGGTGTCGCTGCCGGAGGCCTTGACCACGGAGGTGGCATGCACCTGCGTCATTTCGGCGGCCTGTGCGTTCGTCGGCATCAGGGTGATTGCGGCGGCTGCGGCACCGGTGGTGGCGATGCCGGTGAGGCCGAGGGTGCGGAGACGAGCGATGCGGGTGCGAGTGGTCATGGTCATGCGAAAGGGACTCTCCGGTGGGGGACGTCGTCATTGCCGACTGCTGCCGGCGGCGGCGTGGGGCGGAGCCCCGCGCTGCGAGCGGGAGTGGACAGACTTTGCGGGAATCCGAATTCCGCTCGGTCCGTCGCCGGGCTCCCAGCAACGACAGCAATGTTTAGCGGTGGCCCAGGCGGGGCGCAATGATGTGACGTACTATACCACTTCGGAGTAATGTCTGAAATAAGCCCTTATGACGGGTTTCTTCGCTGTTCAGGCAATTCTGTACCTACTATCCCGCTTCGGATGTGATTCGCGCCCTATGGGTCGCGTCACTCCCCTAAGCCCCTTGGAAGCTCTTTCGGACACCTGAATCGGACACCTGAATGGCATAGGGGTTCGTCTGCCGATGCTTCGTGCAGGGGTGACATCTGACCCGGCGTCGCTGCGATGCTTTCCCGCCGGGCCCGGGGCACGACCGGCTTCAGGCTGCCGGGGCGCCGAAGGAGGTGAACGTGACCGGAAGCCGCACCGGGCCGCGGAGACCGCCGGGCCGCCAGCGCAGCTCGGCCGGCGGGACGGCCAGGGCCAGGTCCGGAAGGCGGCGCAGCACCGTCCCGATGGCGATCTGTCCCTCCAGCCGCGCGAGTGGCGCGCCCAGGCAGTAGCGGATGCCATGCCCGAAGGCCAGGTGACCGTTGTCGCGCCGGGTGATGTCCAGCCTGTCGGGGTCGGGGAACCGTGCCGGATCACGGTCGGCGATCGCCGACGCGACCAGCACGGTGGCTCCGCGCGGGACGGTCACGCCCGCGATCTCGACGTCTTCGCGGGCGAACCGGGCGATGCCCGGACTGACCGGGCCGTCGTAGCGGAGGAACTCCTCGATCGCGTCGGGCAGCAGTTCCGGACGATCTCGCAGCAGGGCCAGCTGGTCGGGGTGGGCGAGCAGCGCGGCGATGCCACCGCCGATCAGGTTGACCGTCGTGACGTACCCGGCCACCAGCAGCAGGAAGGTCATGGCTATCAGCTCGTCGTCGTTCAGCCGCTGCTCGTCGTCGTGGGCGCTGATCAGCGCGCTGAGAAGATCGTCCCCCGGCTGGGCGCGCTTGGTTTCAAGGTGCTTCGTCACGTACGCGTGCATGCGTTGCCACGCCTCGTTGACGACGGCCGGGTCGGGCATCCTCTCCCCGCGCATGAGCATGGCGTCGGTCCACCGCTGGAAGTCGTGCCGGTCGTCCACCGGCACACCGAGCAGCTCGCTGATGACGGTGACCGGCAGCGGCAAGGCGAAGTCCGCCACGAGATCGGCCCGGCCGGCCGGCACCACGGCGTCGAGCAGGCGGTCGGTGATCTCCTGGATACGGGGCCGCAGCTCGGCGACGCGGCGTGCGGTGAACGCCTTCGAGACCAGGCGGCGCAGCCGGGTGTGGTCGGGCGGGTCGGAACGCAGCATGTTGCTCATCATCGAGTCACGCTCGAACTCGGGCAGCTGCTCGATGAGGCGGGGATCCGAGGCATCCCGCACATCGCTGCTCAGCCTCGGGTCGAACAGGGCGGCGAGCCCGTCCTCGTAGCGTGTGACCAACCAGGCGTCCAGGCCGCCGGCGATGACCGCTCGCCGGACCGGGCCGTCCTCGCGCAGCCGTCGGTAGAGCGGGAAGGGATCGGCCACGAAAGCCGGGTCGCCGTAAGGAAGAAGGACTGGCTGCTGGCTCATCATGTCTCCTGGGGCAGCATCGACCGCGCTCGTCCCGCTGCTGGCATCCAGGGGGCATATACCCAGCTTGTCCGATACCGCAATCGCCGACGGGCCTGACCACCGGTTCGTCGCTGCGGAGGTACGCGGTGTGTCCGGGTGGCTCCGGCCTGGTGCCGCCGGTTCACGATGCGTGGTTGTCGGTGGGCGACGCTGAGCTGACCGACTGGCGCGGTGGCGGACCGTACGACTGGAACAGCCCCGCGTAACCGCGACCCGCTCTCAGCTCGCGTCGCCGAAAGCACGGATCTCGGCGGCCTCCTGCTCGCTGAGGTCGCGCGGGACGTCCCCGCTCGCCATCTTGCTGCTCTGCACGTGGTGGCGGATGTCCTCGACGATCTCGGGGTTGGCCAGGGTGGTGACGTCGCCGACGTCGGCGAAGTTGGAGACGGCTGCGATGACCCGGCGCATGATCTTGCCGGAGCGGGTCTTGGGCATGTCGGGAACGATCCACACCGCGTGGGGGCGGGCGATCTTGCCGATCTGCTGGTCGATGGCGTGGGTGACCTTGTTCTCGATCTCCTCGCTGGGCTCCTCGCCGGGGTTGAGGGCGACATACATCTCCACGACCCGGCCCCGCAGCTCGTCGACGACCGGGACCGCCGCCGCCTCGGCGACCTCGGGCACGGTCAGGGCGGCGGACTCCAGTTCCTTGGTGCCCAGCCGGTGCCCGGCCACATTGATCACGTCGTCGATACGGCCGAGGATGCGCAGGTAGCCGTCGGCTGCCTGGACCGCGCCGTCGCCGCACAGGAACGGCCAGTCGTGCCAGTCGGTGCTCTTCTCGTCGCGGCAATAGCGGCCGTAGTACAGCTGCTTGAAGCGGTCGGGCTGGCCCCAGATGGTCTGCAGCACTCCGGGCCAGGGGTTGCGGATGCATACGTTGCCGGCGCGGCCGCTGCCCGGGTCGACCGTGTTGCCCTCGTCGTCGTAGATGACCGGATAGATGCCGAGCACACCGGGGCCGCAGCTGCCGGGCTTCATCGGCTGCAGGGCGGGCAGGGTGGCGCCCAGGAAACCGCCGGTCTCCGTCATCCACCAGGTGTCGACCACGACGGCCTCGCCCTTGCCGACCACGTCGTGATACCAGCGCCACACCTCCGGCTCGATCGGCTCGCCGACCGTGGTCATGTGCTTGAAGTGGTAGGCGTACCTGGCCGGTTCGTCCGGGCCCAGCTTGCGCAGCATACGGATGGTGGTGGGGGCGGTGTGGAAGATGTTCACCCCGAGCCGCTCGGCGATGCGCCAGCAGCGGCCCGCGTCCGGGTAGGTGGGGACGCCCTCATACAGCACGCTCGTCGCACCGAGCGCGAGCGGTCCGTAAACGATGTACGAGTGGCCGGTGATCCAGCCGATGTCCGCGGCGCACCAGTAGGTGTCGGTGGGGTGGATGTCCTGGTAGTACTTCGACGTGCCGGCCACGTACGCCAGATAGCCGCCGGTGGAGTGCTGGCATCCCTTGGGGCGTCCGGTGGTGCCGCTTGAGTACATCAGGAACAGCGGCGCCTCGGCGGGCATCGACCTCGGCTCGACGCGGTGTCCGCGATAGCGGGGCAGCAGGTCGTCGACGAAGATGTCGCGGCCCTCGACCATGGTGCTGTCGGACAGGTAGCGGTCCGGGTAGCGCCGCCACACCAGCACCTTGTCGACCTGCTGGCCCAGCTTGGCCGCCGCTTCCACGGCCTCGTCTGCCTTCGTCTTGTGGTCGGAGATCTTCCCGGCCCGGTGGTAGCCGTCCATGGTGATCAGGATCCGGCTGCCCGAGTCGGCGATCCGGTCGCCGCACGCCGTTCCGGAGAACCCTCCGAACACCTGCGAGTGCACGATGCCGAGGCGGGCGCAGGCCAGCATGCACACCGGCAGCTCGGGCACCATCGGCAGGTGCAGGGTGACCCGGTCACCGGCCTGTACACCCACGTCGTGCAGCAGCGCGGCCACCTCGTTGACCTGCGCGTACAGCTCCTGGTAGGTGAGGGGGCGGGTGGGCTCGTCCTCCGGTTCGGGGACCCAGATGAAAGCCGCCTTGTCGCGGTTCGCGGCCAGGTGGCGGTCGACGCAGTTGAAGCAGGCGTTCAGCCGCCCGCCGGCGAACCACTTCCAGAACGGCGGATCGCTGGTGTCCAGTGTCGTGTGCCAGTACGTGTCCCAGGTCAGCAGGTCCGCGTAGGCGCGGAAGCAGTCCGGGAAGTTCTCCTCACGGAACTGTTCGAGCAGGGCCGGGTCGGCGGCGTTCGCCTGGCCGATGAAGGCTGCCGGGGGCTGGTAGTACTCCTCCTCGCGCCAGTGGACGGCGATCTGGGACTCGGTACTCATCTGCCCAACCTCCCGATGATCCGGGCTCCGGCGGGGTCACTCCTCGTACACCAGCCCGGCACAGACACCGAACTCGTACAGTCGGCCGACAATGCCAGCCTGCCACTGGAATCCGGCCGTGTCCCCCCGGGACAGGGACAGCCAGCACAGCTGGTCCCCCGCCGCCAGCGCCCGCGCGGCAACCGCTCCCAGGGAGTCGAGCGGCCGCGTCTCCGCCTGCCGGCGTAGCCCGCGCAGCTCGCGGGCGACGTCCGTCTCCTCTGCCTGGGTCGCCGTCCCGAGCTCGGCGATCAGCTGGGACAGCTCCCCGGCCACATACTGCCGCGTCACCACCCTCGCCACCCCGGTCCTCGCGCCCGTGCCACGAGCACCGTGCCCTGCTCCCACCACACGCTCGGCGCACGTACCTGTCAAGGCTCCATGACCGTCAGGTAGTGACGTGACTGGTTGATTTCCTCGGTGTCACACGTGATGCCGCGTGGGTCAGAAGGGCTTGGTCGGCAGGTACTTGCCGTCCAGGGTGATGACGGCGCGCTCGCCGCCCTCGGGGTCGGCGACCTTCTTCACGTCCAGCTTGAAGTTGATCGCGGAGATGATGCCGTCCCCGAACTGCTCGTGGACCAGCGCCTTCAGGGTGGTGCCGTAGACCTGGAGCATCTCGTAGAAGCGGTAGACGGTCGGGTCGGTGGGGATGCCGCCGGGGATCGAACCGCGGGTGGGGATCGTCTGCAGCAGGAGTGCCGCGTCCTCGTCCAGGCCCAGCAGCTCGGCGACGGCCTTCGCAGACGCCTCGGGCAGGGCGTGCTGGCCGAGGACGGCCGCGGTGGTGAAGGCCACCGACAGCCCGGAGGCGTCGGCGATCTGCTGCCAGGAGAGGTTCTCGCGGGTCTTGGCCGCCACGGCCTGAGTGGCCAGGGCCTGGCGGGCGGTGGGGTCGAACTGGGCGTGCGCCATGGGAGGGGCTCCTTTTCTGAGGGTGCCGATTTTTCTGAGGGTGCCGATCCGCGCGGATGAAGCGGAAGAAGCGGAACGGCGGGTTTTGGGGGACGGTGGTCTCGGGCGCCACGTTGCGTGCGGGACCGTGTCAACGGCTCGCGGGCAGGGTGCGGACCGGGCCCTGGTCAGGACACGAGGGCGGCACCCGCGCCGGCGGCGTCGAGTCGTTCGATGCGCCCACCGGCGATGTCGAAGACCCAGCCGTGCAGTGTCACCCCGCCCTCCGCGAACGCCCGGGCGACAGAGGGGTGGGTGGCCAGGTTCGCCAGTTGCGCATACACGTTCTGGCGCACCAGGGCCGCCGTCTTCTGCGGGCCCGCCGCCATGCCGGCAGTGCGGGCCAGGGCGGCGTCCGCGTGCCGGAGCCAGTCGGCGACCACGGGTGCGCCGCTGAGGTCGTGGCCCTCGGCCAGAGCCGTCATCGCGCCACAGGCGGAGTGCCCGCAGACGACGATGTCGCTCACGCCGAGCACGGCGACGGCGTACTCGATGCTCGCGGTGACCCCGTTGGCGCCGGGGGTGTAGGCGGGGACGAGGTTGCCGGCGGTGCGGACGACGAACAGTTCGCCCGGCTCGCCCTGGGTGATCAGCTCTGGTACGACACGGGCGTCCGAGCAGCCGATGAACAGTGTGTGCGGCGTGTGATGCGTGGCCAGGCGGGCGAAGAGGTCCGCCTTGGCCGGGAAGACGTCCCGCTGGAAACGCGCGACGCCATCGGCGAGGTCGGGCATGGGGTCACTCCCTTCGGTGGCAGCCGGCCGCCGTGGGCTGGCGAGATCCACCTTGCATGACCTGCACATATAGTGTCCAAGAACTAGTCATCATGATTGCTATTGATCTCATCTATAGTTGCGTCCATGGCCACTCTGGAACTGCGTCACCTGCGCTACCTGCTCGCCGTGGCCGAGAACGGCAACTTCACCCGCGCCGCCGAAGAGCTGCACATCTCCCAGCCCACGTTGTCCCAGCAGATCAAACAGCTCGAACGCGCCCTCGGAGTGCAGCTGCTGGATCGCACCGGCCGCGCGGTACGGCTCACCGACGCCGGCGCCGCCTACACCGACCATGCCCGGCGCGCACTGCGCGACCTGGCCGCCGCCGAACGCGCCATCCACGACGTGCACGATCTCTCCCGCGGCCACCTGCGCCTGGGCGTCACCCCCACGTTCACCGCCTACCTCATCGGCCCGCTCACCGCCGAACTCCACGCCCGCCACGCCGGCATCGATCTGACCGTGACGGAGACGACACAGGACCGGATCGAAGCGGCCCTGCTCGCCGACGACCTCGACCTCGGCATCGCCTTCGCCGGTCCCCACCTGCCCGGCATCACCGCCACACCGCTGTTCACCGAAACCCTCAGCCTGGTCACCGCCGCCCAGCAGAACCAGACACCGCCTGAACCCCTAAGCGTCCGAGGCCTGCAAGAAAAGCAACTCGCTCTGCTCAGCAGCGACTTCGCCACCCGCGGCCACATCGACGCCTACCTCGCCGACCACCGGGTCGCTCCCCGTATCGCGGTCGAAGCCAACTCCATCCAAGCCCTCACCGAAATCGTCCGGCGCACCACGCTGGCCACAGTCCTGCCCGACGCCATCACCCACGACCACCCCCACCTCACTCCCATCCCCCTCGACCCACCCCTGCCCACCCGCACGGTCACCCTCCTACTGCGCGAGGGCGCCTACCGCAGCGCCGCCGGCCGCGCCTTCACCCGGCTCACCCACGACCTCGTCCGCACACGCGGATACACCCCGCCGGCCTCGTTGAAGACCATGTCAACAGAATCAAGACGATCAAGCGGCAGACGTACGGCCGAGCCTCCTCCACCTCGCTCAGAGCCCGCGTAGTCCTGCAGCCGTAGTCATCACGAAAGCGCAGCCACAACCCGCCAGTTGGCCATTGAGCGCTTTGGCCGGCCAGCTGAGGGCTCGACCGACCGGCTGAGCGCTTCAGCCGGCGGAAGCCCGCGTGGAAACCCGCGTGGAAACCCGCGAAGACAGGGCGAAGCTGCTTCGATGCGAGGGCGGAGGCAGAATGGGTTTGCAGGGAGAGCGACGGTGATCAGAAGTGTCCCACCAACGCCTGGTCCTACGCCCACGGCTTCGAGGCGCCACCCGGCTCGTGCTGGTCGGTGCTCTGGCGGCCGTCCTGACGCTGGGTGCCGGTCCTGTCCGGGCGGCCTCCGCGGGCCACGTTTCGACGATCGACGCGGCCACCCACCAGATGACCGTCACGGATCACGGCCGGACGGTGATGACCTTCACCGCGGGCTTCGGAAAGCCCGGCTTCCGCACCCCGTCCGGAACGTTCCACGTGCTGGGCAAGGACGCGGTCATCACGATGACCTCGTGCAGCGCGAACATCACGTGTAATCCGCGCAATCCCAACTACTACGTCCTCGCCGTCCACTGGGCGGTGCGCCTGACCGGCTCCGGCGTGTTCGTCCACGCGGCGCCCTGGGACCACGCCATCGGCCGGGCCGACACCTCCCACGGCTGTATCCACCTGAGCACGGCGGACGCCCACCGCTTCTACGATTTCAGCCGGACCGGCGACACGGTGATCGTCAAGAACACCGGCAGCCTCACCAGCGGCCCGAGCGGCCCGTAGCGCAATCCTGCCCGGCCGACTTGACTGGCCAACTGAAGGATTCCGCCCCCTTCTCCGGCGCCCGCGTCACCCCACTGATTCATCTCACGTGACCACCAGGTTCGTCGCAGGTCCTGCCGGGGGAACATAGGTCGAGCAGAGAACACCAAGCGTGAGGGACGTGTGATGGCTACGGGAACCGTGAAGTGGTTCAACGCGGACAAGGGGTTTGGATTCATCTCGCAAGACGACGGCGGGCCGGACGTCTTCGTGCACTTCTCCGCGATTCAGTCGTCCGGCTTCAAGTCCCTCATGGACAACGACAGAGTCGAATACGACGTGGTGCAGGGCGCGAAGGGGCCACAGGCCGAGAATGTAGTGGTCATCGAGCAGTAGGCCACGTTCCATCTGCAGAGAGACCGGGCATGGCCTGCCCGGTCTCCACCGGATCCGCTGCAACTGTCACCGGCGTCCTCCTGGCGCTCGGCGCCTGGGGCGTCGTACGCGCGTGACTTGGCGCAGCGACCCGGCCCCCGCGAAGGCAGCCCGCGGTCTGCGGTTGCCGCCGGCCGGCCGAGGACGGTGTTGCCCTTGTTGCGTCGATGTGCAAGTATGAGCTTCGCCAGCCTGGAGGCGGCCTGTGCCGGAGTGCCAGGCCGTGACGAATCCCGGGCGGCCGACCAGTGAACAGCGCGGGCCTCTCCCCGCGCTCGGACCGGAAGGGGGCGGACATGGACAGCGGTTGCAGTCCCGGCCATAGTCCGGCCCGGTGTCCGGACGCGCTCCCGCGTGCCTGACCGGAGCCGTATCACCGCCTGACGGGCGGTTGTCGAGGGCGTCCAGGAAGATCACCTCATGCCCGTGAGCATTCAGGGCGTCCACGGCACGGGGGCCACGCCGGCCAAGACCGCGCGCTGTCAGGCGGCGCGTCGGATGTCGCGCCTGGTACCCCGTACCTCATGAACGTCGCCGACAGGTCCGAACCGTCCTGGGGCATGGCGTCTTGACCCATGCCCTCCTTGCTGTCCCTTCAGCGTCGCGCTGATCCCGCTGCGGCATGTCCGCTCTGCCGCCGCCGACCGCGCTGCCACCGTACCGGCCGGCGCCCGACCCCCTGCGAAGGAGGACACCGCCATGCGCCTCCCCGGAAACCTCACCCCCGCGCCCTGCCCGCCCGGCAGGATCTGCCCCAGCGTCCGGCTGACCCTGGACGACGGCGTCGAACGCGCGTACCTGCTCGATCTCCTCGCCTGCACCGGGACCCGATGCGGGACGTATGAGCCGCGCGTTCATCTGGCCCACATCCTCGCCCGGCAGGGCCACCGCCCCGACTGGCTGGCCGAGTTCACCGGCCTCCCGCCGACTGCCGCACGGTGCATCGCCGACGTCGCGGCACACCCCTGACCCACGGACCCGCGCACCGTCCATACCCCTCGCCGACCCGCCCGGCCCTCCCCCGCGTTCCCGGAGGGCCGACATCGCACCCTGCGCACACTCCACCGGAGGCAACCGCTCATGTCCGTCTTCGCCCACCACCCTCTGCGCCACACCGGCACCCGCTCGCACAGCACCCTGCAGTCCGCGTATGCGCTCCTCATCGGCTTCGTCCGTCGTATCGCCGACAGCCCCCTGGAGCAGCCCGTGCTCCACGCCCTCGAAGCCCCGGCCCGCCGGTCGGCGGCCGGTGCCGCCCGGTGGCGGCCGCACGCCCACTGGCACGTGACCGGCGGCCCGGACGGCGGGCGGCACCTCGAAGCGACCTGGCACGCCCGTCACTGACGTCACCGACCCATGAACGGAGGTCCGGCATGATCACCGCAGTCGACCACATCCAGCTGTCCGCCCCGCCGGGCAGCGAGGAGTTGCTGCGCGCCTACTACGTCGACGCCCTCGGGCTGGTCGAAGTCCCAAGGCCTGCCCGCCTCGCCACCCGCGGAGGCTGCTGGTTCAGCGACGACGACGGCCGTGTCCGGATCCACCTGGGCATCGAGACCCCGTACCGGGCCTCCGCAAAAGCCCACCCCGGCCTGCGCGTCGAGGCCATCGACTCGCTCGCCGCCCGCCTCGAAGCCTTCGGCGCCCCGGTGATCTGGGACGACGCCCTCCCCGGCCACCGTCGCTTCCACAGCCAGGATCCCGTCGGCAACCGCCTCGAATTCCTCCAGCCCACCGTTGGGGAACGGCCGTTCAGCAGTACTCGCGCGTGACAGCGCGGGCTGCGGGCCCGGCCTCAGCCTTGCGATCAACGCATTCCTGTCACGCCCTCGGAAAACTCCGGGCCGCGTGGACCGCAGCTCCCTTCCCTGGCTGGAATCACGAGGATTGCGAGACTCCGCACTTGCTCGATTGCGCGACCGTGCAACTATAGGGGTCGTTTCTTCGTCTCACTGGTAGCAGTCGGGGCGACGCCGGTCGGATGTGACCACGTCGCCTTGCGTCGAGACGAGCGAGAGCGAGCGTATGCGCCATCAGCAGGAACGCATCACCGGCGCCATCGGCCCGCAGGGGCGGCACAGCCCTGTCATGCACGGGCGGGTGGTGCCGCAGGGCCAGGCCGAAGAGCGGATGCCGTCCGCCGGTGCGACCCGCGTACGACGCTCACATCGGGACGGGGGTGGCGGGCGGGCCGCGCGTCGACCCGGGGTCGGTGCCATCGCCGTGCTGCTGTTGGGGCCGTTGGCGCTGGGAGCCGGGGTGGATGCCCTGGTCGGCCGGGAGCCGGGCTGGGGTGTGGCGGTCGGTGCGACCGCGGGAGCCTTGCTCGCGGCCGTGGCGGCGGTTCGTTGCCGCAGCCTGGGACTGGTGGCGCCGCTACCGGTCCTGGCCGTGGCCGTCGTCACGGCGGGGGCGATGCTGACGTCCCACGGTCCGCTGGTCACACGACTGGTGCGGTGGGCCGTGGCGGTGTTCCCGGCCATGGCCGCCGCGGAATGTGCGATCGCCGTCGTGGCCCTGGCGGCAGCCGGGCTCCGGTTCGGGATGACGCGGAGGGGCCGTGCCTGAGACGATGCGACACCGCCCGCGACCCCGAAAGGCTCCTTTGCTGCTCGCCCTGCGCGTGGCGGTGTGGGGGGTGTCGGCCGCCCTGCTGCTCGGCTGCGGTGCGACCTGGTACGTGTACCGGTCCCTGACCCGGGGCCTCACTACCTCCGACGCGCTCGACGCGGTGCGCGGCAAGGCGCCCCGGCACCTGGACAACTCGGTCAACCTGCTGCTCATCGGCCTGGACTCACGCAAGGACATGAACGGCAACGACCTGCCGCGGCAGTTCGTGCAGACCGAACTGCACGCCGGGTCGAGCGACATCGGCTACTACAACACCAACACCCTGATCCTCATGCACATCCCCGCCGGCGGCGGCAAGGTACAGGCGTTCTCCATTCCGCGCGACGACTACGTGCAGACCCTGAACGGGGACGGCTCGGCACAGGGCCACTACAAGATCAAGGAGGCGTACGCCAACGCGTACACCACCGCCCACGACAAGTACGCGGCACAGGGCGTCAAGGGCGCGGATCTGGAGGCCAGGAGCCGTGAGGCCGGCCGGGAGGCGACGCTGTCGACGGTGCAGCAGTTCACCGGTGTGCCCATCGACCACTTCGCCGAGGTCAATCTCCTCGGCTTCTACGACATCGCCAAGGTTCTGCAGCCCATCACGGTCTGCCTCAAGCACCCGGTCAAGGACCGCTATTCGGGCGCCGACTTCCCCGTCGGCGTACAGCAGCTGAATGCCCGTCAGGCGCTGGCCTTCGTACGCCAGCGGCACGGACTGGACGCCGGGGACCTGGACCGCACGCGCCGACAGCAGGCGTTCATCTCCACGGTCACGCATCAGCTCAAGAGCGCGGGCGTATGGGGCAGCCCAGCCAAGCTGCAGGGTCTGTTCGACGTGGTGAAGAAGGACGTCGTCCTCGACAGCAGCTGGAACGTGCTCGACTTCGCGCAGCAGGCGCCCGACCTCACCGGCGGCAACGTCGTGTTCCACACCCTGCCCATCGAGGGCTTCGGCATCCGCAACCGCGAGGACGTCAACCTCGTCGACCCGGAGAAGATCAAGTCGATCGTGCAGCAGGCCTTCGGTGCGCCCGGTTCCGCCTCCCCCTCGGCCGGCACCACCGCGGTTTCCTCCACCACCGTGGACGTCATCAACGGCAACGGCGCTCGGGGGGCCGCTTCCGACGTGCTGTCGTCCCTGGTCAAACTCGGCTACAGCGCCGGTACGACGGGCAACACCGCCACGCAGTCCGCGACCACCGTCCGCTACGGCGCCGGGGCACAGCGGGCGGCCCAGCAGATCGCCGGCCGGCTCCACGGCGGCACCGCCGCGCCCGGTCCGGCCGTGCCCGCGGGCCACGTCGTCGTCACCCTCGGCGCGGACTACACACACCCCGACGCCCCGACGTCGTCCGCGACAGCTCCTCCGTCCAGCGGAGCCCCGGACGCCGACTCGGGCCCGGCCGTGAAGGCGGGCGGGGTGCCCTGCGTCAACTGACCGGCGCGGATCCGGTTGGGGTCGTAGATGGAGTTGCCGATGGACACTGCACGCCGGCCGACCGCAGCCCCTTCTCCGGGAAGCCAGTGTCTTCCACGATCGGGACTGCGTCCGTCGGCGTCCTACTCGTCCCACTCGTGCACGCCGCGTATGTGGCGAACCGGGAGTATCTGGCTCCTTGGGAACCTCACCGTCCGGACAGCTTCTTCACGGTCGCGGGGCAGGCCGAGCGCATAGCCGAGCGCTTGAGGGAATTCGCGGAGCGGATTCTGCACGACGGTCCGCCGTCGGACTGACCGCCGCCGAGACGTCTGGCGCGGGCCATTCACCGGGGCGCACGAGTACTTCAACGGCACCTGCCGTGACCACTGGCCAACTCAGCACGCGGGTACAGTCCATGAAGCCGCCGCCGCGCACGCTGGACAGCCGCCGCAGAGCACTACGGGTGCCAGCGCACCGCCGACGCACACTCCTCGGCCCATGACGGACGACGGGCGGCCCCTGGCCCCTGACACCACCCGCGCCGAGGTCACCACTGCGGAACAAGCCCTGACTCGCTGGCACCGGGATTCGCGTTGACTACGTCCGGGCAGCCGCCGCTGCAGGTGCGCGCCACAGTCGGCCGCAGGGTGGGTCAAGTGGTCGTGGGCGGCTCGGTGAGCAGGTCGTCCGCGTGCTGTCCGGTGACGAGGAAGACCACGTGCCGGGCCACCGCCACGGCATGGTCGGCGAAGCGCTCGTAGTAGCGGCCGACGAGCGTGGCATCCACGGCCGTCTCGACTCCGTGGTGCCACTGCTCGTCCATGAGGTGCTGGAAGATCGTACGGTGCAGTTCGTCCATGCGGTCGTCGTCCTTGTCCAGCTGGAGTGCCGCGTCGACGTCGTGGGTGGTGAGCACCTCGGCGGCCTGGGCCATCAGGCGCTGCGCGAGCTGGCCCATTTCCAGGATCGTGCGGCGCAGGTCGCGCGGAATCGCATGGCCGGGATAGCGCAGCCTGGCCAGCCTGGCCACGTGATGGGCGAGATCTCCCGACCGTTCCAGATCGGCGCTCATGCGCAGTGAGGTGACCACGATCCGCAGGTCCGTGGCGACCGGCTGCTGCCGTGCCAGCAGCGTGATCGCCCGTTCCTCCAGGTCACGCTGCAGATCATCGACCTTCTCGTCACCTGAGATCACGTTCTCGGCAAGGTGTAGATCGGCATCGAGGAGTGCGGTGGTGGCTCGGCCGATGGCCGAGCCGACCAGGTTCGCCATCTCCACCAGGCCATCAGTGATCGATTCCAGCTCTTCGTGGTAATGCTCCCGCATCATGTGCCTCCCGCTTCGTCGCTCGTTTCCCAGCCTCCGCCGACTACCGGAATTGCACACCTCGCGCCCAGGTCGACACCGAGTGCCAAGGCGGCCGAACTGAGGCACTCAGTTCTCGGCACAGCTGTCCCGTGTCACCCGAGGCCGAGCATGTGCCATCGACGGCATGGCCCGATGGGGTCAGATCGACCTCACTCACATCCATTTCAGGAGCTTCCGCCGAACCCGCTCGCGTGGGTGACGCGCCTGTGATGGCGGCGTCGATGGACGCCGGGCTCGCGGCGGAGCGCGACGAGAGCCGCGTCGTCGTCAAGGCGTCCGCGGGTGTACGCGTGCCCGCAGCTGACGATTCGGGTGATGGGGTCGTCGTCGGGGAGCTCCAGCAGCAGGGTGGTGGCGAAGCGTTCGCCGGATCCCTCGGCCGGCTCGAAGTCGGCCAAGTATCGGGTGACGCTCTGTTCCAGGGAAGCGGCCAGATCAGGCAGGGAGGTGTGCCGGTGGGCGGCTTCACGGAAGGCTCCGAGCAGGAGGGCGGCCTCGCCGATGGCGGACAGCCCCTTGCCCCGCACATCGCCGATCATGGTGCGCACACCTCCGATGATGCGGGTGGCCGCGTAGAGGTCACCGCCGATCTGCGCCTCGTCCTCGGCGGCCAGGTACAGGCAGGCAATCCGCAGGGCGCCGATCCGCTCCGGCAGCGGCCACAGCAGGACATGCTGCGCGGCCTCCGCGACCGACCGTATCCGGGCCAGCTGGCTTCGGTGCCGCTCACGCACCACGCCGAAGAACACGATCATGGCTGACAGCACTGTCAGGGCGAGGATCTGCACCAGCGCGTTACGCGAGAACAGCACGCCGAAGTGCCAGCCGATGTACGCGCCTGCGCCGCCACGGCCAGGAACCCCAGCGCATGACTCGACTGCCACAGCTGCCGCACCCCAGCCAAGCCGTGCTCGGCCTCCACATGTTCCAGATTGCCGCCGTCGAAGACAGCTGACGAACGACGACCGGGACATGAGCCGGTTCCGGGCTCGCAGCCGGTCCCGCTTCACCTGGCTCGCTCGGCAGCGGCACCGGACCGGTTTGCAGTTCATGGTCGCGCACGAGGGCGGCTGGCACACACATCTCCGGCCTTCCGCCCTGCCGCTTGTCCGAGCGCCACGACCCGTCTCCGACCGTCCGGTCACCGGCCGAGGGCGCACAATAAGTGCATGACTGGTCGCTGGCAGTTCTGGATCGACCGTGGAGGCACTTTCACCGATGTCGTGGCGGTGTCGCCGGATTCCGAAGTGGTCAGCCGCAAGCTGCTGTCGGAGCGGCCGGAGGCGTACCGGGACGCGGCCGTCGCCGGGATCCGGCTGGTGCTGGGCCTGGAGGCGGACGAGCCGATTCCGGCCGGCCGGATCGAGGTGGTGAAGATGGGCACCACCGTCGCCACCAACGCGCTGCTGACGCATACCGGCGAGCCGACCGTTCTCGTCATCACCCGGGGTTTCCGGGATGCCCTGCGTATCGCATACCAGAACCGCCCGCACATCTTCGACCGCCGCATCCTGCTTCCGGAGGCCCTGTACGACCGGGTGGTCGAGGTGGAGGAACGGGTGGGTGCACGCGGCGAGCCAGTCCGCCCACTCGACCTGGACGCCACGCGCGAGGCACTGGCGGCGGCGTACGCGGACGGGTTCCGCAGCGTCGCGGTCGTCTTCCTCCACGGCTACCGTCACCCGGATCACGAGGCCGCAGTCGCCAAGGCGGCCCGCGCGATCGGCTATCGGCAGGTCAGCTGCTCGCACGAGGTGAGCCCGCTGATCAAGCTGGTGCCGCGGGGCGACACGACCGTGGTCGACGCCTATCTCTCGCCCATCCTGCAGCGCTATGTCGACCAGGTGGCGAGCGAACTGAGCGGCGTACGGCTGATGTTCATGCAGTCCGGGGGCGGCCTGCGCGAGGCGGGCCACTTCAGGGGCAAGGACGCCGTGCTCTCCGGCCCGGCGGGCGGCGTCGTCGGTATGGCCCGCGCCGCGAGGCTCGCCGGCCACACCAGGGCGATCGGCTTCGACATGGGTGGCACCTCGACCGACGTGTCCCACTACGCGGGCGAGATCGAACGAGTCCTGGGCACCCAAGTTGCCGGGGTACGGATGCGGACGCCGATGACCGACATCCACACCGTCGCCGCGGGCGGTGGCTCGATCCTGCACTTCGACGGGATGCGCTACCGCGTCGGCCCGGACTCGGCCGGCGCCGACCCCGGCCCGGTCTGCTACCGGCGCGGCGGGCCGCTGACCGTCACCGACGCCAACGTCATGCTCGGCCGCGTCCAACCCGCCTTCTTCCCAAGGGTGTTCGGCACGGACGGCGACCAGCCGCTGGACGAGGCCGCGGTCCGTGCGCGCTTCACCGAGCTCGCCGAGCAGACTGCCGCCGCGACCGGGCGGCGCCGCAGCCCGGAAGAGGTCGCGGCGGGCTTCCTCGACATCGCCGTGCTCAACATCGCGAACGCGGTGAAGAAGATCTCCGTCCAGCGCGGCCGCGACATCACCCGCTACGCACTGGTCGCCTTCGGCGGCGCGGGCGGCCAGCACGCCTGCGCGGTCGCCGACCGGCTCGGCATCGACACCGCCCTGATCCCGCCACTCGCCGGGGTGCTGTCCGCGTACGGCATCGGGATGGCGGAGGCGGTGGCGCTGCGTGAACGCTCGATCGAGGCCGCCCTCGACCGGCCGGAGACGGCGGCCCGCGTCGAGGCTGTCCGCGCCGAGCTGGAGGAGCGGGCACGCACCCAGCTGCGTGAGGACGGCGTGCCGGACGCCACCGTCCGCACGGCCGCCCGCGCCCTGCTGCGCTACGAGGGCACCGACTTCTCGCTGCCCGTGCCGCTGGGCCCGGCCGAGGACATGCGAGCCGCTTTCGCACGCGACCACCGCGACCGTTACGGCTTCATCATGAGCAAGCCGCTGGTCGTAGAGGCCCTCGCGGTCGAGGCGACCGGTTCCTCCGGTCCGCGCACCGCCACCACCACCGTGCTGCCGCCGCGGACCGGAACGCTGCAACCCGCCGCCACCGTGCGGACGTTCACCGACGGTCGCTGGCAGCCCACCCTGCTCTTCCGACGCGAGGACCTGCGCCCCGGGGACAGTGTCGAGGGCCCGGCGATCCTCTCCGAGGCGGATGCGACGACGGTCGTCGACCCCGGGTGGCGCGCCACGGCTGACGAGCACGGCGACCTCGCCCTGACACGCTCAAGGCCCCGCCCGGCCCGTACGGCGGTCGGTACGACGGTCGATCCGGTGATGCTGGAAGTCTTCAACAACCTGTTCATGTCCGTCGCAGAGCAGATGGGTGTGCGGCTGGAGAGCACCGCCCACTCGGTCAACATCAAGGAGCGCCTCGACTTCTCCTGCGCGCTGTTCGACCCGGACGGCAATCTCATCGCCAACGCACCCCACATCCCCGTACACCTCGGCTCGATGGGCGAATCCATCAAGGAGGTTCTGCACCGCAACGAGGGCTCGCTCCGGCCCGGCGACGTCTACGCCATCAACGACCCGTACCACGGCGGCACCCACCTGCCCGACATCACCGTGGTCACCCCGGTCTTCGACGAGGCGGACGAGCGGCTGCTCTTCCTGGTCGCCTCGCGCGGGCACCACGCCGAGATCGGCGGCATCAGCCCCGGATCCATGCCCGCGTTCAGCACCACCATCGACGAGGAGGGCGTGCTCTTCGACAACTGGCTCCTGGTGCGCGAGGGACACTTCCGCGAGGACGAGACCCGCCATCTGCTGACGAGCGCCCGATACCCCTCGCGCGACCCGGACACCAACCTCGCCGACCTGCGCGCGCAGATCGCCGCCAACGAGAAGGGCATCCACGAACTGCGCCGCGTCATCGACCAGTTCGGCCTCGACGTCGTCCACGCCTACATGCGGCACGTCCAGGACAACGCCGAGGAATGCGTACGCCGCATCATCGCCACCCTCGACGACGGCGAACACCGCTACGAGACCGACAACGGCGCCGTCATCCAGGTCGCCCTGCGCGTCGACCGCGAACGGCGCGGCGCCGTCCTGGACTTCACCGGCACCTCGCCTCAGCAGCCCGGCAATCTGAACGCGCCGACGTCCGTGGTCATGGCGGCCGTGCTGTATGTGTTCCGCACCCTGGTCGCCGACGACATCCCGCTCAACAGCGGCTGCCTGAAACCCCTCGACGTGCGCATCCCCGCCGGGTCCATGCTCTCCCCCGCCTGTCCTGCCGCCACCGTGGCCGGAAACGTGGAGACCTCCCAGGCCGTCACCGGCGCCCTCTACGCCGTCCTGGGCGCTCAGGCCGAGGGGTCCGGCACGATGAACAACGTCTCCTTCGGCAACGACCGTGTCCAGTACTACGAGACCGTCGCCTCCGGCTCCGGCGCGGGCGAGGGCTTCGACGGGGCGGACGCCGTGCAGACCCACATGACCAACTCCCGCCTCACCGACCCAGAGATCCTGGAATGGCGCTACCCGGTGCGCGTAGAAGAGTTCCGCATCCGCGAGGGCAGCGGCGGAGCAGGCCGCCAGCACGGCGGATGCGGGGTGGAACGCCGGATCCGATTCACCGAGCCGATGACAGTCGCGGTCGTCTCCAGCCACCGCCGCGTGCCGCCCTACGGCATGGCCGGCGGCGAACCCGGCGCCCTCGGCGAGAACCTGATCGAACACGCCGACGGCCACACCCAGCAGCTGCGCGGCTGCGACACCGCGGACGTCACCGAGGGCGACGTACTGGTGATCCGCACACCCGGCGGAGGCGGGTACGGTCCCACAGACGGCACCCAGTGAGGCGGTATTCCTGAGGTGCGCTATTCGGGGGTTGAGACTGGCAGGCCCGCATATTGAGGTGCCGCGTATTCCTCTGGGATGTCGGGGGACCTGTCACCGTGTGTGGTCTCCGGGAGCGTGTCGGCTGTCGTAGACGTCGACGCGGGCCGCATCGACCCGCGTTGTACCACCGCCACCGGCGACAGTCGGTAAGCAGCCGCCGAACCCGCACACCGAATAAGCGGCACTTCAACATGCGAGCCCAGCAGTCCCGGAGGCCGGACTTCCTTCCCGCGGCCGACGCCCGGCGCTGATCGACTCAATGCCCCTTCGTCGTGTATCTCGGCGACATCCCCTGTCCATCGCCGGCGGTCAGCCGCGCACGTGCAGCCCGAACCCCGTGCGGCCCGCGGGCTCCAGTCCCTCCCTCAGGTGCAGCGAGGGGATCTCGTAGTCGCCGAAGTTCTGCCGCCGGAACGCGATCGGCTCGGTCGACTCCAGGGTGAGCAGGCGCTGCTCCCAGGCTTTGGCGATGTCCTGGTAGTCCTCGCCGGTCATCCGGTCGGTGCCGTACAGCACGAACGGCGGCAGCACCTCGATGCCCGGGTAGTAGAGGATGCCGTGGTGGATCGGGAACAGCAGATCGTCGATGGGGCCGTTGATCCCGCGAGCGGCGTAATGCGACTCCGGGCCGCCGGCGGTCACCGACAGCAGAGCCTTCCTGCCCGCGAGGGTGCCTTCGCCGAAGCGCTCGCCGTACCTGGTGTCGCTGTGCTCGCCGACGCCGTACGCGAAGTGGTAGGTGAACACCCGGTCCACCCAGCCTTTGAGGATCGCGGGCATCGTGTACCACCACAGCGGGAACTGGAAGATGATCGTGTCGGCCCACAGCAGCTTCTCCTGCTCGGCGAGGACGTCCGGGGTGAGCGTCCCGGCGTCGAAGGCTCGGCCCGAGTCCAGGGCGACCTTCAGCGGACTTGAGGCGTTGGGGCCGTAGTCCGCGGCGTCCACGACCGCCTTCCAGTTCATCGCGTACAGATCGCTCACCCGTACCTCGTGCCCGGCGGTCTCCAATGTGGACACCGCGAGGTCCTTCAGCGAGCTGTTGAGCGACTTCGGCTCCGGGTGGGCGTAGACGATCAGCGTCTTCATGGGAACTCCTTCGGATCGGGTGCCTTCGATACTGGGCGCCGCGGCGCCCGGCGTTCAGGGGCGCCTCTTCCGTCGGACGGGACTTCCTGGTAACAGCAGGACCACCTTCACGGGCACCACCGAGGCCATACTGGGGGCATGGACGATCTTGCGGGCTTCCTGCGGACCCGGCGTTCCCGCGTCGACCCGGCGGCCGTCGGCATCCCCACCGACAGCCGCCGCCGGGTCGAAGGGCTGCGCCGCGAAGAGGTCGCGCACCTGTCCGGAGTCAGCGTCGACTACTACGTACGCCTGGAGCAGGGCCGCGCGACCCAGCCATCCGAGCAGGTCGTTGACGCGCTCGCCCGCGTCCTCGGGCTCGACGAGACCGAACGCGGGCACCTCTACCGGCTCGCCCGGCAGCGCCGCCGCCGCGCGAAGGCGCCGGGCGGGCGGGTCCGGCCGGAGCTGCTGCGCGTCCTCGACCTGATCGCCGACGCACCCGCGCTGATCATGGACCACCGCCTGGACGTGCTCGCCGGAAACCGCCTCGCCGGGCTCCTCTTCGGCCGGCCGATGCCGGGCCTGAACACCGCCCGGCACATCTTCCTCGAGGAGGCTGAGCGCGGCCTTTACGCGGACTGGGAGAACTGCACCCTCGACGTGGTCGGGCACCTGCGCCTGGCCGCCGGCAAATACCCCGAGGATCCCCGCCTGGCCTCGCTCATCGGCGAGCTGGCGATGGGCAGCGAGCGCTTCCGCCGCCTCTGGGCCCGCGCGGACGTACGCGCCCGCACACATGGACGCAAGGCGTACCGGCACCCGCTGGTCGGACTGCTGGAACTGCATCAGGAGAACTTCGCGCTACCTGACGAGTCGGGCATGGAGCTGCTGGTGCTGTCCGCGGCCCCCGGCAGCCCCGCCGAGGACGGGCTGCGCCTGCTCGCGGGCCTGGGCGCGGACAGGGGTGACACGCATCCCGCGGTGAACGCCCAGGTCCGCGAGCAACTCAACGACGCCAACCCACCGCCGGGAACGCCTCAACACTGACGGCTTTCCGGCCCCCGGCCCGCTTTGTGCCAGCGGCGATGAGCCCACCGCGCGATGTCCTCCAGGGCCTGCCCAATCCGTTGCTCACTCACCTCATGCCGGGCCACATTCGTGATCGTCATGGCCAAGCTCAGGGGCTGGACGTGGATGAGCGAGGGGAGTTGAGTCGAGCGGCCTGGCGGGTCAGGTGGTCGCGTTCGGCGAGGTTGGGTGCCTTTCGGGCCGCCTCGGCGTACAGCTTGGCCGCCGTTGTCAGGTTGCCCGCGCGTTCGTGGAGGTAGGCCGCCACCGCGGTGTGGCGGGGCAGTGAGTCGTCCAACTCCGCGAGCGCCGCCAGGCCGGCGCGTGGGCCGTCGGCCTCGCCTACAGCCACCGCGCGGTTGAGCCGTACGACCGGGCTGTCGGTCAGGCGCGTGAGCTCGTCGTACCACTCGACGATCTGCACCCAGTCGGTCTCCTCGGCGGTGGGCGCGTCCGCGTGGAGTGCCGCGATGGCGGCCTGGGCCTGGAACTCGCCCAGCCGGTCGCGGGCGAGGGCCGCCTGCAGGATCTCGACGCCCTCGGCGATCGCGTTCGTGTCCCACCGGCCGCGGTCCTGCTCGGCCAGCGGCACCAGACTGCCGTCGGGCGCGGTCCGGGCCGCGCGTCGGGCGTGGTGGAGCAGCATGAGGGCGAGCAGCCCGGCCACCTCGGGGTGGTCGATCGCGGCCGTGAGCTGCCGGGTGAGCCGGATGGCCTCGGCGGAGAGGTCGACGTCTCCGGAGTAGCCCTCGTTGAAGACGAGGTAGAGGACACGCAGCACGGTCGCGACGTCGCCGGGCTGGTCGAATCGCACACCGGAGACGGTGCGCTTGGCCCGGCTGATGCGCTGCGCCATGGTCGCTTCGGGCACGAGGTAGGCCTGGGCGATCTGGCGGGTGGTCAGACCGCCGACGGCGCGCAGTGTGAGCGCGACCGCGGACGCCGGCGTCAGCGACGGGTGGGCGCACAGGAAGTAGAGCTGGAGCGTGTCGTCCACCGCGGGCGTGGGACCGGGCGCCGGCTCCTCGTCGACGAGGTCCTCACGCCGGCGGCGGGCGGCGTCCGCCCGGGTCGCGTCGAGGAACCGGCGCCAGGCCACGGTGACCAGCCAGCCCTTCGGATCCCGCGGCGGGTCGGCCGGCCACACGCGCAGCGCCTCGACCAGTGCGTCCTGTACGGCGTCCTCGGCCGCCGCGAAGTCGGCTCCGCGGCGGACGAGGATGGCGAGCACGCTCGGCGTGAGGCTCCTCAGCAGGGCCTCGTTCATCGATGAGGGCACTCCGTGATGGTGGGCGTCGCGGTCAGGAACGGGCGCACCTCCAGCCACTCGTGGATCGGCTTCCCGCCCGCCCCGGGGGCGGCCGACAGCTCCCCGGCCAGCTCGACGGCGCGCTCGTAGGTGTCGACGTCGATCACCATCCAGCCGGCGATGAGGTCCTTGGTCTCGGCGAACGGGCCGTCGGTGACCGGCGGGCGCCCCTCACCGTCGTACCGGACCCACATCCCCTCGGGGGCGAGTGCCTGGCCGTCGACGAACTCTCCGGTCTTCTCGAGCCGGGCCGCGAAGTCGTTCATGTACTGCAGGTGCGCCGAGATCTCCTCCGGCGTCCACTGGTCCATGGGCACGTCGTTGACCGGAGCCGGAGCGCCACGGTAGTGCTTGAGCAGCAAGTACTTGGCCATCGTCGTTCTCCTCGGTGCTGGTGCGATCCATTGTGGTCGCGTTCACCACGAGGACGGAGCCGGTCACGGGTTCTCGACATCACCGTCGGAAGTATTTCGGGCTCTCGTGGATGACCCCCAACGTTCGGCATGGAAGTATGATCGTTCGACATCGCGAACAGCGCTTCGCAGTGATCCGATCAGTAAAGGTCCGATCAGTAAAGGACTGACGATGAACGACGTCCTGCCCTCCGCCGTGGAAGCCATCGGGGCGACCCCGCTGGTGCGGCTCGACCGGATCACGAGCGGGTTCGACGGGACCATTCTGGCCAAGCTCGACTACCTCAACCCGGGCGGGTCCAAGAAGGACCGCGCCGCGAAAGGGATCATCGAGGAGGCCGAACGCTCCGGACTGCTCGGGCCTGGGCAACCCGTCGTAGAGCTGACCAGCGGCAACATGGGCACCGGACTGGCCATCGTGTGTGCCGTCAAGGGGTATCCGTTCATCGCGGTGATGTCCAGGGGAAACTCACCGGAACGGGCCCGGATGATGGCCGCGCTCGGCGCCGAGGTGGTCCTCGTCGACCAACAGCCCGACTCCGTACCAGGGCAGGTTTCGGGCGGGGACCTGGAACTCGTGGACGCCGCCGCGCAGGAGATCACCCGGAGCCGGGGCGCGTTCCGCGCCGACCAGTTCCATCGCGACGGCAACTGGCTCGCCCACTACCACGGCACAGGCCAGGAACTGTGGCAGCAGACAGGCGGCGGCCTCGACGGCTTCGTCGACTTCCTCGGCTCCGGCGGGACGTACGCGGGCGTCACCAAAGCCCTCAAGGAACACAACCCGGCCGTGCACTGCTACGTCGTCGAACCGGCCGGCGCCGCGGTCGTGGCCGGCCGGCCCCTCACCCACCCCGATCACCCGATCCAGGGAGGCGGCTACGCCATGAGCGACCTGAACTTCCTGGCCGGTGTGCCGGTCGACGGCTTCGTCCAGGTCACCGGCGACGAGGCGAGAGACGCCGCCCGCCAACTGGCCACCCGGGAAGGCATCTTCGGCGGTTACTCCTCCGGCGCCAACCTCGCCGCGGCCCTGAAACTGCTCGACGGCCGGATGCGGGGAAAGACCCTCGCCATCATCGTCTGCGACTCCGGGCTCAAGTACCTCTCCACCGACCTATGGGCCGCCGACGCCTGAGGCACCGCACCACATCCACCCACACGCGGGCAGATCAGGCTCACGTGGTCGCCCAGGTGGGCGCCGGCGTCGTTGCCTTCGGCTTGGCGCGGTGGCGGGCCGCGCGGTCCAGTGCGTACTGGGCGGTGAGGCAGGCGGCGGTCCAGCAGACGAGGAGGGTCAGCCCGGCTGTGAGGTGTGCTTCGTGGAAGTACGACGCTCCGCGCAGGGCGCGGACGGCGATGCCGGGTGGCATGGCGTAGGCGAGGGGGGCCAGCCAGGTGGGCAGGTACTGCGGGGGCAGAATGCCGCCGCTGGATGCGTTGCCGAGGATGAGCAGGGCGATGGAGGCCAGCGGGACCCCGGCAGGTCCGCAGGCGCGCATGATCAGGCCGGCAGAGGCGGCCAGGGCGAAAGCGAGCAGTGCGGTCACGGCCGCGGTGGTGGCGAAGGGGGCGGGGATCGCGTCGAGGCCGAGGCAGGCGATCGCGGCCACGGTCACGCCGGAGGCGGCGGAGAAGGCGGCCATGCTGGCCATGCGTGCCGTGAGGGCCATGCGGGGGGCGATCTGGTACGAGGACACGGCGAACAGGTAGCCGGCCAGGACGACTCCGAAGCAGGAGTAGAAGATCGACAGTCCGCGGGAGTCTTCGGGGGCCAGCGGTACGACATCGGCCACGGGGATCGGGTGGCCGAGCGCGGCGGTCAGTGCGGCCTGGACCGAGCCGGTGGCGGAGGGTCCCTGGGCGCCGGCCACCAGCAGCTTCAGGTGCTGGCGTGCATCGGTGACGAGGGCGGCGGGGACCTCGTCATGTCTGATCGCGGTACGGGCGGCCGCTGCCGTGGGGTAGCGGTGGAAGGTCATGGCCTGGCGGTCGAGGTCGTTGATCTCCAGTTCGACGCGGGCTGCGGCGCTGTCGGACGCGGCTACGCCCAGGGGCAGCCCGTGGGAGGTCGGCGCGTGGAACGCCGCGAGGAACACGGCTATGAACGCGGCGCCGACGAGCAGCGAGGTGATCACCGGGACGAGGATCGCTTTGCGGGGTGGGGCACCGGAGGCGAGGACCGGGGCGGGTATCCCGTGCTCGGTGTCGTCCAGGTGGTGGGGCTGCCGGTCGGCGTGGGCCGCGCGGTGGCGCGGCCGGCTGGGCTCGACGGCTGCCGGGGAGTTCGAGGAGGGCATGGTCTCTTCTTGTCGAGGTCGACTGGGTCGACCGGGTGATTGCGTGGGGGGTCGCGTGGTGGTCGCGTGGGTGGTCGCGGAAACCGGCGCGGGCCGGGGCCGGCGGATGCTGGTCTGCGCAGCAGGGCACGGGGAGGCTTCGGATGCTCGGGACGGTCTAGAAGAAGCCGCCGTCGAGGGGGAGGGTGCGGCCGGTGAGATAGGCGGCGTCGTCGGAGGCGAGGAAGGCGTATCCGGCGGCGACTTCCCGAGGCTCGGCGAGGCGGCCGAGCGCACCGTGGACCTCGAGCCACCGGGACAGGGGCATGGTGCCGCGGAGTGCGGGGTGCTGGTAGCCGGGGGCGTGTTCGGCAGCCATGTCGGTCGCGGTGCCGCCCGGGGCGATGGCGTTCATGGTGATGCCACGCTGTCCGAGTTCGGCGGACAGGTTGAGGACCATCGCCTCCACGGCCGCCTTGGACGCGGCGTACAGAGTGTGGCCGAAGACCGCGCGGGAGGCGCTGACGGACGAGGTGAGCACGATCCTGCCGCCGGCGCCCATGTGGGCGGCCGCGTACTGGGCGGCGAACAGCTGACCGCGGGTGTTGACGGCGAAGACACGGTCGAAGTCGGCCGGAGAGATGTTCTCCAGCGCGTCGAAGTGCTCGACGCCCGCGCACGAGGCCAGGACGTCAAGTCGGCCGAACTGGTCCATGGTTCGCTCGAACAGGGCCCTGGTCTGGTGGGGTTCGGCGACGTCGGCGCACAGTGCGACGACGCGGGCGCCCTCGGCGCTGAGCGCGGTGACGACTGCCTGTGCCGCCTGCTCGTTGCCCCGGTAGCCGATCACGACGGAGGCCCCCTCGGCGGCCAGCCGCGTCGCGACCGCCGCCCCGATACCCCGGCTACCGCCGGTGACGACGGCGACTTTGCCTGTGAATCGCGAGCAGTGCCCTGCGGTCATCGGATGTGTTCCTTTCCACTGGTGGTGCGCCGCGCCGCGCGCCGGCATCCGCTGGGTGCCGAGGTGCACCGCGTAGGCGTGGCTGACGTGCAGCGCGTACGCGGGGCTGACCTGCACCGCGCAGGCGTGACTGTGGCAGCGAGCGCCACGGCTCCGCTGTGGCGACACGGCGAGGCTAACACTAACCGCAGGCTTTCCTTCACTTACAGGGGTGTCGTAGTCTCTCGGCTGGCAGGACACGACGACAGCAGGGGTGAACCAGTGACCGCCCGACCGGCCCAAGGGCGCGCGGCAGCGCGATTGCGTACCGACGCGGCTCGCAACCGCGCCCAGATCCTGAGTGCCGCCCGCAGCGCCTTTCTGGAGGCGGGGACCGCCGTTCCGCTGGAAGAGATCGCCCGTCGCGCAGGCGTGAACATCGCCACTCTCTACCGGCGCTTCCCCAACCGCGAGGCGCTCATCGCGCAGGTCGTCGTCGACGGATTCTGCATCGTGCTGGAAGCCGCCCGGGCGGCGGCGACGTCAGCGCGGACGGATCCTCCCGCTGCCGTCCAGGCATTCCTGCAGAGCGTGGTCGACAGCCGGGACATGCTGGTCCTGCCCCTGATCGGCGGCCCCCAGACCGACGCCCTGGAGGCACGCGAGCTGCAACGGGACATCGCCGCCGCCTTGGAAGAGGTCCTCGAGCAGGGGCGCCGGCACCACGTGATCCGTGCGGACGTGACCGCAGTGGACCTGATCACCACCGCCGCGCTGCTGTGCCGCCCCCTCCCCCACCTTCCTCCCCAGCAGGCCGCTGCACTGACGGCACGTCACCTCGGCGTCTTCCTCGACGGGCTGCGCCCCGGCCACTCCGTCACCCTGCCCCCTCCCCCGAGCCACCAGGAAATGGCCGACCATCTCCTCGGGGGCCCCGCTGAGGCCGCCCCGAGCCGACACGGGCGGGGCTGACGGGACCGACGGGGGACCTCGGCGCCCAGGACACGCCGAGGATTACGGCGCCACGCTGGACTCCGGAGCCGGCGCAGCGTCCCTCCAGACGGTGTGGAAGGCCAGCCGCAGGCAGCCTGCGAGGGCCGGATGCTCGATGAAGAGGGTGGTGGTCGTGCCCGCGCCGGCCACCGGGTCGGGCATGTCGCACAGGACGAGGGAGGCGTCGGCGATGACGAGTTTCAGGGGCAGTTCGGGGGCGAAGCGGGCCTCCTCCCCCGCGGCGGCGAAACGCCGTACGTGCTCGACCGTCTCGGGGTCGTCCAGGGCGTCGTCGAGGTAGAGCGCCCGGACGGTGCCGCCCGCACGGTGGAGTCGGTGGACCACCGCCAGGCCCTCCGTGTTCTCGGCGGGGGCGACGAACGGCGGCTTGCAGAAGGTGAGCAGCTCATGTCGCGCCTGCCGCTGGATGTCGGCGAAGCGCTCGGAGATCGCTTTGGGGTCGCGCAGGATCTCGATGTAGTCCAGCGGATCGGTGTGTTCCCGCCCCTGGGACCAGAGCGGCTGCAGGACACCGGCCAGCTCCTGCGAGACCCGCTCCAGCCGGTCGACGGACTCCCGTTGCACGGTCATCAGCCGGGCGAGGGCCAACTCGGGCGTGACGGCGGAGTATGTGGCCACCCGTCCGGGGTGGGCGGTGACCAACTGCCGCCGTACGAGCGCGTCCAGCACGTCGTACACGCGCTGGCGCGGCACGTCGGCTTTCCGTGCCACCTCGGCCGCCGTGTAGGAACCACGCCTGATGAGTGACAGGTAGACCCGTGCCTCGTACCGGGGCAGCCCCAGCGACATGAGTTCGTTGATGGTTCCATCTTCCAGCTCCATGGCTGCACAAGGTATATGCCCGCACTGAGAAGTTGGAGGCAAAGTTTTTCCAACTGCCTCTGTTCTCTTCGGCAAACAGTCAATAGCCTCATCCATAGCCACCACTGACCGTGGTGGCAGCAACCAGCAGTATGCCCGGAAGCAGGTTCCGCACGGCTACCCCCAACGGAAAGCGCTTGTCATGTACGTGACATCGCTGCCCGGCCGCCGTCGTGGAACCACCCATCCCCCCACGGAGGGCAGTTCATTGCATTCTCATCGCAGAAGGAACTCCATACGTCGCGGCGCGCCCGCACTCCTGTCTGCAGCGGCTCTGATCACCGGCGGTGTGGCCATCGCCACTCAGTCGTCGGCCTTCGCGACGACGGCCCCCGCAGCATCCACGGCCTCGACGGTGCAGACGCACCGGCTCTGTTCCCAGCCGAGCAAGCCCGGTTACATGGCCTGCCAGGCAGAGGTCCGCACCGACCTCGCGCCGCAGAAGTCCCTCGGCCGGCACGACACCCCCAAGGGCTTCGGACCGGCCGACCTGCAGACCGCGTACAACCTCCCCAAGGACGGCGGCAAGGGCGCCACCGTCGCGATCGTCGACGCGAACGACGACCCGAACGCCGAGAAGGACCTGGCGGCCTACCGGTCCCAGTACGGCCTGCCGGAGTGCAGCACCGGCAACGGCTGCTTCAAGAAGATCGACCAGGACGGCGGCTCGAACTACCCGGCGCCCGACGCCGGTTGGGCCGGGGAGATCTCCCTCGACGTGGACATGGTCAGCGCGGCCTGCCCGCAGTGCCACATCCTGCTCGTCGAGGCCAAGTCCGCGAACATGGACGACCTCGGTGCGGCCGTGAACCAGGCCGTCAAGCAGGGCGCCAAGTACGTCTCCAACAGCTACGGCGGCGGCGAGGAGGCCGCCGACACCCAGGCGGACGACAAGTACTTCAAGCACCCCGGCGTCGCCATCACCGTCAGCTCCGGCGACAGCGGATACGGCGTCGAGTACCCGGCCGCCTCCCAGTACGTGACCGCCGTCGGGGGCACCTCGCTCAAGAAGGACAACAGCACCCGCGGCTACTCCGAGTCCGTCTGGGGCACGTCCGCCGGTGGCGAGGGAGCGGGCTCGGGTTGCTCCCAGTACGACGCCAAGCCGTCCTGGCAGAAGGACACCGACTGCGGCAAGCGCAGCGTCGCCGACGTCGCGGCCGTCGCCGACCCGGCCACCGGGCTCGCCGTCTACGACACCTACCAGGCAAGCGGCTGGAACGTGTACGGCGGCACCAGTGCCTCCTCGCCGTTCATCGCCGGTGTCTACGCCCTCGCGGGCACCCCGGGCGCCGGTGACGTTCCGGCCTCGTACCCCTACGCCCACCCGGACAAGCTGAACGACGTCACCGAGGGCTCCAACGGGTCCTGCAGCAATTACCTGTGCAAGGCGGGCAAGGGTTACGACGGTCCGACGGGCCTGGGTACCCCGAACGGTGTCGCGGCCTTCACCAAGTAAGCAGCACATGAGTCCCACGCGGCAGGCCTGAGCCGACACCAACGGCCACCGCCCCTCGCTCACGGCTCCGCAGCACTTCGCCCCGCCGGTCATCCGGCGGGGCGAAGTGCTCTTCAGTGCCGGAACAGCTCTCTCATCAGGTACGACACCTGCTCCTGATCACTGGAAGTAGATGAGAATGCGTCCGGTGTTGCCCGCGTCGACCTCACGCCGGACGTACAGCCTCCTGATGTGCTTCTGGTCCAGGAACGCCAGAACGCGGGCCTTCAGCCGCCCGGAACCCTTGCCCGGAATGATCTCCACGACCCGCTCGCCCGAGTGGTTCGCCCTGAAGAGGAACTGACGCAGCGCCAGCTCGATGTCGCGGTTGTTGCGGAAGATCGGGTGGAGATCGAGCGACAACATGCGGAGCCTCCTGGCGATGCGGCACGGGCGAGAGTCACCGCCGTAGAGCCTGCCATGCGAGAGGGGCCCTTTGCCTCCACGCCTCCCTGCTTCGGTGCGCCTGCCTCCACAGTGGTGCAATGTCGCATTGTGGAAATATGATGCCGCGAAGCGGAAAAGATGGCCTTGGGGGGCTTGGGTATGCGGCGCCGTATGCGGATGAATGTGCACGCCTGCGGAGATGTGTCCGGGAAAGGGTGGGACGGGCGATTGCCGGCTCGGCCCCGTCGGGGGGAGCCGAGACGCGGTCTGGAGTTCGGGCTGCGGGTGCTGCGCGGCCTCGCCCAGGTCATGTTCCTGGACAGCGCCTGGTCGGGCGCTGTCTTCGGCCTCGCGCTGTTCACCGCTGACTGGCGCTACGGCGCCTACGGTGTGGGCGGCGCCGCCCTCGGCACCGGTGCCGCATGTCTGCTGGGCGTGGCCCCCGACCGGGTGCGGGCGGGACTGGAAGGCTTCAACTCCTGTCTGATCGCGCTGTGCTTCGCCGTGTTCCTCGATGCGCGGAGGCCGGCCACGGCACTGCTCGCCGCCGCGGCCTGCCTCGTGGTCACCGTCGTCACGGCGGCCGTCGCCCAGCTGCTGCACGTCTGGGACATGCCGACGCTGACCCTGCCCTACTGCCTGCTGGCGGGCGCCGTCACCGTGGCCGCGCCCGCCTTCCAACGGATCTGGGCCCATGGCGGGAGCGTCGCCGCGCTGCCCCACGCGGCATCCGGACCTACCGGCCTGAGACCCTTCGACGTGGCAGGAGCGTTCTTGCGCAATCTGTCCCAGGTCTTCTTCATGGATCAGTGGTACGCGGGGGCTCTGCTGCTCGCGGGCCTCTTCCTGGCGAGCCGGGCAGCGGGTTGGGTGGCCTGTTGCGGCAGCGCGACGGGCATCCTGACGGCCTGGGCGCTCGGGGCACCGGCCGCACGGATCGCCGACGGCACGATGGGCTACAACGCCGTGCTCGTCGCATTGGCACTGTGCGGGGTGTTCCTGGCGGTCACCCGGGCGACACTGCTGTACGCGCTGCTCGGTGCCGCGACGGCGACCGCCCTCACGCCGGCCGTCGCCGCTCTCCTCGCCCCGTCCGGCGGCCACGCGTTCACGTGGCCGTTCGTGCTCACCGCCCTCGGCTTCCTGCTGGCCGCCCGGCGATTCCCGCACCTCACCGGCCCGAGCGCCGACCGCGCCCCGGACCGTCCCGCCGGCCCACTCCGCGACGACCGGGGCGCCGCCCGCGGTCAGCTCGGCTCCGCCTGAACGAGGTCCCGCTCGGCTGTCTGCCGGGAGGGGCACGCGGTCGAACAGAGCCCGGCATTCGCTTTCGCCGCCGACCTCAGCGGGCTCCGCGCCGGCGGCACGGAATCGTCGGTTGTGGTCGGCAGGGCGGTCAGGGACAGGGATCGTGCCCCTGCTCCTGACCGCCCCGGGGGTGGGTGGACTTCTTCCATGTGCGGTTGTGCGGTTGTGCGGTCGGCGGACAGGAACTACCGCCGGTTGTCCGTCAGTTGCACATCAGTTACAGAAGTTGAGGAGGTCGAGGAGGCCGTTGCCGCACTTGTTTTCCTCCCCTCCTCCGCCACCGCCGTAGGCCGGGGCGGCCTTTGTGGCGACGTGCGTGACGGGCGTCGCGGCCACGGCGGATGTGGCAGTCGCCACCCCCGCCGCACAAGCGATGCCCAGGGCGGCACTCACCGCGAAAACTCGCGGCATCCGGGAAACGGTCTTCTTGGGGTGAGGTGTAGTGATCATGAACTCACCATGCACACCCTCGCGACCGCTGTCGCGCCGAGCGCATCCGAGCGGGTGAGCCACCCCCCAGGGCCGGATCACCATCCGTTTCCGGGGATACGATCGTCGCGTTCGCTTCAGCTGCCCTGGCCGCGCGACGGTGCGGGGCCTGTGGCGATGGCCTCGCACTGGAGGTCGGCCACTCGGCGCAGAGCCGTCTTGAAGGCGGCGTACTCCTGATCGCCCAGTGCCCTCGCGTGGCGCTCCTCGATCGCGCGCATGATGGAGGCGGCGGCCTGCATCTGGAGGAGGCCGCGTTCGGTGGGGCAGATCAGTTTGGCACGGCGGTCCGCGGGGTCGGGTGTGCGTCCGACGTAGCCGAGACGTTCGAGGCCGTCGATGAGGGAGCCGATGACCTGCTTGTGCTGTCCCGAGGCGCGGGCGAGTTCGCTGGCCCGGATGCCGCCGGGGCGCAGGCAGGCCAGGACGGCACCGGCGCGGGGCTGGATGTCGTCGAAGCCCTGCTCGGCGAGGGCGGTGACTCGACCTCGAAGGAGTGAAAGATGAGCGAGCGCAGCGCGTTGCTGGAGCCGGTCACCCGGGAGAACGCCGTCGTGGTGCTCGTGGATCAGCAGGTTGGCCTCCTGTCCGGCGTCCGGCACATCCCGTCGGCGAGCTGAAGCACAACGTGGTGGCACTGGCGCGGGCGGCGACCGTGCTGGGCATCCCGCTGGTCGTGACCACCACCACCGCCGCCGAAAGCATGGGGGGCCGACCACCCCCGAACTGGTCCAGGCACTGCCGGCCGGTCAGGAGATCATCGACCGCAGCACGGTCAACGCCTGACACGACGACCGGGTGCGGGCGCGGTGCCGGCCGCCGTGCTGATCGGTGACGGTGAAGGTGCCGTCGTCGGCGGTCGGGAAGTAACGCTTGCTGTAGCGGCTGAACAACAACTCGGGATCCGGTGACAACAGGGAGTTCCCGTCCATCCGCAGGTTGAGCTCCAGATCGGACGTTCCGTTGTACACCTTGTTGATCGAGATGAGGGTGGGGTGCCGGGGGCCGAGCCGGCCTCCAGGATCCGGTAGGTGTGCCCTACCGCCTGAAGCTGACACCCGAGCTGGAGTCCGGCGGGGCCGACGCAGACCGAGCTTCTGTTCGGAACGCCCAAGCCGGACGGCGGCCCTCCGGTGACCGGCAGACAGTTCCACGCTTTCGTCGACGAGTTCGTCACCCCGCGCTTCCCGGCCGGCCTGACCTGCCGGTCGCCGAGGCGCGGGCCGGGTGCCCGCCACCGCCGACAGCGGCAAGATCGAGAAGATCCGCGCCGCCTACGACAAGCGCTTCCGGCAGGAATCCGTGGCCCGCATCGACGACACCGAGATCGTCGACTTCTGATCAGGCCACCTCACAGGCGGGCGTGGCCGGCGGCACGCTGTTCCACGTTCCGTGTCCGCCGGTCACATCCGCCAGGCGAAGACCATCCACGCGACGCCGAAGGCGCCCATCAGCCCGGCCCAGGCCAGCTCCGGGACGTCGCCGAGCAGGACGCCATGGACCACCATGACGAACGGGATGGTCAGCCACAGCCATCCGAAGTTCGGGAACGCGATCAGTTCCGAGGGCCGCCCGCTCACGACCGCCCAAGACCCCAGGCCCAGGAACAGCCAGGCCCCGCTCAGCCGCCAGGCCATCGAGTCCGAGGAGGGCGGAGAGTAGGTCTCGGTGTGGCCGTCCACCGTCATGCGCACGACCGCACCGTGCCAGATCCGCAGTTCCGCGGGGTCGCCCCGGTGCGCATCGTCGTACGTGCCCGCGTCGACGCCGAGCCACTGCGTGCGATCCGGGCGGCGCACCCGAAGCTCGTAGCTGGTGGTGCAGTGCTCGACGCCGTTGCTGTCGGTGGTGCAGGACTCACTGGTGCGCCGGTCGACTACCGTGCCCGACGCCTGCACCAGACAGCCGTGGTGGGCCGTGCCGTGGCAGACGGACGCCTGCCGGAAGGCCATGACGTCGTCGTACCGCCCGGCCGCCCATAACGCACAGGCGGCGATCCCGCCCGCCGCCGCCAGGAAGATCAGCACGCGCAGCCACGGCCACAGCGGCTCGCGCCAGGAAGTCATCGCCGCGTCCCCCGAGCTTCTTCGCCGATTGGGTCGCTCTCTCACTCAGATGACGCTCAGCGGCCCCGACCGGTTTCCTGTGTCCACCTTGCTCGGCCCCCACCAGACAGCGGCTTCGGCCGAACAACCGAAGCTCCGGTCTCCTGTCGTAGGTCCAAAGCCCGATTCGGCTCCCGGTGGGCGCCTGGCAGGATCGCCCCCTGGCACACTCCCGGCCTGGCCACCTCGACGTCGGAGCGGTCCGCTTCGCCTGGCGCCCTGGGTCTTCGGCGAGGAGCCCAAACCGGCCGGTTGGTCGAGCGAAGGATCACAGGACCTCGCGCCTGCGCAGGGCCGGATCGCACTGACGCCGGTCCGGGCCGGGAGCGATCAGGGAGGGCCGCCCGGCTTCGGGCCGCGGTAGCCGGGCCGGGAGGAGGCGTCGATGCCGACCTCGTAACGGACGCGGGGGTTGGTCCTGTTGCCGCAGACGTGGGCGCTCATGGAGTGGATGGCCAGGCCGATGGCGTGGTCGGTGGGGGCGGCGAAGGTGTTGCCGACGATGGTGACGTGCTGCACGTCCTCGAACATCAGGGCCTGGGACGCCCTCAGGGTCTCGCAGTAGTTGCCGCGGATCGTGAAGCCGAAGGTGTGGCCGTGACCGTCACCCTCCCCGTCATTGGGCCCCTCGGCCATCACGCACATGTTGTCGATGTGCTCGCAGCGGTTCCCCTCGATCAGCACATGCCGACTGGGCGGGGTGTCGCTGGCGAAGGTCTGCATGCAGTCGGCGTGACCGTAGCGGTTGGAGGCGCCTCGGACGGTGTTGTGCTGGATCCTCAGGTCGTCTCCGAAGAAGCGCATCCCGTCACCGTCGCCGCCGTGCGGGCTGGTGACGGTGTTGTTCCGTATGGTGATGTCGTCGCCGGTGATCTCGATGCCGGGCGCCTTGGGCCGGGTGACCCGGTAGTTCTCCACGATCACATGGTTCGCCTCGACCGTGATGCCGGCGACGGTGTGACCGTGACCGTCGTACACGGCCGGGTGTGCCGTGGTGCCGCCGTGGGTGACGACGAGCCGCGGGTGCGCGGCGGCCGAGGCGGAGGACGGGTACGACGCGGTCGCGCCCATGGCCGCTGCGGCGGCGAGCAGGACGGCGGTCCGGAGCGCACATCGTGATGAGGTGGGCATGGCGGGGAGCGTAGGCGCAGCGGTCGGGAGGGGTCCCGGGCCCGGTGGTCCGCGGTGGCTCGCGGGCGGGGCGTCGGGGTCAGGTCGCCTCGACGAGGGCCAGGTCCATCGGGACGAGAGTCGTGGAGGTCAGCAGGGCGCACAGGAGATGGTCGTTCAGGGCGTTGCCGACCGGTTCGCCGACCTCCTCGCGGGTCAGATACGGCACTCCATCGCGGGACAGCCGGGCGCGCACGGCGTTGACGATGTGCTCGACGCGCTTGTTCGTCCAGCTCGCCCCCGGTTGCAAGTCGACGAGCTGGGCTGCCGTCTGCTTCCAGGTCAGGGGCTGCGGCCTCGGCTCGTGCAGCAGATAGCGCGGGCCGAGTACGACGAGGGCCAGTTTCTCCTGTTCGGTCAGCACCCACACCCGCGGCGGGCGGGTGACGTCCGCGTGCCGGGGGCGCGGAGGCTCGTCGTCGGCGCCGGTGACGAAGACCTCGAGCAGGTGCTCGCGTCCCCGCGAGCCCTGGACGAACAGCGGGGTGTAGCCGGTGGACAGCGGGAGCGGCTCCTCGCCGCGGAAGAGCAGACGGCCCTCGGCGCAGCGGATCGGCAGCTGCCCGCTGGTGCTCAGCCACCACCGGCCGTCCCGATGCGTGAGCGTGCCCTGGTGGCGGCTGACGCGCGGATCGTCCTCGCCCAGACAGACGTGGACCTCGGGCCTGTTGCGGCCGAACAGGACCTCGCGTCCCTCCCCCGGCCGGAGTGTGATGCCGCCGGTGAGCGCGAGGGCGAAGAGCGTGCCCGTCACCGGCGCCGAGACGCCGCGCGCGAGGCTGCCGTGGGTGGCGGGGAGAACTCGGGTCGGTGGCTGTGTCATGCCGGTCGGCGTCTGTGTCATGTTCGTATTCCGGGGCGGGTCTGTCGTCCGGTCAGGCTCATTGTCCGGTCAGAGTCATTTTGCGGGCCGGGTCATTTCGCGGGCAGCCTCTTCTCGATGTTCTGTACGGCGGCGCCCGCGACCGACTTGGCGTCGTCGCACACCTTGGCGTTCTGCTGCCCCTGTTCCTTGAGGGTCAGCCGGAACAGCTCGATGGTCCGCTCGCCGACGGAGTCCGTGAACGTACGGTGCGGTGTGTAGACGACGCAGCTGTCGTCCCCCTCCTCCTTGGGGGAGACATAGCTGGTCGTTCCGGCCACCCGCGCGGGCCGTCCATTGTCGGACAGGTCGTTGTCCTGCGTGAACTGCAGCTGCACATAGGCGCTTTGACCGTCAGGGCTCGCCCAGTCACAGGTCCAGTCGGCAAAGCCGTGATCCTTGGGCCGCAGCTCAAGGCCGGGGACCTTCTTGAGCGTGGCCGGGTCCAGCACGGCGCAGGCGTCCAGTCGGCCCAGGGAGTCGGCGGGCCACACGGCCGAACGCCGGGGTACCGGGCCCTTGTCCAGCACCGTGACCGCATAGTCGACGGCGGCGTCGGACAGGGCGCAAGGGTCGGGCGCGCCGGTTCCGTCCCGCTTGCCGTTGACCACGATCTGCTTGCGGTCGGGGGTCGTGATGAACCGCAGGCACTGGTCCCCGTCCCGCTTCAGGGAGGCGACTTCGACGTTGCTGACCTTCCTGACGGCCACGTCACTGTCGAACTGTTGGAGATCACTGCTGAAGTCGACCTCGGCGTCGGCGATCTCGTCCCCGCCGGAGTTCAGCACCAGTACGTCACACCGGCTCAACTGTCCGTAGGCCGGGGCTAGTTCGGTGTGACCGAAACGGCTCAGCGACGCGGCGTCCATCACCTTGCAGGGGTCGGCGCTCGGGGCGTCGCCCAGGGCACCGGCCTGAGCCTGCCCCGTCGCCGAGGGCTTGGCGTCGGAACGGTGCCCGGTGCCGCCCTTGTGCCCGAACGGCCAAGCGCCGAAGAGAGCGAGCAGTCCGATCGCGAGTCCTGCCACGGCCAGGGCCGCCGCCGTGACCGTCAGCGCGCGGCGCCGGCCAGTCAGCCGGCCACGCAGCTTCCGCGGCAGCCACATCGTGAGGGACGGCAGGGCCAGCGTAGGACGGAGCCGAAGCGTCGCCTGCGCGGCCCCCTGCCCGCTCCGGCGCTGGTGCTCCTGGACGTATTCCTGGATGTGCGCGGGCGGCGGTGCGGCGCGCGTGAGCAGGCTGCGTGCCTCGCCGGCGTCCGGGCGGTTCCCGGGCTCGACCTGCAGCAGCGCGGTGAGCGGTGCGGTGAGCGGGCCCGCCTGTTGCGGGGCGTCCACATGTCCTTCGAGGGCCCTGGCGAGGTAGCCCATGACGTGCTCGAACTCCCCGTAGGGCGAGCGGCCTTCGACCGCCGCGAACAGGCTGGCGCCGAGGGAGAACACATCGGCCTTCGCGTCCGGCGCCTTGCCCTTGGCCACCTCGGGGGCGAGATAGCGGGGCTTGCCGCGCACCGTGCCTGTCGTGGTGTGCGTGCCGGTCTGGGTGACCTCGCTCCACAGGGCCCGCGCGATCCCGAAGTCCGTCAGCCGGGCCACGCCGTCATCGGTGACCAGGATGTTCTCCGGCGTCACATCGCCGTGCACCACGCCCTCGCCGTGGGACTTCGCCAGCGCGGCCGCGATCTGGCCGCCGATCGAGCCGGCCTCCTGAGGGGAGAGCGGTCCGCGCTCGGCCATCAGCTGGGCCAGGCTGCGCGAGGGCACGTACTCCATGACGATCCAGCAGGCGTCGCCCTCGGCGACATAGTCGAACACGGCTACGACGTTGGGGTGGTGCAGCCGCGCGGCGTACCGCGCTTCCTTCTTCAGTCGCTGGGCGGCCTTGGCGTCGTCCGGGCGGGCGCACTTGACCGCGACACGCCGGTCCAGCAGTTCGTCCCGGGCCTGCCAGACGACGCCCATCCCGCCCTGGCCGATGGGCTCCTGCAGCCGATACCGACCCCCGACCCTGTAACCGGCCTCCGGTGTCACCGGCACCGCCCCACTCCCTGCCCACACCGACACACCTGGTCCCGTACGGGTCACAGAGTGTACTCAGTGGCGATCAGTCCCAGGAGCCATCGGGCCGACCGTCACAGGATCCCCCCAGGAGCGGATCACGGGCCGATGCCGCCGAACTGCCGCACGGCGTACGGCGGTTGGCCGACGCTCTGCTCGATCGGGGGCGCTGAGGGTGACCTGCGGCCGAGCGGTCGCGGTGGACTCCGCGATTGCGCCCATGGAGGCCTGGCCGGGCCCTGAAGAGGGACCCCGGCCAGGCGTGGTGATCCAGAAGAAGAGCGCTGGTCGCGCCCCGGATGAGTGACCGCGTGGCCTCACCGGGGGCCACGCGGGTGAGGTCACCGACCTCAGACCACCTGTGCGGACACGATCGTCACGGGCTCCACCGGCACATCGCCGTGCCCGGCACGGGACGTGGTGGGCACGCCCTCGATCTCATCCACCACCTCGGTACCCGCGGCGACCTTGCCGAACACCGCGTAACCCCAGCCGTCCTGGCCCGGGTAGTTCAGAAAATCGTTGTCGTTGGTGTTGATGAAGAACTGCGCGCTCGCCGAGTGCGGGTCCGACGTCCGCGCCATCGCCACCGTGTACTTGTCGTTGCTCAGGCCGTTCTTGGCTTCGTTCTCCACCCGCCGCGGTGCCGCCTTCTGTTGCATGTCCGCGGTCATGCCGCCACCCTGCACCATGAAACCGGAGATCACCCGGTGGAAGATGGTGCCGTCGTAGTGACCGGACTGCACATATTCGACGAAGTTCGCCACCGTCTTCGGCGCCTTCGACTCGTCGAGCTCCAGGGTGATGTCCCCGGCGGAGGTATTCAGCAAAACTGTGGTCATTCGGCCATCGTATGTCTCCGGCTCGAAGAACCACGGGAACGGCCCGAAGCCTTTCTAGGCCGTGTCCGGCGAGCATGTGCGCTTCACGCGCGACGGCCGACCCACTACGCTGCCGGGGCGACGTGACCTGGACCACACATCTGGAGGTCTTCCGTCACGACCGATGGAAGCGTAGGTTCCGTTTACCCCGCGAGAGTGTCCTTGAGGGCCGCGAGAGCGTCCTTGAGGGCGCCGGTCCGCCAGTCCCGGGGCGGCGGACCAGCGGGGGCCAAAAACCGCACACACCATCGGGCCGGGCCACAGTCCGGCGGCACCCTTCTCTCCTGATCAGTGACAGATCGAACGCGAGGACGCAGCCAACCGAAGTCGCGTCGCCCATGTCTCTTGGGTGGCCACTGGTGACCCACAGCGACGAGATGTCCGAGTCGTTGCGTCGCTGGACGGGGCAGGGACTCCTGGAGGAGCCGTTGCCGGTCAAGGCCACTGTGGCCGCCATGGCCGCAGCAGACGTGGAGATCGGTCTCTCGGCGGCCTGGTACGGCCCTCAGGGCCCGCTGATCAGCAACGACGAGGTGGCCGAGTTCGTCGCACAGTCCGACGGACGGCTGCGCGGGGCCGCCGGCGCGGACCTCACCCGGCCCGTCCAGGCCGTACGCGAACTGCGCCGCTGTTGAGGAGCTCGGCTTCCTGGCCCTGCGGATCGTGCCCTGGCTGTGGCAACTGCCGCCCACCGACCGGCTGTACTACCCGCTGCACGCCGCCTGCGTCGATCTCGGCATCCCCTTCTGCACCCAGGTCGGCCACACCGGCCCGCTGCGCCCCTCCGAAACCGGACGCCCCATCCCCTGCATCGACCAGGTCGCGCTCGACTTCCCCGAACTGACCATCGTCTGCGGCCACATCGGCTGTCCGCGGACCACGGAGATGATCGCCGTAGCCGACAAGCACGCCAATGTCTACATCGACACCAGTGCCTACACCGCCCGCCGCTACCCGCGCGAACTGGTCGACTATCTGCGCGGCCGGGGCCGCGGGAAGGTGGACGAAGAGGCCACCGAGCTGTTCCTGTCCGGGAACGCCCGCCGGGTCTTCAGCCTGTGATCGCATGTGTCGGCCCGGCCCGGCCCGGATCCCGGCTGCGCGCCACCCGGGTCGGTACTTGGAGGCGTGACGTGACCATACGGTCACGCTCGGCAAGCTCGCGGCCTGCCTTCGCTGGATCGCGTCCGACGGGACGCACGAGGCGAGCGTCATCGCATGACGGGGCAGAATTCGCGCGACATGGAGTGATGACTCTGGCACGCTGACGCCCCGGATGCGGTGCGGACGGTCTGCACCGGCAAGGAGTGATGATCCGTGGGATTCACGCTTGAGGGCCCGGTTCTTGAAGGAGCGCTTGTGCGTCTGGAGCCCTTGGGTCATCGCCATGCCGCAGACCTGGCCGCTTCGGCGGAGGAGGACCGGAGCGTATACCGGTTCACGTGGGTGCCTCGGGCGAGCGAGGTCGAGGAGTACATCGACCTACAGCTCGCTCGTGCCGCTGCCGGAAAACTCGCTCCGTATGCGCAGGTCGAGAAGTCTTCGGGGCGGGCCATGGGAGCCACCGCCTACTGGGATCCGCGCCTGTGGCCCACCGGGGACGGTCTCTGCGCGATCGAGGTCGGTTACACCTGGCTGGCGGCGTCGGCCCTGGGCACGGGGTTGAACACCGAGGCCAAGTTCCTGCTGTTCCGGCACGCATTCGAGAACTGGGGCGTGGCGCGCGTCGACTTGAAGACGGACGCACGCAACGGCCGTTCGCGAGCGGCCATCGAGAAGGTGGGAGCACGGTTCGAGGGCGTGCTGCGGAACTGGTCACGGTCGTGGGTGCCGGGTGAGGACGGTCTGCTCCGCGATTCCGCGATCTTCTCGATCACCGCGGCAGAGTGGCCCGACTGCCGTACACACCTGGCACGGCGACTGGCCCGTGTCCCGGACCGCCCTCGCGGCATCGGCAACCTGACCCACTCGCCGGACAGCTGACGACAGCGCGGCAGCGCGCGCCGAGCAGCGGCGAGTTCTCCCCCTGGTATCAGACGAGCGGACGGAGTGTCAGGTCCCGCCTGCTCTTCCTGATGACGAACCTGAAACTCAACGGCTTCGCCGCCCTGCTGCTGGTGGCCGTGGGGGTCGGCCTCGTCCGGGGCATCCCGCTGGAGAAGATCCCCGACGTGCTCTCCGAGGGCATCGGCGGGCAGATCGGAGACACCATGCTCACCATCGGGCTCGGCGCGATGGTCGGCCGGGTGATGGGCGACTCCGGCGCCGCCCAGCGGATCGCCGGCCGACTCCTCGACCTGTGCGGCCCGCGCTGGGTTCAGCTCGCCATGGTGCTGTCCGCCATGCTGATCGGCGTCACCATGTTCTACGAGGTCGCCTTCGTCATCATCGTGCCGGTCGCCTTCACCCTCGTACGTGTCACCCGGGCGAATCTGCTCTGGGTCGGGCTGCCGATGTCGATCGCCCTGTCCACCATGCACAGCTTCCTGCCGCCGCACCCCGGCCCGACCTCGGTCGCCGCGACCTTCCACGCCTCGCTCGGACTGACCCTGTTCTACGGCCTGTTCATCGCCATCCCGGCCGGTGCGCTGATCGCTCTGATCTGGCCGCGTCTTCCGTTCATCCGGAGGATGGACCCCTCCATACCCACCGGCCTGGTCAGTGACCGCGTCTTCACCGACGAGGAGATGCCGGGCACGGGCTGGTCACTGTCGGTGGCCCTGCTGCCCGTGGTGCTCATCGCCGGAGCCGCGGTGACCGACCTGGTCGGCTCCGGGTCGGGGCCCGTCCTGCACTTCATCGCTTTCATCGGTTCCGCGCCCATCGCCCTGCTGCTCACGCTGGCCGTCGCGATCTGGGCGTTCGGCTTGCGGATCGGCCGCAGCCTGGAAGAGGTCAGCGTGTCCTGCCGGTCGGCCGCCCAGGCGATGGCGATGATCCTGCTCGTGATCGGCGCGGGCGGCGCGTTCAAGCAAGTCCTCGTGGACGGCGGGATCTCGGACTACATCAAGAACACCACCCACGGCTGGTCGCTGTCGCCGGTCATCCTCGCTTGGCTCATCGCGGCCAACCTCCGCGTGGCCCTCGGCTCGGCGACCGTCGCCGTCGTCACCGCCTCGGGCGTGGCCCTGCCGCTGCTCGCCGGCAGCGGAGTCCATCCGGAGATCATGGTCCTCGCCATCTCGTGCGGATCGATCGCCTTCTCACATGTCAACGACCCGGGATTCTGGATGTTCAAGGAATACTTCAATCTGTCCGTCATCGACGCGATCAAGGCGCGCACCACCTATACGACCGTGCTCGCGGTCCTCGGCCTCGGCGGTGTCCTCGCCATGGAGTCGATTCTGGACGCCCTCAACATGTGAGTGCGGTCACGGGGCGGGGCGCGAAGTGACTCATATCTTCCCTTACTTCAGGTAGGACTTGCGGAACGGGTGTGACTATGTGATGAAATCTGGCGATGCGTACCCCCCACAAACACACGCATCAATCTGCCCAGTCGGACGGGCCACCCACCGCTCAGGTTCCGTCCGGCCGCAATCCATACGACGAATTGGCGTCACTGGCGGACCATCCGCTGGACGACTTCCTGACCGAGGACGGCGCGGAGGCCCGGCAGGACAACCACGAAGAGCCCTGGGAGCCGCCCAATCACCGGCGCGGCAGCCGCCGTCGTAACCGCGCCACCGGCCTGCCCACCATCGCCCGATTCCTCGTCTGGGTGCTGACCCTCGTCTGCCTCGTCGTCCTGGCCGACCGGTGGGCGCTGCTCTACGCCGAGCACAAGGCTTCCCAACGGCTCAAGGACTCCATGCATCTCGCCGCGGCCCCCGAGGTCTCGATCGGCGGGTTCCCCTTCCTGACGCAGGTGGCCGCGGGGCGCCTGGACTCGGTCCAGGTCACCGTCCCCGACATCCCGGCCCACCGAGTCACCCTCACCCAGGTCACCGCGACCGCCAACGACATACGCATCGACGGTGACGGACCGACCTCGGTACGCGGCGCGCTCGTTCGCCAGGTGCACGGCCAGGTTCTGCTGTCGTTCGCCGACATGAACCGTGAACTCGGCGCCTCGCAGGTGGACTTCACGGCCCAAGGACCCGACCGCGTGCAAGCCCATGGCACCCTGCGCATCGCGGGCCGCGACCTGAGCGTACGAGCCGATGCCGAGATCCGGCGCGAGGGAGAACGCGGCATCGCCACCTCCGTGGACGGCATCCGGCTCGACATCGACGACCTCGCGACGTACCGGCCCGGCACCAGACCCTCCGAGGGCCTCCACCTCACCCCCGCCTCAGCGCGCCGTATCACCCACGAGGCTGACCAGATCAAGTCCATGCTGACGATCCCGGCGATCGTGCACCGCCTGGGTGTCCCCGACAGCACGGTGAGCGCCGCGCTCCACGACGAGGACAAACTCCATCAGCTCACCGGCGCGCCGCGCTTCCTGCACGATCTGACCAGGATCAACCTCGTGGACGTGGCGCTCGCCCACCCCAGCCTCCTCAAGCGACTGGGCCTCGACCCGTCCCTGCTCACCACGCTGACCAAGCTCACCCGCCCCCAGATCGCCGACCGCTTCTCCTTCGCCTTCCAGCTGCCGAAGCCGCCGGGAGGCGCGCTGCAGCTCCAGCGCGTGGCCGTTGACAAGGACGGCATCCGCGTCGACGTGTCGGGGACGGGACTGCTTCTGGGCCACTGAAGTCACGGCTCGTACGAGCGGGCACCTCATCTGCGCCCGACGGCATCCCGTTCCGCCGTGGTCTCAGCCCCGGAGGGCGAACGCCTCCGCGATGTCGCCGTGCCCGGCGCCGGCCGCCAGCAGCAGCCGGAGCAGCACCCGGGCCTTGTACGGGTCGAGGAATCCGCCGTCGATCAGCCCGCGCTGCCGCAGGTCCTGTTCCGAGCCGGGTGCGCTGTAGGTGTGCCGCAGGACCGAGCCGGTCCCGGTGCGCGAGGTCAGCACGACCGGTATGTGCTCGGCCAGCGCGCCGAGCCTGGGCGCGAGCACACCGGGTACGTGCCCGACGCCGAAGCCGGCGACGACCAGGCCCCTGTGCGTGGTCTCGAGCCCCTGGAGCTGTGTGCCGTCGTCGTCCAGGGTGACCACGTGCAGGGCGACGCGCGCGGCCTCGAGCCGCTCCCGGTCGAACCCGGCCGACAGCGGCTCGTACCGGGGCGGGGCGAGGAGCATCCGTACCCGGTCCTCGACGACATGCCCGAGCGGACCGGTGCTCGGCGAGGCGAAGGTCGCGGTGCTCGTGCTGTGTGTCTTGCGCACCCATCGCGCCGCGTGCACCTCGTCGTTGAGGACGACCAGCGCACCCGCGTCGCGCGCCTCCCGCGCCATGGCGACGCGCACAGCGGCGAGTACGTTGGCCGGTCCGTCCGCCCCCGCCATGGCCGGCTGCCGCATCGCGCCGGTCAGCACGAACGGCGCATCGTGCGGCCACACCAGGTCGGCCAGGAAGGCCGTCTCCTCCAGGGTGTCCGTGCCCTGCGTGACGACGACCCCGTCCGCGCCCTCGGCCACGGCCCGCGCGGCGACGGCGATGACATCGAGGACCTGCGCGAAGGTGAGACTCCCGCTGGGCACGGCGTGCATGTCCCGTACGTCCAGAGGGACCCCCAGCTCCGCCAGGCCCGGTACGGCCGAAGTGATCTCGGCACCACTGAGCCGCGCTCCCCGCGCGGCGCCCCGCACCGATATCGTTCCCCCAAGTGCCAGCAGTACGACGCTCAACACCCGCCCCCTCACACCGATTCCACCGAGCGGAGACCCGCCGGGCGCCCCCAACGTACAGCGCCTGCGCACGCATCTGCGCGCGCCACCCGTACACCCTGCCAGGCGGCAACGTCGAGCCCGGCGAACCCGTCCTTCAGGCCCTGGCACGCGAGCTGGACGAGGAGCTGGGCCTGGACCTCACGGACGTGGCCGGCGCCCCGCAGCTGGCCTGGATCCTGGACGCCATGGTCACTATGATCATGAGCATGTCCGCCCTCCGTGAGCGTTCCGCACACAGTCAACTGGCCCCAGGTGAACAGCTCTTGGGGTACGGCTCCGTCGTTCCCGCCAACAGCGCCAAAGGCGTCGGCATCGGCGCGGCCATCGCGAACCAGCTGGTCAACAACGTCGCGGCACAGTCCGGCCAGGTCGGCAGCATCGCGGCGGGGATGCCACGTACCTCCGGCGCGCTGCTGCTGCGCGTGACCGACCAACGGGTCGGACTGGTCCGGCCCCTGGACGGCACCCCGGTGTGGGAGGTGCCGCGTGCCTGGGTGATCCGGGTCGAACGCCGGCCCCGGACACAGCTGATGGCCCGCTTCCGGCTGCACTACTCGGACGGCTCCTGGCTCGCCTTCCTCACCATGCGGCGCCGTACGATCGAGCAGTTCCGCTCGCTCATCGGCTGATCCCGGAGCCGTGAACGACGCGGAGACCGAGGCGGTCCTCCCGTGCACGGCATGTCATGTGGCGAGGCGGCGTTCGAGAGGGGTTCGGTAGCAGGGGGTGACTCCGGTGCCGTCGAGGAACGCGAGGGTGCGTTCGATCTCGGTTTCGACGGCGGCACGGGCTCGGCTGCCGGGGTCGGTCAGCAGGTGGTGGTTGATGTGCCCGTCCGCGTGCTGGGCCCAGGTGCCGATGACGCGGCCGTTCCACCAGATCGTGGGGCCGATATCGCCGTTGCGGTCGAAGAGGGCCTTGCGGGTGTCGGTGACAGTCCGCCCGGTCCACCACTTCAGGTCGTCGGCCGTCACCGGGCCGAACGCGGCGATGTAGCACCAAGCGAGCGTGCTCTTCGCCTCCGCCTCGGGGATACACGGCAGGGGGTTGGCGGGAGCCCAGCGAAACTGGGCGGAGGTCCTCGCGCCGGTGCCGATCTCGCCGAACGCCTCGACGTGACCGTCCGGACCGTCCGCCGCGACATCGGCCCGCTGCGCGAACCGGGCTTCCCCGTGGCCGGCGCCCGCGGGCACGCCGGTGGCTACCGCCTCACCTCAGGCAGCGATCTGCCCCCACTCCTCCTCGACGACGAAGAGGCCGTCGCGATCGCCGTCGCCCTGCGCACCACGGCCGGTGGCCTGGCCAGGATCGAGGAGAGCGCCCTGCGGGCCCTGGCCGCGCTCGAACAGGTGCCCCCACGGCGGCTGCACGGGCAGGTCACCGCCCTCCGGACGTCCCTCGCCGGCATCACCTGGGAGGAGCGGGGACCGCGCGTCGACCCTGCGGTCCTGGCCGGGCTCGCCGTCGCCTGCCGCGACCACGAGATCGTCACCTTCGACTACACCACCCGCGACGGCACCACCGGCTCACGCCGGGCCGAGCCCTGCCACCTGGTCGATTCCGGTGGGCTGTGGTACCTCCTGGCGCGCGCAACCGGCAAGGAGGCCTGGCGTCTCTTCCGTCTCGACCGCATCGCCGGCGTCACGCCCACCGGCCGCCGCGTCGCGCCCCGTCCCGTGCCCGGCGACGACCCTGCCGCCTTCGTCGCCACCCGCCTCTCCGCCGCCCCCACCCGCTACCGCGCCGTCGCCACCGTCCACGCCTCCGCGGACCGGGTCCGCGCCCGCAGCCGCGGGCTGGGCACCCGCCTGCAGCCCATCGACGAGCGCACCTGCCGCGTCGACGCCTGCGACGACTGTCTGCCGCGCATCGTCCAGACCCTCGCCGGCCTCGACATGGACTACACCCTCGACGCCGACCCGGATGTCCTCACCCACCGCCGTGCCGCCGCGCACCGCGACTTGCACGCCGTAGGCAGCTGAGCCAGCGGCTTGATCGAAGCCTGCGCCATGCGGCTCAGGCCGCGGCTGCGGCGCACGCCACATCGATCTCCTCAGTCCGCCAGGGCGCCCATCGGGTCCCAGGCCGGGAGGACGATCGGCGGCTGGTCGAGGGCGGCGGCCAGCTCCGGCGGCAGCGCGGATCGCCGCACCGCGATCTCGAAGACATGCTCGCCGAACCAGGAGTCATTCATGGTCCAGAAGCCGTTGTCCGCCTTCTCCTCGCCCCAGCTGTTCTCCACCCGCCAGCGGCGCGGGCTCCCGTCGACCACGTCGACGCCGGTGAACAGCATCGCGTGGGTCATCTGCGTGTCGTGGTACAGCAGCCGGGTGGCCTTGTCCATGGTGAAGGGGGTGTCGTAGACGGCCGCGTAGTCGAAGAGCCCGGCGTCCCAGACGCCGGCGTCCGAGCGCATCATCTTGGTCACGTCACAGCCGAACCACACCGGCTCACCGCCGACGATCGTGTCCATCGCCAGCCGCTTCAGCAGCTCCATCTCCGCGTTGAGATAGACGACCGGCGGGGCGTCCACGATGTTGCCGAGGTACTCGACGGTGAAGGTACGGCCGACCGGGCTCGACTCCCGCGGGTCGTGCACCAGGCAGACATACTCGTCCAGCGGGAGCTGGACGTACGAGGCGGCGAACTCCGCCGGGGTGAGCCAGCCGTCGCGGTGGAAGTCCTTGTCCTTGTCCTCCCACTGCCACAGGAACCGCTGCGGAGGCGTGCCGAGGTGAATGCTGAGCACCCGGTGGACTGCGGCCAGCACCTCCCTCTTGTGCTCCCGCTGCGCTTCGACTCCCTCGGCGGCCCGCCCGCGCAGATCGTGGGCGCCCTGGCGGAGGAGGGTCTTCAGGGCCCGGTTCATCGCACGGGTCGCGGAGGAGCTGTCGGTCTCCGGCATGGCTGATTTGGGCACCAGGCCGTGCTTGGCGACCAGTGCCACGAACATGTTCCACTGCCCGCCGTCACCGATCGGGTCCGCCAGCAGGTGCGCGACCGTACGGTCGTCCACGTCCCGGTCCGAGGTCTCGATGATCGCCTCGAGGACATGGTTGGCCCGCTCGAACTTGTCCCACCAGAGCAGGTAGTTCTGGGAGAACTCGAAGTCCTTCACGCCCAGCTTCCGGGCGGCGCCGACCCGGAGCAGGTTGAGCCCGGCGAACATCCAACAGCGGCCGCTCTGCCTCTGGTTGGTGGCTTTCCAGTCGTCCAGGTGGTGGGAGACGGAGTGGTCGATACCGGTGAGGATCCGGCGGTCCAGGGCCACATCGTCCACGGGTGTCTGGGTGACGGCGTTCTGCATCAGCCGGTTCACCGGCCGGGCGGCGAACTCCTTCTCGAAGACCTCGAGCTGATCTGGTGTCAGACTGCGATCCATGGCCTGACGGGAGTCGTCGTTTCCGAAGGTCACAGCATCCAGCCTTCCGTTCCCGGTGATTCTCGAGAAGAGCGCGTCCTCACCGTCGCACGGCCGTTCGGCCGGAGTCAACGGAGTACCGAGGGTGAGCCGTTGGTTCAATGGGATCAAGCGGCAACTGCCGCCCGGTAAAAGGAGTTTCGATGACCACAACTCGCCCCACATTGATCGACGCCGTCAACGGCCTCGCCCCGACCTCCCCCGACAACACGGACTCCTGGTGGTTCTGCGCCAAGCTGCACAACGCCGAGAACGTCTTTTGGGCGAAGATCCACACGATGACGATGCAAGGCGTCTGTCACAGCACGGTCGCCCTGCTCGAGGAAGGCGACAGCCACGCCGACGGCAAGTACGCCGGCGAAGCCGTAGACGATGTGAAGGTGTCCGCGGATTCCCTCAATGTGCAGACTTCGGTACTCGCGGTGAGCGGAGACCTGGACCAACTCGACATCTCGGGTACGACAGACACCGCGTCGATCCGGCTCACCCTGCGACGCGAGGACCCCGTCCTCTACAACGGCGGCGGTGGAGTCTTCCCCTTCTTCGGCGGGACCACCGGACAGTACGCGCTGCCCGGCCTGATCACGTCAGGAACCGTCACCATCCAAGGCGTGACGCATCAGGTCGACGGACGCACCTGGTTCGACCGCCAGTGGGTCGCCGGCATCACCCAGCCGCCGCGCTTCACCTGGCTCGGGCTCGACCTCGGCGCGGGCCGGTATCTGAGCGTCTGGGACGCCACGGGAGACGGCACGTCCTGGCTCACCCAGCTCACGGCCGACGGCTCACACCTGATCACCCACGCTCAGCGAACAGACCACAACGGCGACTGGGTTCTCACCATTCCCGCCCTCGACGCCTCCCTCGAAGTCTCCCGTCACACGCTCTCCGACGTCCCTGGCGCCTACACCGGCGTATGTCACGTGACCGGCACTCTCGCGGGAGCGGACGTCACCGGACACGGTTTCACGGATGTCATCGGCTGATGCGGCTCTGATGTCCGCCGGTCCGATCTCCGCCGAGCGGAACTGACGGATTCACGGAAGCGCTACGGCGAGGTCGTCCACCACGGCCCGTAGGCCGTCCTCGTGCTGTTGCGCCACACGCCTCTGTCGCGCGGAGCCGGGCCCTTTGCACTGGACATCGCTCAGCCAGTCGCCGACGCGCTGGTCGTCGCCGTGCCGGCTGAGGTGTGGCTCGACCCGTTTCCACAGCTCCTCGATCAGCCGGCCGACGGCCAGGGCGGTGCAGTCGCGAGTGTGGGTGCCGGGCAGCGCACCGATCGGCCCCTGCCGGGCCGCCTGCCAGCACGCCGCCCGCAACAGCAGGTCGGGGACCTCGGGCGCGCGTTCGCCGGCGCGTACTGTCTCGACGGCGTGCGCGACGAGGGCGCGGACGAGCAGCGCGTACGCGGTGGTGGTCCCGGCGTCGGGCATCACGTCCGCGACGCGCACCTCGATGGTGGGGAGGTGCGCCGAGGGCCGCACGTGCCAGTAGAGCATGGCCGGATCCATCGCCGCTCCGCTGGCCACGAGTTGGTCGACGACCCATGCGTAGTGGGCCACACCGCGCAGGTAGGGCGGAGGTCCCGCCGAGGGCCAGCGGCTCCAGACCATCGAGCGCCAGCTCGCATAGCCGGTGTCCGCCCCGTCGCTGTACGGGGAGTTGGCGGTGAGGGCCAGCAGCAGGGGCATCCAGCCGCGCAGGTGGTTGACCGCCTGTACGGCTTCCTCCCGGTCGGCCACGCCGACGTGCACGTGGCAGGCGTTCACCCCCTGCCCATGGACGACGGGCCCGAAGCGGCGGGCGAGGGCGCGGTAACGTGCCTGGTCGAGGACGGGCGGCGGCCCGGGACGGCCGAGGACCGCCATGCCGCTGGGCACCAGCAGGCAGTCGTACTCGGCCGCGGCGACGGCCGCGCCGGTACGTAATCGCACGATTTCCGCCTCCAGTTCCACGGCGGTACGACACACCGCGCTGACGGTCTCCACCTGCGACAACGACAGCTCGGGAGTGGCGTGCGGCCCGCCGAGGTGAGCGCGCGCGGCAGCCACGACGGACAGGGATCTGTGGACAGCCGACCGGCTGTTCCGGTCGGCCAGGACGAACTCCTCCTCCACCCCGAGCGTCGGCGGTGCGGGCGCCTCCGGCGGGAACCCGGGTCCGCCGGCGACGGCAGGAGTCATGGCATCGAACGGCTCTGGCACGTCCAGCCCCTTCCGAAAGGACACGGGACACCAAACAACCGGTGGGAAGGGCCATGCTGAGGGCTCGACGGAGCCGCTGCAAGCGGTTGCCCGGCCACCATCAAGGCACGCGGCCGCCGCCCGTGACCCGTGCGGCGGCCGTGGACCAGAGCGCCGTAGGTGCACTTGCGGAGGGAGCACCGACCCGCCGGGCGCCTTTTCCGGCAGCTGTGTGCCACCTGTTGAATTCCTGTGTACGGGTTAATTGTGCGGGAGGCAATGCAAAGCACTTCCCAGATTTAAGGCCGGGCAAGGCCCGTAAAGATTTTCCCTCGATCTCACAAGAATCTCCTTGAAAGTCGCTGGTTCTCGATGACGGGCTCGGACAGTGCCGAAGAATGCGGGCATGGTTACGACAGTTCTCAGGCCGGCCGACTCCCTGCGCACCGTTCGTCGCGCTCCGTGGCGGTCGCCGGCGGGCCAGCCCGGATATGTGCGTCCGACACTGCTGGTCATCACCATGCTTGCGGCCGTGCTGTACACGTGGGGTATCGAGCACAGCCAATACCACACGTTTTATGCGACCGCCGCACGCAGCATGGCGGAGAGCTGGAAGGCTTTCCTATACGGCTCTTTCGACCCGGGAAACTCCATCACTCTGGACAAGTTGCCGGGATTCCTGTGGCCCCAAGCCATTTCTGCCCGTATCTTCGGATTTCATCCGTGGGCGCTGGTCCTGCCCCAGGTCCTCGAGGGAGTGGCCAGCCTGCTGGTGCTGCACCGCGTGGTGAGCCGGTGGGCCGGCGCCCACGCGGCGCTGATCGCCGACGCTGCGTTCCTGGTGACCCCGGTGGCCGTGGGGCTCTTCCGCACCGCCGTCGAGGACCCAGCCTTCACACTCTGCGTGCTGCTGGCAGCCGAGGCCACCCAGCGCGCCGCCGTGAACGGCCGACTGCGCCCTCTGGTGATCGCGGGTGTGTGGGTCGGCGTCGGCTTCCAGGCCAAGATGCTGGAAGCGTGGGCGGTGCTGCCGGCGCTCGCCCTCGTCCACCTCGTTTCGGCGCCGATCGCCCTGCGGAAGCGGCTGACGCACCTCGCGCTGTCCGCCGCGGTGATGACCGCCGTGTCGGTTTCGTGGATGCTCGCGGTGACGCTCGTCCCGGCCAAGGACCGGCCCTATGTGGATGGCACCACGAACAACTCCGCGTTCAGCATGGTGGTCGGCTATAACTTCCTGAACCGCTTCTCCTCGCTCGGTATCAGCGCGGCCTCCACCGGCAGCGTGAGCGCCACGCAGGGCGGAGGCGGCCGGCACGGCCAGGCGTCGCCTTCGGCCGGCGGGGCCGGCGGGGCCAGCGGGGCCGATGGTGCACTCGGTGCCGCAGGCCGTGGGGCCGCCAACCGTCGTCCTACCGGGGCGAGCCGGGCCCAGGGTGCGCAGAACGCCGGGAGCCAGGCACTGGGGCCGGCAGCAGGATTCGGGCCCGGCGCCGGGGGCAGGTTCCGCGCCGGTGGCGGGTCGGGCGGTGACCAGAACGGCTGGTCGAAGATGTTCGGCGCCTCGCTGGCCTCGCAGACCGGCTGGCTGTATCCGATGGGTGCCCTCGCCGGAGTCTGTGGTCTCCTCTGGCGCCGCGGCAAGCCGCGCACCGACCGCCTGCGTGCCGGGTTCGTGCTGTGGGGCACGTGGCTGGCCACATACTTCCTCGTCTTCAGCGCGGGCAGTGTCGGCGGCCACACGTACTACATGGGTGTGATCGCGGTCCCCCTCGCCGCGCTCACCGGCGGCGGCGTCGTTCTGATGTGGCGTGCCTACCGGGCGGGCGGCCCCCGTGCGTGGGCACTGCCCGGTGCGGTGGCGGCGACGGCGGCGTGGAGCGCGTACCTCGCCGGCCGGTTCCCGTCGTTCCTGCCGTGGCTGGCGCCCGTGGTGGGCCTGCTCGGTCTCGCCGCCGTCGTCCTGCTGGTGCTGGCCAGGACCGTTCGTACCGCGTCCGGCGGCAGGCTCGCCCTGGTCGGGCTGGTCGTGTCCCTCGCGGCGATGCTCATCGCGCCGAGTTCATGGGCGGCGCAGGTGCTCAGTCCTTCGTACCGGGACTCCGGGATGGGCGCGGTGGGCCCGTCCGGCATGACCCGCGGCCACGGTTCTGTGACGTCGGCGGGTCGTCGTACCGGGCAGGTGTCGTGGGCGGGCGGAACACAGCGCGGCCGGGCGGCAGAAGCCGACGGGACGCACGTCGTCGGCGACCTCGGCGACTTCGCCGGTGCCGGTGGCATCGGCGGTCCCGGCGGCTTCGGCGGCTTCGGCGGTTCCAGCGCGGGCGGCCAACTCACCGCAGATCAGCGCAAGTTGCTCGCCTACACCTCCGCGCACCGCGGATCGGCGAGCTACGTCTTCGCCACCACGAGTTGGAGCGGCGCGGCTCCGTACATCCTCGCCACCGGGGCCCATGTGCTACCGCTCGGCGGCTTCAGCGGCAGGGTGCCGTTCCCGAGCACGGCGCAGTTCCGGCAGCTGATCGACTCCGGCGAGCTGAAGTACGTGGTGCTGGGCGGCACGGGGCGCGGTGGGGACGGCATGTTCGGCGAGAGCAGCGGGACCACGGTCAGCGCGCGGATCACCGCATGGGTCGAGTCGTCCTGCCGTCGCATCCCGAACGCCGCCTACAGTTCCACCGCCCGCCCCACCGGCGGCCGTAGCGACGCCAAGGCCACCGAGCCGATTCTCTACCAGTGCCGTCCCGGCCGGTGAGGACAGCCTCGTCGGGCACCAGGGCGCCGAACTCCTCAACGGTCCGGGTCCGTCCTTCTGTTGCGGAGCCCGATGATGATGGGCTTGCCCCGGCCTTCGCGCCACCACCCGGCCCGGCAGTCAGGAGGACTCCGCCCCATGAGCAACGGCTACCCGATAGGGCCCGGAGCCGTGGAGGGTCTCCTGCTGACCTTCGAGCGCCCGCGCGGCTGACGTTCGCGCCGCCGCCCGCGTGGGTGACACTCACCCCGTCGGCCGGCGGCCGCCGCGCCCCGTATACCGGCGCGTGGCGCCTGCGGCCTGGGCACATGCCCGGGCCGTCGGCCCGAAGACACTCCCGGGTGCATGTGAGACCGTGGTGTCAGGAAACCCGCCTGCGGATGCGGCCGACGCGATGGATCTCAGGGATCTGGCTGCCAAGGACCGGGGCGACCCGCTCGGCATCATGTCTGCCGCCGTCGCCCTCGTGGACGCACACGGCCTGATCCGGTACTGGAGTCAGCGGGCGGAAGATCTTCTCGGGTATCCGGCGCCCAGCCTGCTGGGACGGCCCGCGGCCTCGCTCCTCACGAGCGCCACGGGCCAGGACTCGAGCGAGGACTCACCGGTGTCCGCGCTGTCCGTGGCGGAGCGGATCGGGGACGGCTGGGAGGGCCTGATCACCGCGCGTCACCGTGCGGGGCACCCGGTCGAGCTGGCGGTACGGGTGTGCCCGCTGCGCGCGGAGCAGGGCCCGGTCTGGCTCGCCGTGGCGTGTGAGGCCTCCGACTCGCGCCGGTGGGAACTCGATCAGGCCGTGCTGCGCGGCCTCCTGGAGGACTCACCGATCGGCATCGCCGTCCTCGACAGCGAGCTGCGCTTCCAGTGGGTGAACCAGGTGCTCGCTGCCATGGAGGGCCTGCCCGCGCACCTCGGGGACCACCACGCAGCCGGGGCCGCCGGACCGGGACAGGTGCCGTCGGCCGTGGACTGGCAGGCGCGCCAGGCCCTGCTGTCGGGTCAGGCCACGCCGGCCGTGGAGCATGTGCCGCCCTCGCAGAGCAGGTCCCGCCGGAACTCACACGGCCGCCTCCGGCTCCGCTCGTCGTTCCCGCTGCGGGACGGCGACGGCAAGACGCTCGGGGTGTGTCACACCGCCGTCGACTTCACCGCCCAGGACCGGGCGCGCGAGCGGCTCGCGCTGGTCAACGAGGCGGCGCAGCGTATAGGCACCACGCTGGACCTGGACCGCACGGTGCAGGAACTGGCCGAGGTCCTCGTGCCGCAGCTCGCCGACTTCGTGGCGATCGACCTCTTCCAGGGCGTCCTCGCGGCCAGGGACCTGTCCCCGCGGCCGGTCACCGGTGGCCCGCTGCAGCGGGCGGCACACCTGTCGATCCACGAGGAGCGGCCGGAGGCGATCGTGCCGGTCGGGGAGCCCACCGAGTACCCGTCGAAGTCTCCGCAGCGGCGTTGCCTGACCACGGGCCGGCCGATCCTCGATCCGGTGCTGGGCCCTACGACATGGTGGGTCGCCGACGATCCACAGCGCCTGGCCAAGCTCGTCAGTCTCGGTGTGCACACCCATCTGGTGGTGCCGCTGCGGGCGCGGGGCACGACCATGGGCGTGGTCAGCCTGCTGCGCTGGGAGAACCCCAATCCGTTCGACGAGGACGACCTGCTGCTCGTGGAGGAGCTGGTGGCGCGGGCCGCGGTGTGTGTGGACAACGCCCGGCGATTCGTCCGTGAGCACCACGCGGCCCTCGCCCTCCAGACCAGTCTGCTGCCCCCGGATCTGCCCGATCACTGCGCCGTCGAGGTCGCCTACCGCTATCTGCCGACCGACGCCGAGGCCGGCGTGGGCGGCGACTGGTTCGACGTCATCCCGCTGTCCGGCGCCCGCGTCGCCCTGGTCGTGGGGGACGTCGTCGGCCACGGAATCCACGCCGCGGCCAGCATGGGCCGGCTGCGCGCGGCGGTGCAGACACTCGCCGACCTGGACCTGCCCCCGGACGAGCTGCTCGCCCATGTCGACGACCTGGTCCTGCGCCTGGCGGACGAGGCGGAGGCGGCCACGGACGGACCGGTGGTGATCGGGGCGACCTGCGTCTACGCGGTCTACGACCCGATCTCGCGGAAACTCAACGTGGCCCGGGCCGGCCACCCCACCCCCGCCATCGCCCACCTCAGCGAACCGGTCGAACTGCCCGACATCCCCGCCGGCCCCCCGCTGGGACTGGGCGGTCTGCCCTTCGAGTCGGCCGAGATCGAGCTGGAGGAGGGCAGCGTCGTCGCCCTCTACACCGACGGGCTGATCGAGGCCTCGGACCGCGATGTCGACGTCGGCTTCGAGCGTCTGTGCTTCGCCCTGGCCCACCCCGACCGGCCGCTGGAGGAGATCTGCGACACGATGGTCCGCATCCTGCTGCCCGACCATCCGCACGACGACGTCGCGTTCCTCATCGCCCGGACGCGCGCCCTGGCCCCGGACCGCGTCGTCTCCTGGGAGGTTCCCGCCGATCCCCAGGCGGTGCACGAAGCGCGTGACAACGCCACTCGTCAGTTGGCCGCGTGGGGTCTGGAGGACATCGCCTTCACCACCGAGCTGATCGTGAGCGAGCTGATCACCAACGCCATCACGCATGCCTGCGGACCGATCAGCCTGCGTCTGATCCACGAACGGACTCTCATCTGCGAGGTGTCGGACGCCAGCAACACCTCGCCCCATCTGCGCCGTGCCCGCAGTACCGACGAGGGAGGGCGAGGTCTCTTCCTGGTCGCGCAGGTCGCCCAGCGCTGGGGCACGCGGTACACCGAGACGGGCAAGACCATCTGGACGGAGCAGCAGCTGCCGGCCAAGGCTCCCTGCTGACGGCCGGCCGGTCACCCGTCAACGGACGGCGAGCGCTTCCAGCATCGTCTGTGCGGTGTCCGTCGCGTCGTAGTCCTCGCTCACGCCCGGAACCAGGACGATGTCGCCCTCGATGTGCCGTGCACGCAGGGGCGCGATGGCCTGGTAGGCGTCGGAGTCCCACCAGGCGCGCGCCTTCACGATCGACGGGAAGCCGATCACGACGACGTGCCCGGGCCATGCGCCCTCCTTCACCTCGTGTGCGGTGCCGTGGACGAGGAAGCGGCCGCCGTACGGTTCGAAGGTGGCGGTGATCCGCGCGATGTACTCGGCGATCTCGGGGTGCGGGGCGGCTTCCTGCAGGTGAGCTATCGCGTACGCGGTCATGGTGGCGTCCTTCCGGCTGGTCGGCTGCTGATGTGCACGATCCTGCCGCCCGGGTGCGCCACGGTCGATGACCTGCCGGGTAATGAACGCGGAGCCGCGGATCACCGGGTGTCGAGGAAGCGGACGAGGTGTGCGGCGACCTCGTCCGGAGCCTCCACCTGGGGGTAGTGGCCGACGGCGGGTGGCCCGGCGAGTCCGGCGACGGTGGCGGACGGCAACCGCTGTCTGATGCGGGTCAGCACATGGGCGCCGCTGATCGGGTCGGCAGGTCCCCAGAGGAACAAGGTGGGGCCCGAGTAGCCCTCCAGTGCCGGGACCCAGCGTGCCTCATGGGTGCGCCGCTCGTCGATGTAGCGCAGCAGCCGCGGAGCCAGCAGGCGGCCTCCGTCATGGCTGATGCTCTCTCACATGGCGTGCAGGTCGGCGTCCTAGCGCATCGTCGTGCGGAAGCCGCGTTCGGTGACGGCGTGGCGAGCAGTTCCTGGGCCACGCTGACGCCGTAGTCGTGGGCGACCAGCGCTGTGTCGCCGTGTGCGGCCCCGTGCGCCCTTGAACGGTGACTCTGCTTCCTCCGGTGGCCCAGTGCGCGGTGGTGGGCATGGCGTTCCGGGACATCAGCGGCTCTCCAGTGTCGCGGCGATGCCGTCCGGCAGGCATCGCAGACCGAAGTCGAACTCCCCGTCGTCGTCCAGGCCGTTGAGCAGCGCCGAGTGGGCGGTGACCAGCGGATGGGCGCGGGCCGGCAGCGAGGCGAACGGGCCGGTCATGGCGGTGCGTTCGCCGGGTGTGCGCGCCGCTCCTCCGGTGTCCAGAGGGAGATCCGTACGGCACTGTCGGCGGACCAGCCGCCCCCGGCCAGCGCCCCGAGGCCTGTCCGCGGGCACGCTCCACCAGGCGGCCCAGCCGACCACCGGGCTCCGCTCGTACGGCACTTCACTCTGTGCGATCGTGCGGTGGCGCGGTGGTGCGCTGAGCCATGTGCGAGCCGACCGTTCATGAAGGGGCAGGGACGGCATCGCACCTCATGCGTCCAGCGGACGCGCCACAAGAAATGGCAGCGCGACCGACCCCCGCCCGGAGTTCCCGCACCGCCCGCGCTTGCGACGGTCGCGGATCAGCCGGCGAAGACCCTGCCCTGCTTCACGACGTAGTGGGCCGGCTCGGAGCAGCCGATGGACGGTGTGACCAGCAGGCTGACGGTGAGCGGCGCGGGCTGCGTGCTCGCGGTCGAGAACTCGCAGACGGCGCCGCTGCCGGTGAGCGGGTACCAGCGCCACCCGTGGGCATCGCCCACGGTGACCCGGTCGGACTCCTTCCAGCCGCCGTCGGTGTGCTGGTAGACCTGCAACCGTACGGGGGCGGCGTACTGGTCCTGCGTCGAGCGCAGCGCGGTCGGCGTGACCTCGTAGTCGCTGCCGAGGACGGACGAGGCGATCACCTGGGTCCGCGGTGCGGCGGTGTCGGCGCTGGACGCTCCGGCGCCGGCGGCCCCGAGACCGGCTGCCATGAGGAGCGTGCAGACCGCGGCCGCGACGCCGCGCGTGTGACTCCGTACAAGGCTTATGTCTTCCCCCAGTCAGCTGCTTCCTGTCTGTGGCGGGTCAGGCGCAGAAGCGGGACAGGCTCTGCAGGACGGCGGCGGGCTTCGTGCCGCCGTCCACCTCGACCGTGCCGTCGACAGTGATCTGAACGCCGCCGGGCACGTCCTCGACCGAGGCGAGCCGGGCGAGGAGCCGGATGCGGGATCCCACCTTCACCGGTGCGGGGAAACGCACCTTGTTCAGGCCGTAGTTGACCTTGGTGGTCACGCCCCGCACGTCCAGCAGTCCGGTGAAAAGCGGGATGAACAGGGACAGGGTGAGGTAGCCGTGTGCGATCGGTGCGCCGAAGGGGCCCTGGGCCGCCCGTTCCGGGTCGGTGTGGATCCACTGGTGGTCGCCGGTGGCGTCGGCGAAGGTGTCGATGCGCTCCTGGGTCACCTCGATCCAGTCGCTGGTGCCGAGGTCACTGCCGGCGAGGTACCTCAGTTCGTCCAGGCCGTTGACGGTGATGCTCATAAGTTGCCCTACTTTTCAGGGAGTTGAGTGCCGCAGAGGTGCCGTACGCGGGACTTGAGGAGTTTCCCGGAGGCGGTGCGCGGGAGTTCGTCCGTGACCACCACCGACTTGGGGATCTTGTACTTGGCGAGCCGCCCGGCCAGTGAGGCCAGGACTTCTTCCGGGTCCAGTTCGGCGCCCGCGGCGGGCACGACGACCGCGCAGGGCACCTCGCCCCATGTGCCGTCGGGGACACCGATCACCGCGCACTCGGTGATGCCGGGGTGGGCGAGGAGGAGGTCCTCGATCTCTGCGGGGTAGATGTTCTCGCCACCGGAGATGACGACGTCCTTGATCCGGTCGACGATGCGCACATAACCGTCCTCGTCGACCCGAGCCGCGTCCCCGCTGCGGAACCAGCCGTCCGCGAAGGCGGCCTCCGTCTCCTCGGGCAACCCCCAGTAGCCGGGCATGACATGCGGTCCGCGCACCATGACCTCGCCGGTCTCGCCCACGCCGACCGGGGTCAGGTCGGGCCGTACGACCCGTACGTCGCTGAAGAAGTGCGGTACGCCCGCCGAGCCCGCCTTGTCGACTGCGTGCTCCGGGTCCAGGAAGAGTGTGCCGGGCGCGGCCTCGGTCATGCCGTAGCCCTGGAGAAAGGTGAGACCGCGCTCCTGGTAGGCGGCGATGAGCGGGGTTGGCACCGGTGATCCACCGCAGGTGAGGATGCGGAGCGAGGACAGGTCGGCCCCCGCCCAGCGTGGATGCCGGGCGATCCGGTCGAACATCGTCGGCACCCCGAACATGAAGGTGATCCGGTGCCGTTCGATCAGATCGAAGGTGGCCTCGGGGTCGAAGGCCTCCACCAGGACACAGGTGCCGCCCTTGAGCAGCACCGGCAGGGTCAGCATGTTCAGGCCGGCAGTGTGGAACAACGGGGCGGACACCAGAGCGCGTTCGCCGGCGATCAGGTCGTGGTCGACCAGGACGTTGACGGCGTTCCAGGTGAGGTTGCCGTGGGTGAGCATCGCGCCCTTGGGGCGGCCGGTCGTCCCCGAGGTGTACATGATGATGCAGACGTCGTCGGGGGTGACGGGTTCATCGATCGGCTCGTCCGAGGCGGCTGCCAGGGCTTCCTCGTACGCGTCGCCGGTCTCGACGTGGATCCGTACGTCCGTGCTGCCCGCCAGTTCCGCGACGAGCCCGGCCTGTGCGGGGCCGTGGACGAGGGCCTTGGCGCCGGAGTCGGCGAGCTGGTAGGCGATCTCGGGGCCGGCGAGGCGGGTGTTGAGGGGGACGAAGACGGCGCCGAGGGTACCGGCGGCGAACAGGGTCTCCAGGTAGGCGGGGTGGTTGGGGCCGAGGTGGGCGATGCGGTCTCCGCGTCTGATGCCCCGGGCGCGCAGGGCGTGCGCGAGGCGGGTGACACGGGTGTGCAGGGTGCGGTAGTCGGTCGGCCGTTCCTCGTGGATCAGGGCCGTGCGGTGCGGGGTCTTGCGGGCCCTGCGGGCGGGCCACGATCCCAGTCCCTCGTTGCGCATCTGACGCCCCTTACGATGTCGTCAGCCCGAGCACACGGGCCGCGTTCTCCTTCAGGATCTTCGGCCTGACCTCGTCCTTGACGGAGAGCTTCGCGAAGTCGGCCAGCCATCGGTCCGGGGTCAGCACCGGGAAGTCGGAACCGAACAGGACCTTGTCCTTCAGCAGCGTGTTGGCATACTGCACGAGCTGCGGCGGGAAGTACTTCGGCGACCAGCCGGAGAGGTCGATGTGCACACCGGGCTTGTGGGTCGCCACCGCCAGGGCCTCGTCCTGCCAGGGGAACGACGGGTGCGCCAGGATGATCTTCAGCTGCGGGAAGTCGGCGGCGACGTCGTCCACGTGCAGCGGGTTGGAGTACTTCAGGCGGATGCCGCCCCCGCCAGGGACGCCGGCGCCGATTCCGGTCTGGCCGGTGTGGAAGAGCGCGATGGTGCCGGTCTCCTCGATCAGCTCGTACAGGTCGTACGCCACCGAGCGGTCGTTGGGGAAGAAGCCCTGGATGCTGGGGTGGAACTTGAAGCCCTTCACCCCGTACTCCTCGACCAGCCGGCGGGCCTGCCGCACACCCGCCTTCCCCCGGAAGGGATCGATGGAGGCGAAGGGGATGAGGACGTCCGCGTTGGCGGCGGCGGCCTTGGCGACCTCCTCGTTGGGGACGGGCGCGGTACCGGTGGCGGACTCCGCGTCCACCGTGAAGACCACGGCGGCCATCCGCCGCTCGCGGTAGTAGGCGGCGGTCTCCTCCAGCGTGGGCTTCCGCTTGCCCTTGACCTTGAAGTAGGCGGAGGAGGCGTCGTGCAGGTCGTCGTCCAGGGAGGAGTGGCCCTTGCTGGAGATCTCCGCGTGGGTGTGCACGTCGATGGCGACGAGACGCTCGATGTCCATCACGCCTCCGGGAGCTTCGGGGCCGGAATGCCGACCGTCTGGAGCTCCGCGCCGACCGATGCCAAGAAGGCGTCGGCCAGGGTCTGGGGAGTCCAGCCGCCGTCGGCGTAGGCGGCCCGGATCTCCTGTGGATGCGACCACAGGGCCACCTTGTCGCCGCCGATGCCGATGCACTGGCCGGTGATGCCGCGGGCGGCCTCGGAGGCCAGGAAGGGGACGAGGGCCGCACAGTCCTCGGGGGTGCCGAAGCCCTCCCCCTTGCGCAGGAAAGCCGGCAGCGGTTCGCCGTTGTGCAGGGCCTCGATGTACGGAGCGAAGGCCGGGATGGTCTCGGTCATCGCGGTGGCGGCGACCGGCACGATCGTGTTGACGGTGATGTCCGCGCGGGCCAGTTCCAAGGACCAGGTACGGGCCATGGCGGCGATCCCGGCCTTGGCGGCGGCGTAGTTGGTCTGGCCGAAGTTGCCGCGCTGCCCGGCCGGGGAGCCGACGAGGACGAGGGTGCCGCCCTCGCCCTGTTCGCGCATGCGGACGGCGGCGGCGCGGGCGCAGGTGAAGGTGCCCTTGAGATGGGTGCTGAGCACCGCGTCGAAGTCGTCGTCGGTCATCTTCCACAGCACCTTGTCGCGCAGTATGCCCGCGTTGGTGACGAGGATGTCGAGCCGGCCGAACTCCTCGACGGCGCGCCGCACCAGCCGGTCGGCGGCCTCGGCGGTGCCGACCGCGACCGCTTCGGCGACGGCGGTGCCGCCGGCCTCGGTGAGGGACTTGACGGCCTGTTCGGCCACGGTTTCGTCGATGTCGTTCACGACAACGGACGCGCCGTGGGCGGCGAGGGCGTGCGCATAGGCGAGGCCGAGGCCACGGCCGCCGCCGGTGACGACTGCGGCCTTGCCGGTCAGATCGATGGGGGGCACGAGCGGGTCCCTTCGCATGGGCTGCGGCGACTGTGAGATCGAAGCTAAGAGCAATAATTGTTGTCGTCAATAGTTGTTGGTGACCTTCAGCTGCGTCATGCTGGAATGCACGCGAGACCGACGCACCTCGGGGGAGCCGGGAACACCGCCCCCGAGACCGAGACCAGGGAGCCCGCCATCGCCCGCAAGCACACCGAGAACCCGGCCCCCATCGACGCGGACGAGCCGTGGATGCGGGCACTGCACGCGGACACGGGCTATCTGCTGTACCGCCTGGGCCTGCGCTCCGGTCAGTTGTTCAACGCGTTCCTGCAGGAGTCGGGGCTGCGGCTGCGGCACTACGCCGTGCTGCGCTTCCTCGCCACCTGCGAGGGCGCACTCCAGCGCGAGCTGAGCGCCCGGCTCGGCTACGACCCGAGCGCGATCGTCGGCCTGGTGGACGACCTGGAGAAGCAGGGCTTCGCCGAGCGCCGCCCCGCCCCCGACGACCGCCGCAGCCGCATCGTCGTCCTCACCGAGGACGGCCGCGTGTTCCTCCGCGACACGGACCAGGCGGGCCTGCGGGTGACCGAGGAGCTGCTCACCCCGCTCTCCCCCGCCGAACGGGAGGCGCTGCACACCCTCCTGCTGCGCGTGGCCGGGGACGGGCTCGACTGACGCTGCGGCCGGCAGGTGCCGGCGCTCCGGCCATGGCCGTCGACCACCCCGCGCCCGACCGGACGCCACCCGCCGTGCGTGTCGAGGGGAGACGCGGCCTCGTAATGTATCCGCGTGACCGGTCCTGCCCCACGCCCCCAGTCCCTCCTGCTCAGCTTTCTCGGCGACGAGGTGCTGGGCCGTGGGGTGTGCGTGTACACGGGGAGCGTCATCGAGGTGTTCCGGCGCGCCGGAGTCGGCGAGCAGGCCACCCGCTCGGCCCTCACCCGCATGGTCGGCCGCGGTCTGCTGAGCCGGCGGCGCGCGGGCCGGCGGACCTACGTCGGCCTCACCGACCGCTCGGAGGCGATCCTGCGCGACGGCGAACGGCGCATCTGGAGGACGGGCGCGGTCAACCGGGACTGGGACGGCACCTGGACATTGCTCGGCTTCTCGCTCCCGGAGTCGTGGCAACGCCAACGGCACGATCTGCGCTCCCAGCTGACCTGGGCGGGCTTCGGCGCCCTGTTCAACGGGCTGTGGATCGCGCCGGGCGAGGTCGACGTCTCAGGGATCGTCGCCGAACTGGGCCTGGCCGCACATGTGAAGGTCTTCCGTGCCCACGCGGACGCCGGGATGGACATCGCCGAGATGATCGACGACACCTGGGATCTGCACGAACTGGCCAGCCGTTACCGGGACTTCGAGACCCGCTGGCGACGGTACTCCGTGGAAGGCGCCTTCCTGGCCGCGGAGGACGCCCTCGCGCTGCGCCTCCGGCTCACCGCCGAGTGGCTCCAGGTCATCCGCGGCGACCCGAGGCTGCCCGTACGGCACCTGCCGGCGGACTGGCCCGCAGCCGGAGCCGAGCAGACGTTCCGCGCGGCGCACGCCGTGCTGGAAGCGCCCGCACGGGACGCGGCACGCCGGCTGATCGAGACGATCCCGGCGGCATAGCGCCTTTCACACGGCCCGCTTCTCCGTATCCCGTCATACATCTCGCGCGTCCAAGCGTCCCGGCCTTCACCGATGTTGTGCATCGCATTGACGGCCGTAAGAAATCCGCCCTACATTCCTGGCACCTTCGTTCAGTGCACTGAGCATCTGCCCAAGTCCCGCTCTGCAGCCACCCAGAAGGAGCCGACGCCATGCGCGCCAGCAACCACCCCCGTACTCCCCGCACAGCCCGTACTTCCCGCACTCGTCTCCGCGTCGCCCTGGCCGCCCTGGCCGCGCTGACGTCGGCGGCCCTCGCCACGTCCCCCGCGCCGCCCGCTCGGGCGGACACGGCAGCCGGCACCCACCTCACCGGCACATTGCCCGACGGTGCCACCTGGATCGCGGACGTCCCCGCCCACTGGAACGGCACCCTGCTGCTGTTCAGCCACGGTTTCGGCCCCACCGTCGCCCAGGACGCCCCCTCCGCCGCCGCACGCAGCGAGTTGCTCGCCGAGGGGTATGCGATGGCCGGGTCGTCGTACGACCCCCATGGCTCGATGTGGGCTCTGAACAGTGCGGAACACGACCAGTTCGGCGCGCTCGGCGCCGTCACCGCGAAGATCGGTACCCCACGGCGGACCCTGGCGGTCGGGCAGTCCATGGGCGGGCTGGTCAACGCGCAGATCGCCCGCGACGGTGCCGGCCGCGTCGACGGCGCGCTCGGCCTGTGCGGGCTGGTCGCGGGCGGCACCGACCTGGACAACTACCAGCTCGACACGGAGTACACCATCGCCCGGCTGCTGCTACCGCCGGGGCAGGACGTCGGCCTGGTCCGTTTCGGTTCCGCAGACGACGAGGCCGCCACCGCCAAGAAGCTCACCGGCGCGGTCACCGCCGCCCAGGCCACCCCGCAGGGCCGCGCCCGGATCGCGCTGGCCGCGGCCTTCCTCAACCTGCCCGCCTGGGCGCCCGCAAAGGACCGGCCCACTCCGGCCGACTGGGCGGGGCAGGAGGAGCAGCAGTATGTGTGGTTCGCGCAGGGCATCCTGTCGTTCGTCGAGGGCGGCCGGTACGCCGTGGAGCAAGCCGCCGGCGGCAACAACTCCTGGAACCGGGGCGTGGACTACGCCCGCCTGCTGGCCGGTTCCGTCCACGCCCCGCAGGTCCGCTCCCTGTACCGGACGGCCGGACTCGATCTGGCCGCCGACCTCGCGTCCCTGACCCGGGGCGCCTCGATCACCGCCGATGGGGCCGCGGTCCGTAGCGCACAGCGCACCTCCTCCGCCGGTCAGGGACTCGGCGTACCTCTGCTGGACGTGCACACGATCGCCGACAATCTGGTCCCGGTCGAGCAGGAACGGCAGTTCGGCGACCGGGTGCGCAGGGCCGGAGACGGTGTGCTGCTGCGGCAGGTGTATGTCGCGCGGCAGGGCCACTGCACGTTCACCACGGCCGAGACCGTGGCCGCCCTGCACGCGCTCGAACACCGCGTCACCACCGGTCACTGGGACGCCGCCGCCACCCCGGCCGCGCTCGAGAGGTCCGCCACCGCACTCGGTCTGGACGGGGCGGCGTACGTCCCGTACCGCCCGGCACAGCTCACGGTCGGCCGCGACCGCCCCAAGTACCCCGCTCACCACTGACGTTGGGACCCGTTCATGTCCGACGCACCCGCTGCCCCGCGTACGTCCCTCCCCCTCGGCACGCTCGTCGCCGGCTGTCTGGCCGTCTGCCTCGCCCAGATCGGTCTCGCGATACCGGCCACTCTCAACGGCCTGTTCCAGGAACACCTCCATCCGGTCGGCTCCCAACTGACCTGGATCTCGGACGCGTTCCTACTGCCCGTCGCCGTTCTCGAACTCTCCTTCGGCGTGCTCGGCGACCTCTTCGGCCGCAAGCAGCTCCTTGTCGGGGGCGCCGCACTGGTGTGCGCGGGCGAGGCCGTCGCCGCGAGCGCCTCCGGCATCCATCAGCTGTGGGTGGGGCAGGCGCTGGCCGGTCTCGGCGCCGCCGCGCTCTTCCCCACCTCGCTCGCCATGATCGCCGCCGGCACACACACCGGCGCCCGGCGCGCCCGCGCCATCGCCGTATGGGCCTCCAGCCTGTCCGCGGGCGGCTTCCTCGCCCCGCTGCTCGGCGGGATCACCGGGACCTACGGCTCCTGGAGATCGGCGTTCGTGGTCGTCGCCGTACTGGCTGCGGTCAGCGCCCTGGTGAGCCTGTGGCTGGCCGCCAACTCGCGTGCGCCGCAGGGGCGTTCGCTGGACGTGGGCGGACAGATCACCATCGGCATCGGTCTGTTCGCCCTGCTGTACGCCGTCATCCAGGGGCCGACGGACGGCTGGGGGTCGGCTCCGGTGGTCATGGCGTTCGTGATCGCCGGGGTGTTCCTGGGCCTGTTCGTGGTCGCCGAGAGCCGGGCCGGCTCCCCTCTCCTGCGCCTGGACCTGTTCCGCAACCGTTCCTTCGCGATCGCGTCCGTCGTCGCGGTCACGGGCATGTTCAGCTTCCTGGGCACGGCCTACGCGGCGAGCATCCGACTCGGCCCCGTCCAGCACCAGAGCGCCATGCGCACCGCCTTCGCGTTCCTGCTGCTCAACGGCATCACGCCCGTCCTCACCCCGCTGACCTCCCGGCTGCTGCACCGGCTGCCCGCGCGGGCGCTGCTCAGCGCCGGTCTGGCGCTGATCGCCGCTGGAGACTTCCTGGCCGCCGGGCTCGCCGTCGGCGACCGGAACCTCATCTCGCTGATCCTGCCACTCGGGCTGGTCGGGATCGGCTTCGCCTTCACGGTGTCGTCGATCACCGCGACCGCCGTCAACACCGTGCCGCTGCCACTCGCGGGCATGGCCAGCGCCGCCACCAACCTGCTGCGTGACTTCGGCTTCACCCTCGGCCCCGCGGTCATCGGCGCCGTCGCGCTGAGCCAGGCGGCCTCACGGGTGACCTCCTCGCTGACGACCCCGTCGTCGTTGAACGCGGAGTCGAAGGCGGCTGCGCACGAGGTGCTGAAGGAGGGCGGCCCTCTCGCCCTGAACTCCGTCCCCACCGACTCTCCGCCGGGTGCGGCCCGCTCCTACGCCCTCGACGCCCTCGGCCACGGCTATGCGCTCGGGTTCGTGGTCTGCGGCTCGGCCGCCCTCCTCTCAGCACTGCTGGTGGTGACGGCACTGCGCGGGCGTACGACGCAGGAGGACGCGTCGCGGTCGGACGACGGTACGGAGCGGACCGTCGTCATCGCGGGATGACGCCTGAGGACGGCCTCTGATCCTCACTCACCCGCTGACTGCAAAACCTGCTCAACAAGCCCCGGATTCCCTCGAGTTGCTTCACCGGGCTGTGCGCGCCCGAGAGGTCAGAGGCTGGTGAGCAGGCCGTCGAGTGGGGCGGGTACGCGGTCGGGGTCGAGGGCTTCGACGAGGACACGGCCGTAGCGGATCTTGCGCCCTGTCTTCGTGCCGAGGAAGCGCCGCAACTGCCCTCCGCCCGGACGAGTTCCTCCACCCGTGCCACGCCCAGCGCGCGGATCAGCTCGTCCTCCAGATCCGCCGCGAAGACGAAGAACCCTTGCTCGGCCCGAGCATCCCCCTGTACCTGGCGGCACTGTCACCGGCCATGTTGCGTCTCACCGGGGAAGTCGCCGATGGCTGGCTGGGCACCAGCTCCGCCCCCGAAGGCGCAGACGGCGCCTACTTCGCCCACCTGGACGAGGGCCTCGCCCACAGTGGTCGTACACGCGCCCACCTCGACGTCTGCCAGGGCGCCGAAGTCGCCTTCGCGCCCGACGAGGAGGCACTCGGCGCGATGGCCGCCCGGCGCAAGAAGGAACTGGCCTTCAGCCTGAGCGGCATGGGGTCGGCGTCCACCACCTTCTGCAACAACGCCTACGGCAGGCAGGGCTGGGCCGAGGGCGGGTGTGGCGCGCCGCCGGCGTCGACACCGTACGTCTGTATCCGGCCGGCGACACCATGGAAGCCCGGCTCGCCACCTTGGCCAGGGCGATCGAGCTGGTGCGGGAGGTCGACGACTCCTGATGAGCCTTGCCGGTCACAGCGCTTTTCGCGCAGGTCGTCACGATTGCCCGTCCGGACATCCCGGCAGGCGGCGGCCCCGTGCCCGGCTCGCGGGCGGCGTTCAGGTGTCGGTGCGTACCAGGTCGAGCCGGGGGAAGGCCACCGGCTCGGGGGCGCTGCCCGCCTGGAGCACGTACGCACGGCCCGCCTCCTCGCTCGCCGCGATCTCAGCGACCGACGCCGCGATCTCGGCGGGCTCCGCCAGGGCGAAGCCCTCGCCGACGATGTAGTCGATCGCCTCCGGCGGCAGGATCGGCGTACGCACGAACCCCGGGCAGATCGCGTTGATCCGCACCCCCTTCTCCTGCCAGGTCGGGGCCAGCGAGCGGACCAGACCGATCACGCCGTATTTGGTGGCCGCGTACACCGGGTCGAAAGGCGCCATCCCTACTCCGGCCATGCTGGAGGTGACCACCAGTGAGCCCCCGCCGTGTGCGGCCAGCACGGGCAGGGCCGCGTGCAGGCCGAACATCACGCCGTGCAGGTTCACCGCCAGCACCCGGTGCTGCCGCTCCGCGTCGTAGTCGTCCTGGCCGAACCCGCCGCCGTCGCCGATCCCGGCGTTCAGGTGGACGAAGTCCAGCCCGCCGTAAGCTGCCACGGCGGCTTCGATCAGCGCCAGGTTGTCCTCCTCCCGCGTGGTGTCGGTACGGACGAACAGCCCGCCCGCCTCCTCGGCGACGGCGGCACCGCCCGCCTCGTCGATGTCCGCCACGACCACCCGCGCACCGAGGCGGCCGAAGTGCCGCGCCACCGCCGCACCGATCCCGCTCGCCGCGCCCGTGACCACTACCACCTGCTCCATGTCCCTGCTCCTCCTGAGTTCTGACGGTCTGTCATGCCGCTGTCGCGGCCGCTGCGGCCTCGTTGTGGATGACGGCTGTCCGGGCCGGCTTGCGACCGTAGCGACGGCTGAAGATCTCCAGGGCCACGAACAGCGCGACGTACTGGAGCGTGGTCACCAGCAGCACCGAGTCGATGGGCAGCGTGTAGGCGAGCACCACCCGCACGACCGAGTCCAGCAGCAGACCCATGCCCCAGACCGCGGTCAGCAGCCGCATCACGTGGCGGAAGGTGGGCGACGCCTGCCAGTTGCGTTCCAGCTCCGCACGTTTCTCTCCCTTTGCCACGGACGACAGGACCCGGTAGATGACCGGCTGCCCGCGCAGCGTGGCCAGGAACACCAGTCCGACGATCCCTGTCATCCAGCCATCCTTGGCGAACATGAACCGTGGGCTCCCGGTCACCAGCGACAGCACCGCGCCCAGGGCGACCATGCTGAGCACCAGGACGCCCAGCATCCCGACGCGCCGCTCGCGCGCCACTGTCAGCAGCGCCTCCGCAGTCGGCGGCACGGCGCTCGCCAGCACCGCCCACCACAGGCTGACCCCGGCCGCCCGCAAGCCGTAGAACACGGCCAGCGGCGCGGCGACGTTCAGCGCCAGGCTCTGCAGCAGCGGTCCGTTCGACGACCCCTCGTGCTTGTTCGCGATGCGCATCCCCGTCATGTCCTTCACCCTCGCCCCTGGTTCGTGATCCGTGTCGGTGTCCGTTCTTGATGTCTTCGACGCTACGGACCTGCGGGAACGCGCACATTGGGCTCAGGCGCCGAGTCGGGGTGGGGCTAGGCCCACCCCCGTGCGGGGCCCGGACGCACCCTGTCCGGCCTTCGGGCGCGTCACACTGGTGAACCGGTACAGGCGACGAACCGCACAACCCCTTGGAGAGGCAGGCCGATGACCACGACCGCCGGACGCGCCGTCGGCACCGCCCTGCGGCGCTTCGGCCGGCGACACCGGGAACTGGGGTACTGCTGGGGAGTCGGCTGGTGCAGCCCGGCGGCCCTGGTGATGCTGTTCGTCTGTCTGCCGGGCTGGCTCTTCACGGCCGGTGACCCGGACCAGGGCTGGCTGCGCGCGATGCGCAGGCTGACCGGCGTCTACCGCAGGGTGCCCGGGCGCTGGGGCGGTACGGCCGTCGTGAGCCCCTATCTCCATGACGGCCCACCGCGCGAGGACCCGGCCACCCACCGTGACCTGTTCTTCCTCGCGCTGGAGCCACTCATCGCGGCGGTGGTGCTGCTCGGCCCCAGCGCGATGGTGTGGTACGGCCTCTTCGGCCTGCTCGCCTCGGGCATCGTCGAAATCTTCGGCGGCAAAGGCGGCGTGTCCCACGCCTCTGTGTTCGGCTCACCGGCCGTGGCACTGCCCGGTGGCCTCGTCCTTTACTACGCCGGGCTGCGGCTGGCCGGCCCCGCCTCGCGGCTGCACGCCCGCCGCTGGCTGCCCTGGCTGCTCGGCCCGGACCCTTCCGTCGCCGCCGAGGTGGAACGCCGCCTGCTGGCCGAACGGGTCGAGGAGCTGACCGAGACCCGCGCGGCCGCCGTGGACAGTCGCGAGGCGGAACTGCGCCGTATCGAACGCGACCTGCACGACGGTGCGCAGGCCCGGCTGGTGGCGATGGGCCTCGCACTCGGCGCGCTGGAGACGCTGATGGAGACGGACCCGGACCGCGCGCGCGAACTGGTGCGGCAGACGCGCGAGAATTCGGCGCGCGCCCTGACCGAGCTGCGCGCCCTGGTGCGGGGCATCCACCCACCGGTGCTGGCCGAGCGCGGACTGGTCGACGCGCTGCGTGCGCTGGCCCTGGACGCCCCGTTGGAGGCCGAGGTCGCCGCCGACGGGCTGACGGGCCGTCCGGAGGGGCCGATCGAGGCGGCGCTGTACTTCGCCGTCGCCGAGCTGCTGACCAATGCGGCCCGGCACGGGGACGCGGCGCACGCCCGCGTCGAACTGAGCCACACCGGCCCCATGCTGCGCTGCACGGTGTGGGACGACGGGTGCGGGGGCGCCCACGAGGAGGACGGGCCCGTACTCGGGGCGGGCGGCAGCGGCCTGCGCGGCATCCGCCGCCGACTGTCGGCCTTCGACGGTAGCATCGCCATCCTGAGCCCGGCCGGAGGGCCGACCCTGGTGACGATGGAGCTGCCTTGCGTGTTGTCCTCGCCGAAGACCTCTTCCTCCTCCGGGAAGGGCTCTGCACCCTCCTGACGGCGCACGGATTCACCGTGGCCGCCGCCGTGGCCAGCGGGCCGGAGCTGCGCCGCGCCCTGGCCGAGGAGGAGCTGGACATCGCCGTGGTGGACGTACGACTGCCGCCCACCTTCACCGACGAGGGCCTGCAGGCGGCACTGGAGGCCCGCCGCAGCCAGCCGGGACTGCCCGTGCTCGTCCTCTCGCAGCACGTCGAGCAGCTGTACGCACGCGAGTTGCTGGCCGACGGCACGGGAGGCGTCGGCTATCTCCTCAAGGACCGGGTGCTCGGCGCCGCTGAGTTCGTCGAAGCGGTACGACGTGTGGCGGACGGCGGCACCGCCATGGACCCCGAGGTCGTGGCCAGACTACTCGGCGGCCGCCACCGCGACGACCCCCTGGCCACGCTCACACCGCGCGAGCGGGAGGTGCTGGCACTGATGGCCGAGGGCTACTCCAACGCCGCCATCGCCGCCCGGCTGTTCATCAGCGAGAGCGCCGTCGGCAAGCACTCGGCGAGCATCTTCGGCAAGCTCGGCATCACCGCCTCCGAGGAGACCAACCGCCGGGTCCTGGCTGTGCTGGCCTATCTGAACGGGTCCGCCCATCCCTGACCCGCGCGGTCAGCGCTGCCCCGTCCCGACCGCGTCCGCCGCGCTCGCCTCGCCTTTGATCAGTCACCAACTCCCGGATCACACCTGTGTTTTCCAGGGGATCTTGGTGTCAGCTCGCACCCTTGCAAAGGATCGCACCTTATTTATTGACAGCAAAAAAGAACCTCTCTAAGTTTCCGGCCATGCGTTCGGCCCCCCATCACGAGGCGACCCCGGCGATGACGCCGGCCGCTTCCCTGGTCTTCACGACCCTGCTCTCCCACGGTCCGCTCACCCGGGCCGAGGTGGGGCGGCGCACCAGCCTCTCTCCGGCCGCCGTCACCAAGGCGGTTCGTCCACTGATGGAACTCGGCTATCTGGTCGAAGGGGTGGACGAAGAGGCGCGGCCTGCGGTGGGACGACCGGCCACCCTCGTCCGGGTGGACGGGGGGAGGGCGTTGTTCATCGGGATCAAGGTGACCGGCGACGAGATCATCGCCGTGCTGGCCGATCTGTGCTGCCGTATCCGGATAGCCCGTCATGTCCGGCTGACGGGCCGCGCGCCGGAGACGGTGCTTCCCGTCCTCACCGCGCTGGTACAGGAGTTGCTCACGGAGGCCGACGGATTCGGTGTGCGGGTCCGTGGGCTGGGCATTGCGATCTCGGGGGACGTGGACCGCGCCGGTGGTGTCGTCCGCTACTCGCCCTTCCTGGAGTGGCGGGACATTCTGCTCGCCGAGATCGCCGGGACCGCGACCGGGCTGCCGGTCACGGTCGACAACGACGTACGGGCGCTGACGGTCGCCGAGCACTGGTTCGGGGCCGGTGTCGGGCTCTCGGACTTCGCCCTGGTGACCGTGGGCGCCGGTATCGGTTGTGGCCTGGTGGTGCACGGGCGGGTGGTGTCGGGCGCGCACGGCGTGGCCGGCGAGATCGGACATCTGTCACTCGATCCGCACGGCCCGCTCTGCCATTGCGGCAACCGGGGATGTGTGGAGGCGATCGCGTCGGACCCCGCCATACTCCGCGCGGTGCGCGCGGCCACGGACCAGCCGGTGACCGATGCGGCCGATGCTCTGGCGCTGGCTCACGGGGGAGATCCCGCTGTCAGAGGGGTCTACGCACGGGCCGGTGAGGCGATCGGCCAGGCCATCGGCTTCTTGGTGAACATCCTCGGCCCCGAGCGGGTGATCATCTCCGGGGAGGGCCTGGCCGCGTACGACCTGGTCGCCGAGGGCATCCGGGACGCGTTCGCCGCGTCCGCCTTCGGCACCGCCGCGCAGTGCGATCTGACGACACGCCCCCTGCCCTTCGAGGAGTGGGCACGCGGGGCCGCGGCCACCGCCATCCAGTCCTTCATGGGATCGGGTATGTGGGAGGAGGCGCGATGAGCCGCAGAACGCAGAATCCCGCGGGAGGCAGACACAGAACGGTGTTCCGGGCTCCCCGGGTCGGGCCGCCGCCGTAGCCGTGCCGCTCCCGGTGCCGGGCCGCCGCCGTAACCGGGCCGCTCCCGGCGCCCGCGGCGCGGGGGCCGGCTGAGCCGCCCGGTCCGCCTCTCTGACGGCCGCTTCTCGACCGACCGTCGCCTCTCCCCCGGCGTCCTTCCGGATACGCCGGTTCCCTTCTCCTGACAACGCCCGTCCCCCACCGGGTACCACCGCGCGATTCCCGCAGCAGCGGCAGCTCACCTCACCCCTGGAGGCGACCCATGCGTTCATCCCCGTACCGAGCCCTGCGCGGAGCCGTCCCCGGCTTCCCGCGCCGCACCGTCAGATCGATGCTGGTCCTGGCCATCACGGCCGGACTCGCCGCAGTGGTCCCGACCGCCGCCACCCGGGCCCTGGCCGTATCCCCCGATCCCACGACCCCAGCGGCGAACTCAGCCGACGCCGCCTCCACCATGGCCGCCAAGCCCTACATGGGCTGGTCCAGCTGGAGTATGCAGTCCTCCCACTACCCAGGCCTCAACCCGGACGGCAACTACAGCTACCTGACCGAGGCGAACGTCCTGAAGCAGACGGACGCCCTCGCCACCACGCTGAAGAAGTACGGCTACGACTACGTCAACATCGACGCCGGCTGGTGGATGGACAAGAACTGGACATCCGAGTTCGACCAGTACGGCCGGCAGACACCCGACCCGGTCCGGTTCCCCCACGGTATGAAGCCGGTCGCGGACCATATCCACGCCAAGGGCCTCAAGGCCGGTATCTACCTGCCCGTCGGCCTGGAGAAGGGGGCGTACGGCGGGGGCAAGGTGCCGATCCGGAACGCCCCCGGCTGTACCACCGCAAACGTCGTCTACCCGGATCTGCGCACCACCAACGGCTGGGACAGCGCCTACAAGCTGGACTTCGGCAACCCGTGCGCCCAGAAGTACATCGACTCGCAGGCCCAGATGCTCGCGGACTGGGGCTACGACTTCCTGAAGCTGGACGGCGTGGGCCCCGGCTCGTTCAAGTCCGGGGACAACTACAACAACATCGCGGATGTCGCCGCCTGGCATCAGGCCATCGCCGCCACCGGCCGCCCGATCCACCTGGAGCTCTCCTGGTCGCTCGATATCGGTCACGCAGCCGACTGGAAGAAGTACTCCAACGGCTGGCGCATCGACACCGACGTCGAGTGCTACTGCAACACCCTGGTCACCTGGGAGAACTCGGTCAACGACCGGTGGAACGACGCCCCCGCGTGGAGCCACCAGGCGGGCCCGGGCGGCTGGAACGACCTCGACGCGATCGATGTCGGCAACGGAGCGATGGACGGCCTCACCAAGGCCGAACGGCAGAGCTACATGACCCTGTGGGCCATCAACAAGTCACCCCTGTTCACCGGCGACGACCTCACCCGGCTGGACGGCTACGGCCTCTCCCTCCTGACCAACCAGGAAGTCATCGCCGTCGACCGGAACAGCTCGCCGGTCGCACGTCCGGTCACCCCGATGGGCGACCAGCAGGTGTGGGGAACCGAGAACGCCGACGGCACGTACACCGTCGCCCTGTTCAACCTGGGCAGCTCGCCGTCCGCCGTCACCGCCGACTGGGCTTCCTTCGGCTTCACCGGCGCGGCCTCCGTGCGCGATCTGTGGAACCACCAGAACCTCGGGACGTACAAGAAGAGGATCACCGCGACACTGCCCGGGCATGGTTCACGGCTCTTCACCGTGAGGCCCGGCGGCAGCAAGCTGCCGACCACCGGCTACGAGGCCGAGTCCACGGACAACACCCTGACCGGCAACGCCTCGATCGCCGCATGCGACGCCTGCTCCGGCGGCAAGAAGGTCGGCAATCTCTACCTCGGCAGCAAGCTGCAGTTCAACGACATCAGGGTGAAGAAGGACGGCATCTACACCGTGAACGTCGCCTATGTCAGCGGCGACCCCCGCTCCGTGACCGTCTACTCCAACAGCGGCAACGGCACCAGCCTGAAGTTCCCCTCCACCGGCGACTGGAACACCGTCGACACCGTGAGTGTCCAGTTGGCCCTGAAGGCGGGCTCCAACACCATCACCTTCGACAGCGGCTGGGACTACGCACCTGACATCGACAGGATCGACGTGCCCAAGACCCTCTGACGCCTTCGCGGGTCCCGGGGACACGACCGGGACCCGCGCCCGCAGCCCCTCCCCCGCACGTGCAGTTCCCCCGGACATGGAGTGCACACGTGGACACTCAGCACACGGCATCGCACGACAACCACCCGAGCCGCAGGGGCTTTCTCGCCCTCGCCGCCGCAGCCGGTACGGCCGCCGCCCTCGGCGGACTGCCCGCCTTCACCGCCTCGGCGGCCCCCGTCCGGCCCACCTCCTCGCCCCTGCTCTCGCCGGCCGCCGCCGCGAAGAACCAGCTGTGGTGGCAGGCCCCCGGCTCCTCCGACTCGATGATCCGGCAGGGTCTGCCGGTCGGGAACGGGCGCCTCGGAGCGCTCGCGAGCAACGACCCCTCCAGCGAACTGCTGACGATCACCGACGCCACCCTGTGGACCGGCGGTCTCAACGACACCCTGCAGAGCGACGGCCAGTTCCCCTACGGCCGGGACGACTTCGGCTCCCTGACCCTGCTGGCCGAGGTCACCGTCGACATCCCCGGGCACGACCTGGGCGCCGTGGACAACTACCGCCGCACCCTGGACCTGGCCCAGGGCCTCGTGAGCGCGTCGTACGACCTGTCCGGTATCACCTACCAACGGCAGATCTTCGCCAGCCGCCCCGACGACGTCATCGTCCTGCACTTCTCCCAGCAGGGTGGCGGCACCTACACCGGCACCGTCTCGCTTGCGGGCACCCACGGCGAGTCCACCACGGTGGATGGCACGGGGCGCTATGTCTCGTTCGGCGCCTCCCTCGCCAACGGGCTGAAGTACGGAGCGGCCGTCACGGCCCGCAGCAGCACCGGGAAGGTCGCCGTCAACGGTACGTCGGTCTCCTTCAGCGGCTGCAAGGACCTCACCGTCGTCTTCAGCGGCGGCACGAACTACGCGCCGGACGCGGCCGCCGGGTTCCGTGATCCGTCCCTGGACCCGGAGCGCCTGGCGCGCTCCAAGGTCCTCGACGCGGCAGGCCATTCCGCGAGCACCCTGCTGCACACCCATGTAGCCGACTTCCGCCCGGTGTTCGAGCGGCTGGGCATCAGCCTCGGTACGTCATCCGCCGCGCAGCGCAGGCTGGACACCTGGCAACGGGTGCAGGCCCGCTACCGGGACGATGTCCCGGACCCCGAACTGGAGGCGGCCTACCTGCAGTTCGGCCGCTACCTGATGATCTCCGGGTCGCGGGGCGTCCTGCCGATGGGTCTGCAGGGGCCGTGGCTGGACGGCAACGACCCGGACTGGATGGGCGACTACCACACCGACATCAACGTCCAGATGAACTACTGGCTGGCCGACCGCGCCGGCCTTTCCGACTGCTTCGACGCCTTCACGGACTACTGCCTCGCCCAGCTGCCTTCCTGGACGGACGTCACCCAGCGGCTGTTCAACAGTCCGAGCAACAGATACCGCAACTCCAGTGGGAAGATCGCCGGTTGGACGGTGGCCATCTCCACCAACCCTTATGGCGGTGGCGGCTGGTGGTGGCACCCGGCGGGCAATGCCTGGCTCTGTCACAACCTGTTCGAGCACTACACATACACCCAGGACCGCGCCTACCTCGACAGGATCTACCCGCTCCTCAAGGGAGCCGTGGAATTCTGGGAGGCCCGGCTCATCACCACGACCGTCACCGACGCCTCCGGAGCCTCGCACGAGGTCCTCATCGCCGACAGCGACTGGTCCCCCGAGCAGGGGCCGCTGGACGCCAAGGGCATCACCTACGCCCAGGAACTGGTGTGGAACCTGTTCGGCAACTACCGCACCGCGACCCAGGTGCTCGGCAAGGACACCTCCTACAGCGCGACGGTCGACGGGCTGCGTCAGCGCCTGTACCTGCCCGTGGTCAGCCCGAAGACCGGCTGGCTGGAGGAGTGGATGTCACCCGACAACCTCGGCGAGACCACGCACCGGCACCTGTCGCCGCTCTTCGGCCTTTTCCCCGGGGACCGGATCCGCCCGGACGACTCCACGCCGAAGGACATCCTCGCCGGAGCCACGGCACTCCTGACCGCCCGCGGCATGAACAGCTACGGCTGGGCCAACGCCTGGCGCAGCCTGTGCTGGTCCCGGCTGAAGAACGCGGAGAAGGCCTACCAGCTCGTCATCACCAACCTGAAGCCGTCGGTCGGCGGCGGCAACGGCAGCGCGCCGAACCTCTTCGACATCATGGACATGGGGCAGGGCCGCGGCATCTTCCAGATCGACGCGAACTTCGGCACCCCCTCCGCGATGATCGAGATGCTGCTCTACTCGCGGCCGGGTCATGTCGAGTTGCTGCCCGCGCTGCCCGCCGCATGGGCGGCATCCGGATCGGTTTCGGGTGTCGGCGTCCGCGGCGGCTTCGTCGCCGACCTCAGATGGAAGAACGGCAAATTCACGCAGTTGACGCTGAGGAGCGTCGGCGGCCGTGACACGACCGTGTTTGCGGGCGGCTCCTCACGGAGCATCAGCCTCAAGCCGGGCGAGTCCGTGACGCTGCGCACCTTCGGCTGAGGACGGGTCGGCAGACGTGGCCAGAGAGTCCAGAGGAGAAGAGTAGGAGAGATCAAGGATGTTCCCGGAAAAGGAAAGAACGGCGGCGGGTCGCCGACCGCGGCGCAGATCCTTGCTGTCCGTGCTCGGCGCGGTGACCGGCACGGCCCTGACGGTCGTTCCGTTGAGCACCGCGCACATGGCGAGCGCCGCCACTCCGTCGGTGCAGGGCAAGGGCACGCGGGTCAGCGCCTGGTCGCCCAGCATGACGACCGGCGGCCCGTCCTTCGACCACGAAACCATCCGGATGGTGGTGCACAGCAGCATCGCGGGCTCGGGCGCCCGCATCACCCTGTCCAACCGGTACAGCACCACCCCGCTCGTCGTCGGCGCCGTGGACGTGGCCGTCCAGGCGAGCGGGGGCGAGGCGACGCGCGGCACCATCCGGAACGTCACCTTCGGCAAGTCCCGTCACCTCACGATCCCGGCCGGCGCCGAGGAGGTCAGCGACGTCGTCCCGATCTCAGTCAGCACCGGGGAGAACCTGCTGGTCAGTCTGTACGTGCCCGGCAGCACGGGGATGTCGACCTGGCACTCCGACGCGTTCGACACCACCTACATCGCCTACGGCAACCACACGGGTGACGACGGCGCCGCCGCGTTCGGCACCACCAGGACCTCCTGGTACTACCTGGCCGGACTGGACGTCGTGTCCGCGACCGCGAAGGGCACCGTCGTCGCGTTCGGCGACTCCATCACGGACGGCTACCGCTCCTCGACCGGCACCTACACCCGCTGGCCCGACTTCCTCGCACGCCGGCTGGGCGCCAGGCCGGGCCCGCAGAGGCTGAGCGTCGTCGACGCCGGTATCGGCGGCAACCGGGTCCTCACCGACGTCCCGAACCCGTGGCAGGGGGTCAGCGCCCTGAAGCGCTTCGGCCACGACGCCCTCGGCCGGCCAGGTGTCAAGGACGTGATCCTCCTCGAAGGCATCAACGACATCGGCAACAACGCAGGCCCCGACGGACAGCCACTGACCGCCCAGGATCTCATCGACGGCTACCGCGCCCTGATCGACGAGGCGCATGCCGCCCGTGTCCGCGTCATCGGCGCGACCCTGATGCCCGACAAGGGCAACGGCTACTACACGCCTGCCGCCGAGGCGATCCGGCAGAGCGTCAACCGGTGGATCCGCACCAGCGGTGCCTTCGACGGTGTCATCGACTTCGACCGGGCCATGCGTGACCCCGCGAACCCGGCCGCCCTCGACCCGGCGTACGACTCGGGCGACCACCTCCATCCCGGCGACGCGGGCATGAAGGCCATGGCCGACGCGGTCGACCTGCGGCTCCTGCGCACCTGACGTACCTTCGGGGCTGGTGCCCGGCACCAGCCCCTCCCCATGGATCAAGCGGTGGCCTCGTCGTCGCCGTACCAGCCGCCGACCCAACGGCCGCTCTTCAGCCGTGCCCGGACGAAACGGGCATCCCGGTCTGCGAACACCTGGTAAATGCGATTGCCGACCACCCCGCCCGCTGACACGATTGCGGACGTGAACACGGCTGAGAGACCGGACTGCCTGATCGTGACCGGGATGCCGGGTGCTGGGAAGTCGACGGTGACCAGGCTCATCGCTGAGCAACTGCCCCGCTCCGCCCGGCTCGACGGCGATTTCATCAGCAGGCTGGTGGTCGGCGGTCGCGTCGGAGCGCTCGGCGAGCCGGCCGAAGAGGCGGCGCGGCAAGTCGAGTTGTGCAACCGCAATCTGTGCACGCTGGCGAACAACTTCGCCGACGCCGGCTTCACGCCGGTTATCGACTGGGTGATCCCCGACCGCGCACAGCTGGACTTCTTCGTCTCCCTCCTCCCGGCTCGCCGGGTATTGTTCGTCGTGCTCGCGCCGGGCAGCGAAGTGTGCCGGTACCGCAACACCATCAGGGACCCTCGGGAGCGGTTCGACTTCGACGGTTACGACGCTCTCGACGCCGCCATGAGGCGCGAACTCGGCGATGTCGGCTGGTGGTTCGACACCGCGGCCCTTTCTCCCGAGGAGACCGTGGAGTGCATCGTCCGGGAAGCCGGGATGGAGGCCGCCGCCGGGTCCAGCCGTCGTATCGCAGCCGACAGCGAGGGCTGCGACACGTAACAGGCGGCCGCCGCGAGGTGAAGGAACGGTCGATCCGCGCCTTCAAGCAGCCCGGCGGGACGCGTGCGCCAGGAAGTGGTGCGGGGCGTCCTCGTAGGAGGTCAGGTCCCAGCCGGCGCTCAGCAGCTCCGGCACGGCGGCGAACAGCGGGGCGGTGTGCGTGGCGGCTGGCGTGCGGACGTCACCCCGGCCGATCCGCGCGCCGGTACCGGGCCGGGCGGTGCCGCCCGCCGCGATCGCCAGCAGTTGAGCGCCGAGGCACACACCCAGCACGGGCACCCCGGCCTCCAGCGCGGCCCGCAACAGCGCCAGTTCCGCGCTCTGCGGGAGGGACGTCCACGCCGTCGGAGACAGGGCCGCTCGTCGCCACCAGGGCCACCATGTCGTCCATCGTGTCCGGCCCACCACAGCCCAGCAAATGAGCTGGAGCATGCGCAACCGGATTCCCGGCACCGTCACCGACCTGGATCGGCCCGTCCGCCTCGCGCAGCACGCGGGCCTAGCGCCCGTCGAGGGCGGCGAGCACCTCGGCGCAGATGGCCAGTGCCGTCTCGGCCGGAGTACGGGCGCCCAGGTCGAGGCCGATGGGGCCGTGGATGCGCCCGAGCTGCTCCTCGTCGAGGCCGGCCTTGACGAGATCCGCAGCGCGCCGGGCCTGGGTACGGCGTGAGCCCAGCGCACCGACGTAAGAGATGCCGCTGGTCAACGCGGCGGACAGGACGGGGATGTCGACGTCCGGTTCATGCGAAAGGACGATGAGGCAGGCGGCGGCCGGGCGTTCGGCGAGCCGCCGTACGGCGTCCTGCGCGGCGGTCTCCACCGTGGCGTGCCAGCCCAGCAGCTGGGCCTGCGCGGTGAGCAGGTCGGCGAGTTCGCCTCCTCCCACAATGACCAGTTGGGGTACGGCCGGGAACGTCTCGATGAGGACGAGTCCGTCGTCTGTGTAGCGGGCGTCCCGACCGGCCCGGCGGCGGGTGAGCAGTTCCCGAGCGCGTGCGACGGCCTGGGCGGGCCCTTCATCGCCCTCCGGCGCCGTCGTCGCCACGGTGCTTGCCACCCGGGTGTGCTGCTCGTCCAACTGGGTGATCAGCGCGACGTCGGCTCCCTCGGCCAGCAGATCCCACCAGCGGGCGGGCACGGTGTGCAGGGATTGCAGCAGCACCTCGGCCTGGCCGCCGCAGGTCATTCCGGCCCGCTTCACGTCGTCATCGTGGACGGAGACCGCACGTACGCATGCGGTGTGGCCCGCGGGCAGAGCGGCGGCCTCCGCGGCCAAGTACTCGTCGAACACACCGCGGTACAGGGTGCCGTAGCACCGACCATCCTGGTCGATCAGGACCGCGTCGGCAGGGTGCCGGGGGCCGAAGCCCTGCTCGGTGAGGGGGCGGGCGAGAACGCCCGTACGTCCCTGCGCCGCCCACTGCCGGGCCGTCTCCGCCAGCTCACGCATGATCGCGGTCCCTCCTCGTCCGGGCGTCGGCACCGGGAACCGCCTGGTCAGCGGCGGCACCGTTACGGGAATTCTAGTAAGGCGCCCCAGGCTGCGTGCGATACGCTCCGCTCGAGTCCCGCCGTCGCTCAGCCGACGGCCGTCGGCGGCTCCGCGATGCCGATGAAATTCCAGGCCACGGGCCGGATACGAACCGACCACCCCAGCGCGGTGAGGTCGTCCGTGAGCGTCCGGACATCGTGGAACACCTTCACGATGCGGTACTGACTGCCGTCGTCCAGCCGACGCAGCGCCGCCGGGACGGGCAGGTTCGCCAGGACTTCCTCCTCAGTGGCAGCGACAGCGGCGGGGCCGTCGTCGATGAAGATCGCTTTGCCGCCCGGCGCGAGCGCGGCGGCGACGGTGCTCCAGAAGTCGGCGAACCGCGACGGCGGGACATGGGAGAGCCAGAAGGCGAAGAACACGGTGTCGTAGCGGCGCGGCGGCTGCCATTCGAAGAGGTCGGCCTCTAGGAAGCGGACCGTGGGCGACTCGGTGCGCACCCGGGCCAGCGCCAGGACCTCGGCCGCCGCATCGACAGCCGTCACCGACCGCGCCCGCTCCGCGAGCCTGGCCGTCCACTGGCCCGTTCCGCAGGCCAACTCCAACACATCGCCGATGACCGGGAGTTCATCGACGAAAGCCAGCAAGTCCCGCAGTTCTTCGACCCGCTCATAGGGCCGGTCGTATTCGGCCGCGGCCGCCCTGTAGTAGTCCCTCTGCTCTGCCAGCAGGGCGTCGACATCCCCATCCATGCAGGGTCCTCTCCTCTCGGTACGGTCCGAGTGCGGTTGACACCGAGCTTGGTCAGATCGCCGACCCGCTCGCCAGACCCCACAGATCCCCTCAGCGGTACGTCAGTCCCCCGTCAGCAGGCTCTGCCAATCTGATTCACGTGAACGGCACCGGACACCGACCGGGGCCGGGAACGAGGTGAGGTGCCCGGAGTGGTGGATCGGGGACCAGCGAGCACGCCTCGTGGTCGGGTCCACCAGGCCCACGCAGGTTCAAATCCTGCCCTCTCCGCCACATGGGAACACTCTGGTCGGCACGGGGACCTTTCACGAGGTGCGCACGCTGGTCAGCACCAGCGCGGTGTAGTGCATGGTGAAGCTGCCGCCAATCGCGTCGATGGCGTCTCCGAGGCCGGCGAGGAGGGCATCCAGTTCGGCCGAGGGGAGCCGGCCGTGGCCGCCGAAGGTCGGCACTTGGTCCAGCCACTCCTCACGGGTGTAGTGACGGTCCCAGTCGAAGTGCCACTGCTCGGGTTCGCCGAACGCGCCTGACTGTGCGAGCCCTCCGGACGCCCTGGCGAGCACGCCCACGCTGCTCTGCGGGCCGGCCATCGCGCGCTGGTAGATCGGCGAGTCGGGCAGCACCCGGGCGTAGACGGCGCCGAACGCCTCGGCCACCTCGCGGGCGGGCCGGAACGCGTTCCAGAACAGGGCCAGTCGAGCGCCGGGCCGGAGCGTGCGGGCCGCCTTGGCGGCGCCGGCCACCGGGTCGATCCAGTGCCAGGCCGTCCCGGCGATCAGCGTGTCGAAGATCCGGCCGGCCGGGTCCCAGTCCTCGAACCTGGCGACCTCGACCTCAAGTCCCTTGTGGCGCGCGAAATCCGCCATCCGTGGGTCGGGCTCGACCCCCAGCACCGTGCAACCAGCGCTTTGGAAGGCCAGTCCGGCGATACCGGTGCCCGCGCCCACGTCGAGGATGTCGCGGCCGCGGCCGGCGGCGATGATGCGCTCCACCAGGGCGTCGGGGTAGCGGGGCCGGGTCCGGTCGTACCGCTCGGCATCCGTGCCGTACGACTCCGCCACACTCCGCTGCGTGTGTGCCTCGTGCTCGGTAAGGCGCCCGTGATGCGCCGAAGGTAAAGTGGGCATGCGCCCACTATAAGTGGGCGCATGCCCACTCGACAACGGGTGAGCGCGATTCGAGAAGGGTGAGGTGTGCAGTGCCGACAGGGATCGCTCTGCGCGACGCGCGTGAGCAACTGTTCGCCGCCGCGGAGCGCGTGCTGCTCCGGGACGGGGCGAACGCGTTGACCAGCCGGGCGGTCACCACCGAGGCGGGGGTCGCCAAGGGCCTGCTGCACCGGCACTTCGCGGACTTCGACGACTTCCTCGTCCAGTTCGTCCTGGACCGCATCGGCCGGATCGAGGCTCAGGCCATCGCGCTGCGCGAGTCCGCCGGCACCGGCAGGGTCGTCGACAACCTGACCCACACGCTGACCGGCCTGTTCGAATCGATCGCCCTGAAGATCGTCGGTCTCGTCGTCTCCCGCGACGCCGTACGCACCAGACTGCGCGAGGTCACAGGTGGCGGCATTCCGGTGCTGCGGGAAGCCACCGACATGATCCGCTCCTACCTCGCCGTCGAGCGCGAACGGGGGCGGGTCGCAGCCGACGCCGACATCGAGGCGCTCGCACCCACGTTGATCGGCGCCGCCCATCTCCTGTTCGCCGGACGGGAAGACACTCCACCGGCGACCGGCGAGGTCGAGAAGGTCGTCACCACGGTCATCGCGGACGCCGCGGCCTAGGCTGCTTCGTCGGGAACGGGTCCCCCGGTCGTGCGGCTCTACCCTTCTTCCTGGGTCCGCCCCAGCCATTCGTAGGGTTGTGGCACCAGGGGGCTGGGTGTGGCTTTCATGCGGCTGCCAGCTGTGGCTCGGTAGGCTTGGCCGCCCGGCTCCCCACGACGGCTCGGCCGCCGATCGGGAAATGCGAACAGGTCGCTGTGTAGAACAATGCCGGCGACGCCGTCCGTGGTACGTACTGCACGCACGACGAGCTGGAGCACTCTGAGCCGGATATGGGCCGGGACCGACTGCGGCACAACCCACCACCAGTGCCTGGTCCTGGACGACGAGGGCAACGCACGGCTGTCCCGACGGGTGGCCAACGACGAGCCCGACCTGCTGAAGCTGATCGGAGATGTCCTGGACCTCGCAGACGGCAGAGAGGTCACCTGGGCCTTGGACATGGCGGGCGGCGGCCCCGGCCCGCTGATCGCCCGTCAATCACGGCCAGGAACTGGTCCACTGCCTGGCTGCGCAACCGGAAGGCTCGCAACCCCGAGGCTCTCGCCGTCAAAACCGTCAAAGCCGTCGAGGCCGCCGAGCGGCAGCACACCGCCGTCGCAGGCGAGACGGTGTGCCGAGGGCAAACGCCATGTCCAGGCCGTGCTCGCTCTCGCCCGCCGGCGCGTGAACGTTCTGTGGGCCCTGATCCGTGACCGACGCTGCTACCAAGTGACACCTCCCGTCACTGCGCCGGCTTGACTTCAGCATGGGGAAGCCCGCCCCGCACCGCGCTCGCGGGCACAACGACGTCAAGCGGCGCGTCCACGGGATTCCGTCCCGCACTCAGGCGGCGACGGGGTCCTCCCAGCGGATCCGGTGGTCGTACTGCCATGCCATCTTCTCGGGGGTGGCGAGGCGGGCGAACAGCGGCAGGAGAGCGTCCCGGACCACCCGGCCCACCGGCCCGGCGGCCTTGCCGCTGTTGCTGCGGGCGCCCTGGGCGATCACTCGCTCGACCCGGGCGCGGCGGGCACGCTCATAGGCGGCGAACGCCTGGTCGTGCGGCAGGTCCCGGAGCGCCCGGGCGAGTTCCACAGCGCTCTCCGCGGCGAGCGAGACGCCCTGGCCGGAGCTGGGCGAGGTGGCGTGGGCGGAGTCGCCGACCAGCACCATGCGGCCGCGGTGCCAGTGCGGGACGTGCGGGAGATCCTGCATGGGACCGGCGGTGATCAGGTCGTCGGGCGAGGTGCGCCGCAGCAGCTCCAGGGCGGGGACGCCGTCCCCGGCGAAGGCCTCGCCCAGCCGGCGCAGCCACTCCTCGTTCGAGGTCTGCCGCACCTGCTGCCATGTCAGGTAGGAGTGGGGAAGGTTGGCGAACCAGACGCCGGTGCCGTCGTCGAACGACTGGTAGCCGAAGAACGCCCGGCGGCCGAAGGCCATGTACATACGGTCGCCGGTGGGCGGCAGTCCGGCGCCGTGGACCTGGGCGCCGAAGCCCAGCAGCCCTGAGTAGCGCGGCTGGGGCGCCTGGGGGTCGATCAGCCTGCGCACGGTGGAGCGCAGGCCGTCGGCACCGATCAGCGCGTCGGCCTCCTCGCTGGCGGTGCCGTCGGCGAAGACGGCCCGGATGCCGGTGTCGCTCTCGCGGACGTCGACCAGCTGATGGCCGTGGTGCACCTCGACGCCCTGGCTCAGAGTCAGGTCGTAGAGCCGTCGGTACAGATCGGCGCGCCAGCTGAACTGCATGGGCTGGCGGATCTCGGTGATGGTCCTGCCCTTGTGGTTCTGCAGCACGATGGCGTTCATCGGGGCGCCGACCCGGTCGAGTCCGACCAGACCGAGTGCGGCACGGCCGTTGGGCGCGATACCCAGGCCGCCGCCTATACCGTCGGCGGTCGTCGCATAGGACTCGTGCACGGTGGCTTCGATCCCGGCCCGGCGCAGCGCGAGGGCTGCGACGGGGCCGGCGATGCCGCCGCCCACGACGATGGCGGTGCGGGTGCCGGACATGTCAGTGGGTCCTCTCACGGGTCGGGTCGTCCACGACGGGCAGGCCGCCCTCGCGGTGGGCGCGGCGCAGGTCGTCCAGGTAGGCGCGGGAGCACATGGCGGTGAGCTGGGCGGTGCCGCCGCGACGGATGCGGATCTCGCCGTCGGTGACCACTCCGGCCAGCCGCAGCAGCGCCGGACCGGTACCGGGCTGGGCGTCCTTCACCCGTCCACGGCGGGTGAAGGCGAGGTCCCAGCTGTCCACGGCGACGTCTTCGGGCAACAGCAAGGTGACCGCGGCGGAGAGGAGCTCCAGCCGCACGCTGACCGGTTCGCCCCAGCCGATCCGCGGTGAGCGGAGGTCCAGCACGACGGTGGCGCGGCGGGCTCGTACGTCGAACTCGGTGGCCTCGGTCCAGTGACCCAGGTGCTTCACGGTGGCGTGGTCCGCATGGATGCGCTCGGCGGACTCGAGCGGAGTCGCTGTCATCATGTGTGGATAGTTGCAGTGAAACTAGTATCTCGTCAACTAGTTGCTTTGAGAGTGGCTCCGGTAGGCTCCCGGCATGCGCAGCTCCCCTCTCGGCCTCACCGTTCTCTCGCTCCTGCACCTGCAGCCGCTGCACCCGTACGGCATCCAGCGGCTGATCAAGCAGTGGGGGAAGGACCAGGTCGTCAACGTCAGCCAGCGGGCGAGCCTGTACCGGACCATCGACCGGCTGCTGGAGGCGGGGCTGATCGCCGTGCGCGAGACCAGCCGGGATCAGCAGTACCCGGAACGCACGGTCTACGAGGTGACGGACGCGGGCCGTACGGCAACGCGCGAGTGGCTGCGGGAGATGCTGGTGGCGCCGCGGGCGGACTACCCGGAATTCCCCGCCGCGCTCTCCTTCACCATGATGCTGCTGCCACAGGAGGTTGCGGTCGATCTGTCCGCTCGTGCCGCACAAGTACGCGCCCGGCTGGGCGAGTTGGAGGCTGCCGCCGAGGGCGCCCGCCAACTCGCGCTGCCCCGGGTCACCATGCTGGAGGACGAGTACCGCCGCGCCGTACTGATCGCGGAGCTCAACTGGCTCGACGCGGTCACATCCGACCTCCGTTCCGGCGCGCTCACCTGGGACTTCGAAACCCTGGCAGCTCTCGCCAGAGCTACGTCCTGAGGAGCCGGAGCACCCGCTGCCAGCGGACTTCCTCGTACGTTCGCCCCGGGACACGAGTCCACCCGCAGGCCGCTCCGCGGGGGTGACAGCCTCGTGGCCGAGAAGCTGTGGCTACGAGAACAACGGGGCGCCGGTCACCCCGGGGCCGGACGGCACTGCCTGCATCAGCGTCTTCGACGGCGCGGCCGCCGTGCGCGACGGCGGGTGTCCTTCGCGGGCGGTCCGGGCCAGGACATCGGCCAGGGCCGCCACCGTCGGCCGGTGTTCGGCGAAGGAGGGGCAGACCACCACGATGTGACGCTCCGTGGTCTCCCGCAGTTCCAGGACGTCGAAGCAGGACGGGCGCAGCCGGAGCATCAGGTCGGTCACCTCGCTGACCCCGACGCCGGCCTCGACCAGGGCCAGGGTGGCGGCCGTGTCCGTCACCTCGTGCAGCACCTGCGGTTCGAATCCGGCTCGGCGGCAGGCGGTGAGCACGGCGCGGCCGTAGTAGCTGCCGGCCGACGGCAGGATCCAGCCCAGTCCGCCGGCGTCGGCGAGCGAGACCTTCTTCCGGCCGGGCATGGCTCCGGCGGGCAGCGCGAGCGAGAAGCGTTCCCTGGACAGCTCGGTCTCCCGCAGGGACGGATCGCGCGGGATCGGCACGTCCGGGTAGTCCAGGCCCAGGGCCAGGTCCACGGTGCCGCCGGCGACCGCGTCGTACACCTCGTCCACATCCATGTCCCGGCTGCGCACGGTCACGCCGGGATGCCGCTCGCGTACCTGGCGCAGAGCCGGCGGCAGGATCTCGGCGGCGGCCGTGGCGAAGAGCCCGATCCGCAGCGTTCCGGATATCTCGTCGCGTGTGCGCTCCAGCGCTTCGACTGCCTCGGCTTCCGTGGTGAGGATGCGCTCGGCGTGGAGGGCCAGGGTGGCCCCGGGGTCGGTGAGTTCCACGCGGCGTCCCACCCGCCCCAGCAGCTCCATCCCGGTGGCCTTCTCCAGATGCGGCGATCTGCTGCGAGACCCCGCCCGGTGTTATCCCAGGGCTTCCGCGACCGCGGTGATGGTGCCACGCCTGGTCAGTTCCACCAGTGAGCGCAGCTGCGGACTAGTCCGGTCCAAATTGGGACCTAAAAGATCAATGGCATGCATCGTCGATGGACGTCGATGGTCGGCTTGCTGCACGATGACGCGGAGACTGGTGATCGGCATCACTCTGTCACTGACAGCCCCGCCGCCCGGACACGGCACCGTCCGGCGCGGTGGCCTCCGGAAGGGAGTGGCCCGTTGTCCTCCTCCGTCTTCCGCACCGTTCCGGCTTCCGCCGATGTGGTGATCATCGGTGGTGGCGTCATGGGTGCGAGCACCGCCTTCCACCTCGCCGAGGCCGGCGTGACGAAGGTCGTCGTCGTGGAGCGCGGCGACCTCGGCTGCGGCAGTTCGGGCAAGCCGATCGGCGGTGTCCGCGCCCAGTTCTCCGATCCGCTCAACATCGAGCTGGGCAGCCGCAGCCTGCGTGCCTACCGGGACTTCCCCCGCCGACCCGGCGCCGGCATCGGGCTGGACACCGTCGGCTATCTCTTCCTCCTCGACAGCGAACAGCAGGCGACCGCCTTCGAGGCCGGGGTCAAGCTCCAGAACAGCCTCGACGTGCCGAGCCGCATGATCGGCCCCGACGAGGCCCGGCGCTTGTGTCCGTACGTCAGCACCGACGGGCTCGTGGCCGCCGCGTACTCCCCCACCGACGGGCATGCCCGCCCGGCCCTGGTCGTCCAGGGGTATGCGCGGGCCGCGGCCCGGGCCGGCGTCACCCTCGCCACCCACACCGCGGTCCTGGGCCTCGACACGGCCGGAGACCGCGTGGTCGGTGTACACACCAGCCACGGCCGTATCGCGTGCTCCACCGTCATCTGCACGGCGGGGGCGTGGTCGGCGCACATCGGCGCCATGGCCGGCGTCGGCCTTCCCGTCCGGCCGGTGAAACGGCAGCTGTCCTTCACCGTGCCGCTCGCACCGCCCGCCCCGCGCATCCCGTTCACGATCGACTTCTCCTCGACCGCGTACTTCCACAACAGCGACGACGGCCTGCTGTTCGGGCTGGCCGACCCCGGCCAGCAGGACGGCTTCGACACGACCTGGACCCCGGAGTGGCTGGAACTGTTCCGCGCCATCGCCCGCCGCCGCGCCCCGGCCCTTGCCGAGATGCGGACCTGCGACGGCTGGGCGGGCCTGTACGAGGTCACACCGGACCACAACGCGCTCATCGGCCGCTCCGGCGAGCTGCCCAACTTCCTTTATGCCGCCGGGTTTTCGGGGCACGGATTCCTGCAGGCGCCCGCGGTCGGCGAAGTCGTACGCGACCTGTACCTGGAGCGGAAGCCGTTCACCGACATCTCCCCGCTCAGCGCCGACCGGTTCCGTCCCGGCGCCGGCGCCCGCCCCGAAGCCCACGTCGTCTGACTACCCATGGCTCACCTCGTGTGACCCCGACCGAAAGGCCGAACCATGGCCATGATCAGTCAGTGGCGGCTGCGAGCCGCCTTCGCGGAGCGGCTGTCGCGGATGTACGGGCGGGAGGTGCCCGCCTACACCACGCTCGTGGACGTCTCGCGCGAGGTCAACGAGGACGTCCTGCGCGCGCGGGGGGCCGACGCCGAGCGTCTGGGGTCCATCGGCAGGGTGACCGCCGAGCGGCACGGGGCCATCCGCGTCGGCACACCGCGCGAACTGCGGCAGGTCGCCCGTGTCTTCGGCGCTCTCGGCATGTGTCCGGTCGGCTTCTACGACCTGCGGGAGGCCGCTGCCAGCACCGTGCCCGTCGTCTCCACCGCCTTCCGGCCGGTCGACGGCGAGGAACTGGCGCGCAACCCCTTCCGGGTGTTCACCTCGATGCTCACGCCGGCCGACCCCCGATTCTTCGACGCCGACCTGCGCGCACGTCTGGAGACCTTCCTCGCGGCTCGCGAACTCTTCCCGCCCGAGCTGCTGGCGCTGGCCGACCAGGCCGCCGCCGAGCGGGAACTGCCCGAGCCGCAGGCCGAGCGGTTTCTGCAGCTCGCCGTGGCGGCCTTCGAACTGTCCGCCGAGCCGGTCGACAAGGCCTGGTACGAGACGCTGGAGCGGATCTCCGCCGTAGCCGCGGACATCGGCGGCGTGCACAGCACCCACATCAACCACCTCACCCCGCGTGTCCTGGACATCGACGAGCTGTACCGGCGGATGACCGAGCGCGGCATCGAGATGATCGACACCATCCAGGGCCCACCGGCCTGGAAGGGCCCCGACGTCCTGCTGCGGCAGACCTCCTTCCGGGCCCTGGCCGAGACCCGAGCGATGCGCACCCCGGACGGCAGCGTGGTCAGCGGCGCCCTGCGGGTCCGCTTCGGCGAGGTCGAAGCCCGCGGCATCGCCCTCACCCGCGAGGGCCGCGCCCTGTACGACGACCTCCTCGGCCGCGTGGACGAGCAGGCCTCGCAGCACCCCTCGGAGCCGCGCGGTGACATCGCACGCGCCGTGTGGGAGCGGCACATGCCCGGCAGCGAACTGGAACTCGCCGCCGAGGCACTGGCCTACTTCACCTACCGAGTCAGCCCCGACCGGACGCGCGACGGCAGCCGCCCGCCCGCCGATCTCGGCGCACTGGTCCGGCAGGGCTGGGTGCGGGCCGAGCCCATCGTCTACGAGGACTTCCTGCCCCGCTCCGCCGCCGGCATCTTCCAGTCCAACCTCAGCGGCGAGGGCATCCGCGACACCGGCCGGCAGGGCATCGCGTACGACGCCGCCTGGCTCTCCGGCGCCATCGGCCGCGACGTCCTGGACCCCTTCGCCCTCTACGAACGGCAGCAGAACCGCTCGCTCGCGGAGGTCGCCCGCGCGCTCGACCTGACCGGCACTCCCTCACCCCTTCAAGGACGGCCATGACCAGCACCCCACTGCCCACCACGGACGAACTGCGCGCCCGCGCCCGTACGTCCCTCCGGAACATCGGCGTCGACGTGCCCGAGGGCGACGCCCTCCACGCCCGTACGCCCCTCACCGGCGAGCACCTCTTCGGGCTGCGGGCAGCCACCGGCGCCGACACCGAAGAGGCCATCGCCACCACCCGAACCGCGTTCCTCATCTGGCGCACCACACCCGCACCGTGCCGTGGTGAACTCGTACGCCGCCTGGGCGAGTTGCTGCGCGTACACAAGGGCGATCTGGCCGACCTCGTCACCATCGAGGCGGGCAAGATCCGCTCCGAGGCGCTCGGCGAGATCCAGGAGATGATCGACATCTGCGACTTCGCGGTCGGCCTGTCCCGGCAGTTGTACGGCCGTACGATCGCCTCCGAACGCCCCGGCCACCGCCTGGCCGAGACCTGGCATCCGCTCGGCGTGGTCGGCGTCATCTCCGCCTTCAACTTCCCCGCCGCCGTATGGTCCTGGAACACCGCCGTCGCCCTGGTCTGCGGCGACACCGTGGTCTGGAAGCCCTCGGAGTTCACGCCGCTGATCTCCCTGGCCTGCGACCACCTGCTCGCCCGTGCCGCCGAGGATGTCGGCGCGCCCCGTGACGTGCACCGCCTGCTCCTCGGTGACCGGGCGGTGGGCGGGCAACTGGTCGACGACCCCCGTGTCGCCCTCGTCAGCGCCACCGGCTCGACCCGTATGGGCCGCGAGGTCGGCCCGCGCGTCGCCGCCCGCTTCGGCCGCAGCCTGCTGGAGCTCGGCGGCAACAACGCCGCGATCGTCGCCCCGTCCGCCGACCTGGACCTCGCGGTCCCGGCCATCGTCTTCGCCGCGGCCGGCACCGCGGGCCAGCGCTGTACGACACTGCGCCGCCTGATCGTCCACCGCGACATCGCCGACCCCCTCATCGAGCGGCTGACCGGCGCGTACACCAAACTCCCCATCGGCAACCCGTTCGACGACACCACGCTCGTCGGCCCGCTCATCTCCACGACGGCGCTGGACGCCATGCACCACGCCCTCACCCGTGTCCAGGCCCAGGGCGGCAAGATCCTGGCCGGCGGGAACCGGCGCCTCGCCGAGGCGGCGCCCGCGGCGGCCTACACCGAGCCGGTCCTCGTCCGCGTCGCCGAACAGACCGACGTCGTACGGGAGGAGACCTTCGCGCCGATCCTGTACGTCCTCACCTACGACACCCTCGACGAGGCGATCGCCCTGCACAACGACGTCCCGCAGGGCCTGTCGTCCAGCATCTTCACCCGCGACCAGCAGGAAGCCGAGATCTTCCTGTCCGCCGCCGGCTCCGACTGCGGCATCGCCAACGTCAACATCGGCACCTCCGGAGCCGAGATCGGCGGCGCCTTCGGAGGCGAGAAGGACACCGGCGGCGGCCGCGAGTCCGGCTCCGACGCCTGGAAGTCCTACATGCGCTCGGCCACCAACACCGTCAACTACTCCAGCGAACTCTCTCTCGCCCAGGGCGTGAGCTTCCTCTGACCCCTTCCGCGCGGCTCACTTGTGGTCGTGCAGGAAGGCGGGGATCTCGTCGCGGGTCGGGTAGTTCGGCAGAGGTGCCGGCTCGGCTTGGAGGAACGCGGTGATGACAGCGGCGGCTCGGTCGTTGTTGTCGTCCAGACCGTTCCACAGGTGATGGCCGACTCCGGGCATGTACTGCGCGCGCTCGATGGCGGGGTCGTCGGCGAGGACGGCGGTCTCCCATTGCCGGACCTGCGAGGAACACTCGGCGATCATCAGCATGGCGGGCGTCTTCGAACGCCTCAGCCGCGGTGCGAGGGAGGGCGCGTCCTGCACCGTCTGCTGGATGCGGAGGCTGGCGGCGGGGCTGAACGAGAAGTTCTGTGCCGTGTCTTCGGAGGGGATGCGGTGCGCGTCGCGCGCGCAGTAGGCGGACGCGGTGTCGCCGCCGAGGTCGGCGGCGGTGAACGCGTTGTCGCCCTCGGCCTGTCCGATCAGTCCGGTGTCGGGGGTGAGCAGTCCGAGTCGCATGAGGCCGAAGGCCACGGCGTACCGGGGGACGTGGGTCGATCGCGGTCCGGCCATCGCCGGTGCGAGGCCGCGCGCGGACGGACGCCCCCGGTGCCCGCCGATCCTCGCCGTCGGGCCGTCCATCGGGCCGGGTTCGGCGATGACCGCCCGGTGCAGATGCGCGGCGACGGAGGGGTCGGCCAGGGCTCGGGTGAGCACGACCGCGCCCGACGAGAAGCCGAGGACGTCGGCCTTGCCCTGGCCCAGGTGGTGGATGAACGCGCCGAGGTCACGGACCGATCGGGAGATCGTGTACTGGTCCATGGGGAGCAGGTCGCTCCGTCCGCCGCCGGCCTGTTCGTAGGCGTACACGTCGTAGCCCTGACGGGCCAGGAGTTGCAGGAACCGGTGGTCGAGCACCGAGATGCCGCGGACCGGTCCGCCGTTGAGGTACACGAGCGGGATGCGGTGCCGGGTCCCGGGGTTCGCGGGCGGGTAGTGGTACACAGCGACCCGGCTGCCGGTGTCCAGCCTCCAGTGCTGCGTGGCCACGAACGGCAGGCCGGGCGGATACCGCCGGGCCGTGGGTGCGGTCGGGACGCAGACCGACGCTGTCAGCGCCGCCGCGAGGATCACGGGCACGAACGGCACGAGCCGCGCCGCCCCGGTGCGGCTGCGGCCTCGCCACAGTGCGGCGGCAGAACCGGCGCCGAGGGTCGCCAGCCATGCGGCGAGTCCCGAGTCGGCGCCGTTGGTCAGGACGAGCGACGCGAGAAAGACAACAGCCAGTGTCACGACGGCAGTCAGCGCCAGCAGCACGCGTCCGGCGAAGCGGACAGGGCGTATGGCATACGTGGGCACGGTGAACCCCCAGGTTCCAGAACGTTGTTTCGGAACGATGTTTCAAAACGACGTTATCAAAGGAGGTAGGCTTCTCGTCATGGGCAGGCCCAGAACGAACGACGAGACCGTCAAGGAGCGCCTGGTGGCCTGCGCGACCGAGATGCTTGCCACCCGTCCGCAGGAGTCGGTCACGCTCCGGTCCCTGGCCACCGCCGCCGGGACGTCGACGACGGCGGTGTACTCCCTGTTCGGCGGCAAGGACGGACTGATCCAGGCGGTACGCGACAGTGCGGTCACCGGCCTGTTCCAGGACCTGTCGGCCGTGCCGGCCTCCGAGGATCCCCTCGCCGACATCTACGCACTGGCCGTCGCGTATCGGCGTTGGGCGTGCGGACACAGCCACCTGTACACGGTGCTGTTCGGAGGGGTGCAGTCCTTCGAGCCGACAGGCGCGGTCGGCAGCCATGACCCCATCGGGCCGCTCATCGCCGCGATCGACCGGGGCATGACAGGCGCGGTCCTCGCCGGCGAGGCGACATCGATCGCCCTCTCGCTCTGGGTGACCCTGCACGGACTCGTGACGCTCGAACTGGCGGGGGCCCTCGACGCCCCGGCGGCAGAAGCCGCGTTCCGGCCGACGATGCACGCCGCGCTGCGCGGCTGGACGACACCGGACGTGTTTCGCGGCCTTCGCCACGCCGAACCCGCCGCCTGACAGCGACCGTCCCGGGCTATTTGCGTACCGACGCAACAACGGGCACACTCTTGGTGTCGGGTCCTGTGCGCGTGCTGAGCGCGTTCGGGGCGGAGCCACATCACGGAACGGAGGCAGCCATGGGTGCAGACCCTCCCAGTCCGCGGCGCCTCCAGGGCATTCGCTGACTTTTACCGGCCGCGGCCTCGAAGGCCCCGGCGACTCTCACCAGCCGGAGCGCCTTGGCACCGGCTTCCCGCTCCGGGCACGGCCTTGAGTCTCGACGAGGCGGCCGTGGCCGCCCGGGCGGGCTCTTCTTCCTCACCTGTATTTCCCATGCTGCCTGGGTGACCCCTGTCCTGCCGTCGGTGCGTTGGCCACGGCCGGGCATGCCGTCGTGTCCAGAGTGTGGGCGGAGGTCTTCGTGATGTCGATCCGTACGGACAACAAGCCCGCCGAGTCGGCGGGGCGCACGCCGCTGGTGGCGAGGCTGCCCGGGCGGCTGTCCCAGTTCTCCTGGGTGGACGCGGCGGTGGCCGCCGCCGTGCTGGTGATGCTCTATGTGGTGCTGCGCGTGGGGCACGGCACCACCGTCGCCTTCAACACCCACCAGAACGTGAAGGTCGACACCGATCCGGCGCAGCTGCCGTACGACGCGGCCCGCTCGTTGCTGCGGATGTTCGCCGCGCTGGTGCTGTCGATCGTGTTCACCTTCGGCTACGCCTACGCCGCCGCCAAGAGCAGAAGGCTGGAGCGGATCCTCATCCCGGCCCTGGACATCCTGCAGTCCGTGCCGGTGCTGGGCTTCCTGACGGTCGCGGTGACCGGGTTCATCGCCCTGTTCCCCGGCTCGATGCTGGGCCTGGAGTGCGCGTCGATCTTCGCGATCTTCACCTCTCAGGCGTGGAACATGACGTTCGGCTTCTACTACTCCCTCGCCTCCCTCCCCCGTGAACTCGACGAGCTGTCACGGTCGTTCGGCTTCACCCGCTGGATGCGGTTCTGGAAGGTGGAGCTGCCGGCCGGGATGATCGGCCTGGTCTGGAACGGCATGATGAGCTTCGGCGGCGGCTGGTTCTTCCTGGTCGCCTCGGAGGCGATCAGCGTCGACAACCAGCGGTACGCGCTGCCCGGTGTCGGCTCGTACGCCGGTGCCGCGATCACCGACGGCGATCTGGGCAAGGTCGGCTGGGCCATCCTCACCATGGCGGTGATGGTGATCGGCGTGAACTTCCTGTTCTGGCGGCCGCTGACGGCGTGGGCGGAGAAGTTCAAGAACGAGCAGTCCGAGGCGAGCGAGGTCCAGCGGTCCGTCGTCCTGGACTTCCTGCGCCGCTCGCACTGGCCGCAACTGCTCGGCCGAGTGCTGCGCCCGCTGGGCCGCGCACTCAGCATGGCCGGACGGGTCTTCGGCCGCGACGACCGTCCGCTCGTCGTCGACAGCACGCGGCAGCGCACCGGCGACATCGTCTTCACCGTGGTCGCCGGCGGACTGATCCTGTGGGGCCTGCTCAACCTCGGCCACTACCTCCACGACCGCACCGGCCTGGGCGTCTTCGGCGAGCCGCTGCTGCTGGGCCTCGCCACCCTCGCTCGCGTGATGGTGCTGGTGGCGCTGGCCACCGTGGTCTGGGTACCGATCGGCGTGAAGATCGGCTTCTCGCCACGGCTGACCCGGATCGCCCAGCCGGTGGTGCAGGTGCTGGCGTCCTTTCCCGCCAACTTCCTTTTCCCGCTCGCAGTGTGGGTGTTCCTGAGGACCGGGCTGTCCATCAACATCGGCGGCACGCTGCTGATGGCGCTCGGCGCGCAGTGGTACATCCTGTTCAACACCATCGCCGGCGCGATGGCCATCCCGAGCGACCTGCGCGAGGCCATGGACGACATCGGCGTGCGCGGCTGGCAGCGGTGGCGGCGGCTGATCATCCCGGGGATCTTCCCGTCGTACGTCACCGGCGGGATCACCGCCTCCGGCGGCGCCTGGAACGCCTCGATCGTCTCCGAGGTCGTCACCTTCGGCGGCACCACCCTCACGGCCACCGGCCTCGGCGCGTACATCGCGAAGGCCACCGAGAGCGGCGACTACCCGCACCTGATCGCCGGGGTCGCGGTGATGAGCCTGTACGTCGTCGGGCTGAACCGGCTGCTGTGGCGCCGTCTGTACCGGCTGGCCGAGACCCGCTACTCCCTCTGAGATCCCCCCTGAACTTCCCTTTCCTGACAAGCATTTGGAGCATGTCATGGTGCTGAACGCCCTGCGCAACCTCCGCGCCGACCGCCAGGCCCGCGCCGGCCTCGCCCACCTGACCGCCGACAAGCCCCGCCGTCCCGCCGACGGCGAGCTGCTGCTGGAGACCGTCGGCCTGACCAAGTCGTACGCCGGTGCCGACGGCGAACTGCCCGTACTGTCCGGCATCGACCTCCAGATCCGTGCCGGTGAGGTCGTCGCGCTGCTCGGCAAGTCGGGCTCGGGCAAGTCCACCCTGCTGCGCTGCCTGGCCGGGCTGGTGCCCGCCAGCTCCGGCACTGTCGCCTACAAGGGCACCCCGCTCACCGGCGCCAATCCGGGTACGGCCATGGTGTTCCAGACCTTCGCGCTGCTGCCCTGGCTGACCGTGCAGCAGAACGTCGAACTGGGCTTGGAGGCCAAGGGAGTTCCGGCCGCCGAGCGTGCCGACGCCGCCCGGCAGGCCATCGACCTGATCGGCCTGGACGGCTTCGAGTCCGCCTACCCCAAGGAGCTGTCCGGCGGTATGCGCCAGCGTGTCGGCTTCGCCCGCGCCCTCGTCGTGGAGCCGGACGTGCTGATGATGGACGAGCCGTTCTCCGCCCTCGACGTGCTGACCGCCGAGAACCTGCGCGGCGAGCTGATGGAGCTGTGGGAGTCCGGCCAGTTCCCCACCCGCGCCATCGTCCTGGTCACCCACAACATCGAGGAGGCCGTGCTGATGGCCGACCGGATCGTGGTCCTGGGCGCCCGGCCCTACGGCACGATCCGCGAGGTCTTCGAGGTCGGCCTGGACCGCCCCCGCGACCGTGACTCGGCCGCCTTCGACGACCTGATCGACCGCGTCTACCGCACCATGACCGGCCGCCAGAAGGAGGGCCGTGTCCCTGGCCGGCACGAGGCGGTGGAGCTGGAGAAGCGCACCCCGGCGAACACCCCGCTGCCCCCGGCCAGCGTCGACGGACTGTCCGGGCTCGCGGAGTTGGTCCTCCACCGGGGCGGACGGTGCGATCTGGCCGACCTCGCCGACGACCTCGGCCTGGCGGTGGACGACCTGCTCCCCCAGGTCGACGCGCTCGACCTGCTCGGCTTCACCACGCTCAGCGGGGACGACCTGCTGCTGACCGACACCGGTACGGCGTTCGCGGGCGCCGACGTGCAGGAATCGAAGAAGATCTTCGCCGAGGCGGTCCAGCGTGCCCCGCTGGTCACGCTGATCACCAGGAGCCTGCGGACCAACCCCGGCGGCACCGTGCGCACCGGCTTCTTCCGCGACCTGCTCGCCCACCACTTCACCGCCGAACAGGTCACCCGCCAGCTGGAGACCGCCACCGACTGGGGCCGCTACGCCGAGCTGTACTCCTACGACGCCGAGCCGCAGGAGTACCACCTGGACGAGAACGACGACACACGTCTGGCCGCCACCACCGCTGGGCGGGACTAGGGCCCTGTCCGGCGGATCAGGTCGCGGGACAGTGACGGCACGTCATCAGCGCAGGCGTGCAGGCCCCGCGTCCGCGACAGGATCCGCCGGACAGGCCCTGGGTCTAGGCGTCAGTGTTCCGTGGCCGGCCGCCGGGCCCTGGCCACCCGTGCGGGAGCGCTCCGCTCCTGCGGGGCGGCCGCACCCACGGCCTCCGGTGCCTCTCCGGACACCGCGGCCATGGCCTCGTCGGTGGCCAGCACCGCGCTCTCCAGCAGCGCCCGCACCTGCGGGCCGGTGGCCCGGTAGAAGATGCGCGTGCCGTCCCGCCGCGAGGTGACCAGTCCGGCGGCACGCAGCTTCGCCAGGTGCTGGGAGGTGGCCGCGACGTGCGCCTCGATCAGCTCGGCGAGGCGGCTGACCGGCAGCTCCCGCTCGCTCAGCGCCCACAGCAGCCGGTAGCGCGACGGGTCCGCTACGGCCTTGAGCACCGCCACCGACCGCTCGGCCCGGTCCTCGTCCCATGACGCTACTTGCACTTCCATGCAAATATGGTAGCCGGTGATGCACACGACACCTCGGGGCGCGCTAGTTGCATAGATGTGCAAATATAGGGGAGCGTGATGTCCAGGGCGCGCCGTCCAGGGCATGTCGTCCGAGGAATCGCGTTGACCGAGGAACCGAGGAGGAGGTGAGCGACATGGATCGCAGCAGTAGTCCGGGCCACGATCGGCCCCACACCCCCGTGTCCCCCCACTCCTCGGGCATCCGGTAGCCCCCGGCACCACGACCGGGCAGCTGACCGCCATGCCCTCGACCTGTCCCGCTCCGGCGGGGCGAGGGGAGGTTCCCATGGCGAACCTGACCACCTTCGACTTCGCACTCCGTCTCGCCGTCGGCGTCGCCTGCGGCGCTCTGATCGGCGTCGAGCGCCAGTGGCGCGCCCGCATGGCCGGACTGCGCACCAACGCCCTGGTGGCCGTCGGCGCCACGCTCTTCGTCCTCTACAGCGAGGCCGTCGGCGACGCCGGCAGCCCCACCCGGGTCGCCTCCTACGTCGTCTCCGGCATCGGTTTCCTCGGCGGCGGGGTCATCCTGCGCGAGGGCGGGGGTGTGCGCGGCCTCAACACCGCGGCCACGCTGTGGTGTTCGGCCGCGGTCGGCGTACTCGCCGCCTCCGGCCGGCTGGCGCTGTGCCTCATCGGAACGGCCACCGTGCTCGCCGTACACGTGCTGCTGCGCCCTGCGGGCCGACTGATCGACCGCGTTCCGCAGCGCGACCCCGACAACGAGGGTGTACGGGCCACCGTGCACCTGATCTGCGAGCGCAACGACGAGACGCATGTCCGGGCGCTGCTGTCCCAGGCCCTCGCGAACGACGGGCTCGCGCCCACCGGGCTGCGGGTACGGCGTGACGACGAGGGGAGCACCAGCCTGCGGGCCGCGGTCGCCCTGAACGGTGACCCGGCCCGGGCCCTGGAGCAGCTCATCGCCCGCCTGTCCCTGGAACCGGGCGTGCGTGACCTGCACTGGCATCTGGACGACACGGTGCTCGACTCGGAGCGGGAGGCAGTGGCATGAGCGGCCTCGACACCCGAACCGCCCGCGACGCGGTGCGCCAGGCCGCCCGGCAACTGGCCGCCGACGCCCCGAGGCTCACCGCCGGCTCAGCGAGCGCCCTCAGGGCCGGGCTCGCCGTCCGCTCCGCGTGTCTCCGCCGAGCCGCACTCGCCGCCTGGCGCACCGGCGTACCGGAGCACGTGATCGCCGCTGACGGCCGCGTGCCCGTGACGGTCGTACGCCGCTGGATCGCGTCGGGATGCCCGCGACACCCCGACGACGGGCAGCCGGGCTGACGTACGCGGTGCGTAGAGGTGCGTGGAGGGTGGAGTCGACCGGCGTCGCGGTCCTGTGGCTCATGTGCCGACAAGGCGGCGTGACGCCGGTCAGGTCAGGGGCAGGCGCATGAGCGTCAGGGCGAGCCGGCGGCCGAACTTGATGCCGGCCTCGGGGACCGTGCCGACGTGCTGGAACCCGAACCGTTCATGGAGCCGGATCGAGGCGGCGTTCTCGGCTTCGATGCCGGCGATCATGACGTGGTGGCCGGCCTCACGGGCCGCGGTGACGAGGGCGGCCAGGAGCGCGGATCCGATGCCGAGCCCGTGCCGGTCCTCGCGGACGTAGACCGAGTTCTCCATCGTGTGCCGGTATCCCTCCAGTTCGCGCCATGGGCCGTAGACCGCGAACCCGGCCACCTCGCCGTCGGCCTCGGCGACGAACGCCGAGCCGCGCTCCAGGTGGGCGGCGAGCCAGGTGACGCCCTGGGCCGGGTTCTGCGGCGTGTCGGTCCACAGGGCGGTCGAGTGCTCGATCGCGTGATTGCGGATCGAGCGGACAGCCTCCGCGTCATCGGGCCGGGCGGGGCGCACGGTCACGGCGGCCGAACTTCTTGCATATATTGAATCCATGTCCAACATAGTAGATCCCCTGGTGGAGCGGATCGCGGCACGTGTCCGCACCGAGCGGGAACGCCGCCGCTGGACTCTGGCGCAGCTCGCCGATGCCTCCGGTGTCTCCCAGGCCATGATCAGCCGGATCGAGCGCGGCGAGAGCAACCCCACAGCCGTCGTTCTCGGCAAGCTGTCCGCCGCCTTCCAGCTCAGCGTCGCTTCCTTGCTCGCCCTCGCCGAAGGGCCGCAGGACGACTTCGAGGGTGCGGCAGGGGTGCGTCGCGGGACCGACACGGCCGAGTGGCGCGACCCCGCGACCGGCTACCGGCGCCGCCAGATCACCGGCCCGCACTTCCCCGCGGAGATCGCCGAGATCCGCCTGCCCGCCGGCGCCCGCGTGCCGTATCCGGCCGCCGCCTTCGCCTTCGTACGACAGGTCGTCTGGGTCCTCGACGGACGGCTGACCTTCCATGACGGCGACGCGGTCCATGAACTCGGCGCGGGCGACACCATCGAACTCGGCGAGCCCGCCGAGCGAGTCTTCACCAACACCACCGACACCGAATGCCGTTACGCCGTCATCCTCACCCGCGACACCACCCCGTGACCCGGCCGGCCCCTCCCCCGCGGGGGTTCCGGGGTACCAGGGGTTCCGGGGCGAGGAATGCCCGGACGATGGCATTGAAGGCATGCGGCGCCGCCATGGGCAGCAGATGGCCGCTGTGCGGAACCACGGACAGGTGGGCTCCCGGGATGGCGGCCGCGGCCCGTCGGGCGTCCGGCAGACCGGCGCGATCCCGCTTTCCGCACAGCACGAGCGTGGGCACGGCGATCCGCGGAAGTACCTGGGTGAGGTCGCTGGTTCGCAAGCCGTCCAGCATGTCGATCCACCCCTTGCGATCGCCGAGGTCGGAGGTCGCGCGGACCAGCCGGCCGAGGCGATGCCGTTCGATCCGCAGCCGCCGCGGCGACGTCCTGCCCGGGGCGATCTCAGGCCCACCGGACAGAATCAATCGGGCTACGAGGTCCGGGTTCTCAGCCGCAACCCGTGCCGCCACGATCGCCCCAAGCGAGTGACCGCACAGGTGAGTTGGCCGTAGCTGTCGGGTGATCTCGGTGACGGATTCGACTGCCGCCGCCAAGGTGAACGGCCCCGGCATGCCGCCGAACCCCGGCAGATCAGGGGCGACAACGTGAAAGCCGCCGGACAAGTCGCCCAGCTGTCGTCGCCACATCCGGCCGCCTTGCCCGGCCCCGTGCACCAGGACGAGCGCCGGACGCTCCGCATCGCCCGCTTCCAGAGCATGCGTCCTCACGATCACACGATGTCAGCCTCACAGGCGCCGGACCAGCCCCACCCGAGTCCTGCCATCAGGGCTCCAGGACGCGGTCAGGCCCCAATGGCACCTCGTGCAGGAGGAGCCGGCTGCGCAACTCCCGTACGCCGAGGTCGGCCTTGAGCCGGTCGATGACCGTTTCGAACTCGCGGGCGTCGGTGCAGGCCACGCGTAGCTGGTAGTCGTAGTCCCCGGTCAGCCGCATCGCGCCGACGACCTGGGGCACTTGATGCAGCTGAGCCTCGAAGGCCTGGCGGTCCACGCCCTCGCGCAGACGGATGTCGCTGAGCAATTCCATCCCGCGCCCGAACGCCGCCAGGTTCAGCTCGGCCCGGTATCCGCGGACGACTCCAACGGCCTGGAGCCGGCGTACGCGGTCGGCGACGGTGTTGGCCGAGAGCCGGACCTGACGGCCCAACTCCTGATAGGTCGCCCGGCCGTCGCTGAGGAGGATCGAGAGGATCTGCCGATCGATGCGGTCCATGGCGCCATGCTACAAATACTCGGCCAGATACGGGGATGGCCGCGTTTTTCTCGGCAGAGCGGCCCGATGTGCCGAGAAGTCCGAGCCAAAATCGGCGTCATCGGTGCCAGGCTCGCAGGCATGGAGATACTGCTCCTCCGGACCGCCCTCGCCCCCTCCCTCGTACTCCTCGTCTCCGTCGTCGCCCGGCGTTCGGGCCCGCGCCGCGGCGGGCTCCTGCTGGGCGCACCGACGACGTCAGGGCCGTTTCTGGCCCTCATGTGGCTCAACGGCGGGAGTGAGGCGGCCTCGCGTGCCGCACACGGCAACGTCGCGGCACAACTGATCGTCGCGGCCTTCTGCCTCGTCTACGGCCGCCTCGCTCCCGTCCTGCGTCCGGCGCGGACACTGACGGCGGCTCTGGTCTGCGCGGCTGGAGCCGGTCTGCTCGCTGCGATGTGCGCGAACGTCTGGCTCACGGCGGCGCTGGGCCTGGCCGTCATCTTCGCCGGTCTGCGGACCTGGCCCGCTCCCGCCCACACGGACCGGCCGCCGGACCACGCCCGGCGCTGGGACATCCCGGTGCGGATGGCGGTGTCGGCGACGACCGTCCTGCTCGCCGTGCACGCAACGGAAGCCCTCGGCTCCTTCACGGGCGGCATCTTCTCCGCCCTCCCGGTCCTGCTGGCCGTCATGGCCCTCTCGACCCACCGCTCCACCGGTGCGGCGGCCGCCGCCGCGATGATGCGCGCCGCACTGACCGCCACCCCGTGCACTCTCGGCTTCCTCCTCATGATCTATACCGCCCTTGCCGCTTCCGTGACGAGGAGTTGACGAGGAGTCAGGGCAGTGAGGCTCTCCCATAGGCTCCGGAGACCAGCCTTTGCACAGCATCGGTGGCGAAGCTTCCGGGAGTACTCGCCGATATGCGCGGAACCCATGAAGGCTTTCCCGCCTCGTATCGCGGAGACACAGTCCGCCGACGAGAACGAACCGTCCGGGTCGGCCACCACCGTCTCGCGCAGATCTTGCTCAGGCCCCTGCCCGCGCGCCCCCGCGACCTCAAGCGGGTGTCGAACCTCCGCTACGGCGATGGGGTGCAGCGGCATCTGCTCGATCTCGGCCGCCACCATTCCCGTCCGGTCGGCCACCCATGCGGATGCACGTGCACCGCGGTCGCTGCTGTCGGGCCGCAAGAGCACCCCGGCGCTGCCCGTGCTGTACCGGTTCGCCGGCCGGGGCTGGGGTTGTGTGAGCGCCGACTGCCGTCTGCGGCTCCAGACAGGTGCGCTGTCCCGATTGCGGGGTGAGCGGCGGGGCCATCAGGATGTTGTCAGGTGGTGTCCATCGGTCGGCGCGGGCCGGTTTGGTCATGGTGGGCCAGGAAACGGCGCGCACCCCCCTGTGGCAAGGAGCACGGTATGGCCACGGACTCGCTCGGACGATTCATGGCGGCCCTGAACCCGGACAACCGGGAGGCCGTCCGCGCCAAGCCGCCTCAGGAGCAGAAGCGCCTTGCGGCGGCATGGGAGCGGGAACTGGAAGCGGATGACGAGCTCGACACCCTCGACGAGCTGTCCCCGCCGGCGGCGGAGGCCGAGGCGGCCCGCCGCGTCCTGCGCCAGGGAGCCGACTAGCGCCTGCCCGGCGGATCATGTCGCAGGAGATCGACGGCACCTCATCAGCGCAGGTGAACGGGGGCGATGGGGGTGCCCCCGCGATGGGGGTGCCCCCGCGGTGGGGGTCCCCCCGCGCGAGCGCAGCCGAGCGTGCGGGAGTATTCGAGCGGGGGAGAGACCAGCTGCAAGGCAGAGGAGGGCGGCGACGCGATGGGGGTCTCCCCGTTATGTTCTTCGCGGTCCTGCGTGGACGCCTGCGTCGCCCCCTCGCACGCGCAGGCCGCCCGCGTCGCCGACGGCGGCCTGGACCTCGCCGTGTGCTGGGTGGGGACCGGGGATCTGGAGCGGCTGGGCCTGGTGGCCGGGCTGATCGGCGCGGACCGGCGCTACGCCGTCGCCACCGGTGACGACACCGGCGAGGTGTCCGCCCGTGGCACCGCCGTCCTGATCGACGCCGACACGACCTCGTGGTCGTCCTGGAACGTCTGAGCAGAACAGCTGGCCCGGGACACCGGGGCCCGCCCGGTCCTTGTCCCGACGGCGGCCTCACCGGGCCCGCGTTCTTCGACCACGTCCGCCGCAGCGACCGGCCGGTCATCAATTCCCCCAAGGGCCAGACCAGCCTTCTCCCGCCCGATCTGGTACGACGCCCGGTCGTGGCGCCGGAGATCGACTGGACCCGGTCCGTGGTCCGGCGCGCCGACGAGGCCCGTCCCGCGGTCCTGGCCGTCGTCGACGCCCTCTGCTCCACGGCCGCAGACCTCGGCCTCCATGGCCCGGACGCCTGGCTGCCCCCGGCGATCCGCACCGGCGCTGACCGGCTGACCTGGGCATCGGGCTCAATGCCTGCGCGAACCCTGGTCGGCTGAGAGGGAACTGAGAGCCGGCTGTGCCAGGCTGACGCGCCCCATCCCCCTCAGGAGCGCCTGGATGACACTGATCAACGGTCTGCCCGCCCATGTCCTGCTGGTCCATGTGGTCGTCGTGCTGATACCGCTCGCCGCGCTGGCCCTGGTGGCGGCCGCGCTGTGGCCGCAGGCCGCCCGTCGGCTGGGCGTGCTGCTGCCTGTGCTGGCCTTCGTCGCCCTGGTCAGCGTGCCCCTGACCACGAACGCCGGTGAGTGGCTGGAACGGCATGTGGAGGAAGACGCGCTGGTACGTCGGCACACCGAATTGGGCGACGGTCTGCTGCCGTGGGCCCTGGGCCTGTTCGTGCTGGCGGCGGTCGTGTGGTGGGCGGGGCGGCGCGCACCTGCGGAGCCCGGACAGGGCGGCAGCGGCATGCGCTGGTCCGCCCTGCCGGTACGGATCATCGTCGGCGTACTCTCGCTGGCCGTCGCGGTGGGAGCCGTCGTGGACGTCTACCGGATCGGCGACTCCGGAGCGAAGGCCGCCTGGCACGACGCCTACTCGAAGACGGCGACCGGGTCAGAGAACGGCTCCTGAATCGACTGTCTTCTGATCGACTGTCGCCTGGACGACGCGCCACGCCGATCGGGCGTCTCGCGGGGGATCACGCTGCGTACACGCGCTGCACGAACTCCGCGAGCTGGTCGTCGGAGAGGTGCCGGGCGATGTCGGTCTCGCTGATCATCCCGATCATTCGCTTGTTCTCGACCACCGGGAGGCGCTTGATCTGGTGGCTCTCCATCTCGCGCAGCGCCTCGGAGATGTCGGAGCCGGCGTCGATCCAGCGCGGGGTGCCCTCGCACAGGTCACCGCAGGTCATCTGCGCGGGGTCGTGGCCATAGGCGACACACTTCACCACGATGTCGCGGTCGGTGATGATGCCGCACATCCGGTCCTTGTTGTCGGGGTCGCTGACCGGGAGCGCGCCCAGCCCGTGGTCCCGCATCATCTGTGCCGCACGGTCCAACGTCTCGTACCTGGGTATCCACTGGGCACCCGGGTGCATGATGTCCTTCGCAGTCGTCATCGCTCGTCCCTCCATCTCGAGCGCGGAGAATCCGGCTCCCTCAGGGATCGCCGGCGCCGTGCACCAGCACATCGAGTACCCCTCGCACGGCCTGTAGCCATCGTGCGCGCGGCGCGTTGCGCATGTCTTGTTGGGCTTTCAATCGTGGGTTCGGCGAGCACGGTGGGCCGGTGCGGGGTACGCAGTGAGTACGAGGAGACGACCGAGGTCTTCGGAGTCTGTCGGGGAAGTTGATGGCCATGAAGTCCGAGACGGTTGTGGTGCCGGCCGACGGCGCCGCGCTCCCAGGTGATCTCGTGGTGCCGGAGTCCGCGGGTGCCGTGGTGCTGTTCGCGCACGGCAGCGGCAGTTCCCGGCACAGTCCGCGCAACCAGGCGGTCGCCGCGGCGTTGCGGGAGGCCGCGCTGGGCACCTTGCTGATCGATCTGCTCACCGAGGAGGAGGAACGCCGGGACGTCGTGACCGCCGAGCACCGCTTCGACGTCGCGCTGCTGGGGCGTCGTCTGGTGGCGGCCATGGAGTGGCTGGGCGACCGGCCCGGCACCAGTGAGCTGCCGGTCATCCTCTTCGGCGCGAGTACCGGCGCCGCCGCTGCCCTGCGGGCCGCCGCCGAGCGTCCCGACCGCGTCCTGGCCGTGGTCTCCCGGGGCGGACGGCCCGATCTGGCGGGCGACGCGCTGCCCGCCGTACGCGCACCCGTCCTGCTGGTCGTCGGCGGCAGTGACACCGAGGTGCTGCGGCTCAACGAGGAGGCCGCGCGACAGCTGCAGACCCCGAACACCCTGCGGGTGATCCCGGGAGCCACCCACCTCTTCGAGGAACCCGGCGCCCTGGAGCAGGTCGCGGAGACGGTGCGGGAATGGTGCGTGGAGTGTCTGGGCGCGGCATCGGCCGAGTAGGAGAAGCTTGTGCTCGGGCGGCCGTTCACCGGCGGGGCTCCGGTCCGGGGGCGGCGGCCTGGGGTACGAGGCTGAGCATGCCGTCGGCGTCCACGTCGATGTGTACGCCCTTACTGATCCGGTCGAGGGTCGTACGCAGCCATGCGCGGTCCTCGTCCGCCGCGGTCTCCAGCCGCATCCGGCGTGCCCGCAGCGGGAACATCCGCAGGCCGGTCGGGCACCCGGTGTCCGCCGCCACCGAGACGAGGTAGCCGAGCCGGAGGTCGTCGCGGTACTCCTCGTAGCCCGAGATGCCCTCGTAGTCGTCGATGAAGTCGCCGCAGCCGTAGAGGATCAGGCGGTCTCGGTACAGCTCGACGGGGCGGGGATGGTGCGAGGAGTGTCCGTGGACGATGTCGACGCCGCCGTCGATCAGGGCGTGCGCGAAGCGCTTCTGGTCGCGGGGGACGAGATAACCCCAGTTGGAGCCCCAGTGCACCGACACGACCACGATGTCGCCCGGTCGTCTCACCCGCCGCACCCGCTGGAGGGCGGCCTCGGCAGCCTCCGATGACAGCTCACGTGCGTAGGCGACGCCGGGCCAGTCGGTGCTCGCGGCCCAGTCGGGCGGGACGCCGCTGGACAGCGTGCCGAGGGCGAAGACCAGGATGCGGCGGCCGGGGCCGACGGGGACCTCCGCGGGTGCGTAGGCTTCGTCGGCGTCCCGTCCCGCGCCCGCGGTCCGCAGCCCCGCGCCCGCGAGCGAGTCGAGCGTTTCCGCCAGGCCCGGCCGGCCGAAGTCCAGCACATGGTTGTTGGCCAGCACGCACACGTCGGGGCGCGCCACCGCCAGGGCGGGCAGGTTGGCCGGGTGCATCCGGTAGTGGACCGCCTTGCCCGGCGCGAACGCGTCACTGCGTGTGACCGCCGTTTCCAGATTCACGATCCGGGTGTCCGGGGCGGCCCGCTCCAGCACCCGCAGCGCCTCGCCCCATGGCCAGGCGGGGTCGACAGGCGCGGGAATCGGACCGCTGACCGCCTCGGCCAGCTCCACGTACGACCGGGCGTCCGTGACGTACCCCTCGCGCAGCACCGGATGTCCGGGGTGCGGGAGGATCTGGTCTACGCCGCGCCCGAGCATGACGTCGCCGCACAGGAACAGCGTCACCACGCCGCCGCTCATACCCCCACCCTAGGCGTGCTTTCCCAGCCGGCTTCACATGTGCGCACGGTGCGGGGAACAGGTGGCGCCGGCCGGTGGGATCCACCCGCGATAAGGCGAACTTGTCCATACACCTTTTCTCCACGGGCAGATCGATCGAAGTTCCCTCGGCCGTACCGACGAGCACCTAGAGTCGCGCTGTCATGTACGCGACCCGACCGTTCAGGGGTCGGGACTACCCCACTGCCACCAGGAGAACGCATGGTCTCGCGTCGTACAGCTACCGCCCTCACCGCCGCGGCGGCAGCCGCACTGCTCGGCTTCAGCGGCTTCGCGGCCCCCACTGCGAGCGCGGGCACCAGCACCGACCTCTCGGTGTTCGCATGGAACGTCGATCTCGGCACCGCGATCGTCGACAGCACCCAGCACGAGAAGGCGGCCCAGCGCACGCCCACCATCGAGTCGATCATCCGTCAGCACAACGCGGACGTGGTGGTGCTGGACGAGAACTTCAACAACACCTCGACCCCCGACATCGTCAGCAAGCTCGCCGACCTCTACCCGTACCACACCCCGGTCGTCGGCCAGACCTGCTCCGGGGGCGGCTGGACGGGCATCAGCGGTGACTGCTCCAACTCGCTGTTCGTCATCAACGGCGGCACGATGATCCTGTCCAAGTACCCGATCAGCGCGCAGTACGCACACATCTTCAGCAACTCCACCTACGGCACCTGGGACTACCACGCCAACAAGGGCGCCGCGCTGGTGCAGATCGACAAGAACGGGGCGACGAGCTGGGTGGTCGGCACCCATCTGCAGGCCGACGAGTCCGACACCTCCACCGACACGACCCAGTCCACCCGGCTCGCCCAGCTCAAGGAGATCCGCTCCTGGGTCGACGGCATCGTCGGTTCGAGTGCGCCGGTGCTGATCGGCGGAGACATGAACGTGGAGTACTACGGCGGCCAGTCGCGCGGCGACTACGCCAACGCCCAGAGCGCGGTGAACGGTGTGCTCGGCACCCCGGCCACCGACCCGGACCAGACCCTGCGGACCATGGACTGCCCGGTCTCCGCCTGGTGTCAGTACATGTCCGGCGTCGAGTCCTTCCCCAAGGACTACCGGGACGACCTCGACTACATCGGCTATCTGAACGCGCCGGGCCGCCCGACGCCGGCCGCGATGTCCGCGGTCAAGGTGGACTTCGACCCCCAGTCCGGCTGGACCAGCGGGCAGACCGACACCAACGCTCCCAGCGACCACTACCCGGTCGAGGCGACGTTCCAGCTCAACTGAGCCTGGCCGCACAGGCGGTGAGCAATGCAGAACCCCCAGGTCCTGCCTGGGGGTTCCCACTGGCCCCCTGCCCGTCGAGCAGGGGGCTGACACCGACGCGGCGTCAGAAGCGCGGCGCCTGCGGTGTGTGCTGTGGTGCGGGGACGATGCGCTGGTTCACACCGGGGCTCTGACGGCCGGACACCTTGCAGGTGACGTCCTTCGCCGGGAGCGTTCCGGTGCTCAGGTAGGAGTTCACGGCGATGTTGGCGCAGGCGCGCGGGTCGCCGGAGTAGACGCCGTGGCCCTCGCCGCCCTGGACGTACACCATGCGCGAGCCTTTCAGGGCGCGGTGCATTCCCAGGCCGCTGACCAGAGGTGTCTGGGGGTCCCACTGGTTCTGGACGGTGAGCACGCCGACGTCGTTGTTCACGGCGGTGACGGGTTCGGCCGGCTTGTTCCAGAACGCGCACGGCGTGATGTTGGAGCCGAAGTCGCCGTAGACGGGGTACTCGGCCTTGTTCCGGATCGCGTCATGCCGGTACTGCTCGGGGTCGTGCGGCCAGGCCGCGGTGTCACCGCAGACGACGGACCAGAACGCGGCCGAGCCGTTGTCGGCCGGCGTCTGAGCGGTGGAAGAAGCCGCGGGCCGGGGCTCCCCCTGCGGATCGGCCGGTACGAGCGAACGGCCGGGGGTGGCATGGCCGTCGGCGGCCTTCTTGAGGTTCATGACGGCCTCGGCCGCGTACTTGGGGCTGAAGAACTCGGCGCGCAAGGCGGCCCGGATGTCGTCGCCGGTGAGTTTCTGGCCACCGTCGTCGATGGGAGAGCGGTCGGCCCGGGCGATCAGGTTCCAGAACGTCTTCCTCACCTTGGCCGGGGTGTTGCCGAGGTGGTAGGTGCGGTCGTGCTGCGCGGTCCACTTCGTCCAGCGCGTGAACGCCGGCTCGGTGCCCTCCGCCCAGACCTGGATCATGCCACGCCACACCCGGGCGGGGTCGACCGCACTGTCCAGCACCCAGCGGTCGGTCCGCTGGGGGAACATCTGCGCGTAGACGGCGCCAAGGTATGTGCCGTAGGAGTAGCCCAGGTAGGAAAGCTTCTTCTCGCCCAGCACCGCGCGGATGACGTCCATGTCGCGGGCGGTGTTGCGGGTGGTGATGTACGGAAGCCTGTCGCCGTTCCTGGCACGGCACTTCTCGGCGACGGTGCGGGCCCATGCGACGTCACGGCTGAACGTGGCCGGCCTGTAGGCGTGTTCCATGTTCAGCTCGGCACCCTTGAGACCGCAGGTGACGGGGCTGCTTCGGCCCACACCGCGCGGGTCGAACCCGATGAGGTCGTACTGCTCCAGGACCTTCTTGGGCATCGCGTCCTTCATCATCACCGGCATGTCCAGGCCCTCGCCGCCCGGACCGCCGGGGTTGAAGAGGATCACACCGTGCCGCTTGCCCGGGACGCTGGTCTGCATACGGGAGATGGCCAGCTTGATCGTCTTGCCGCCGGGGCGGCCGTAGTCGAGCGGGACCTCGATCGTCGCGCACTGTAAGGCGGCGGGCTGCGAGGCGTCGCATCGCTGCCACGCCGGCTTCTGGGTCCCGAATCTGTTCAGCGGTTCCGCCGCGGATGCCTGCGCCGGAGCGAGGGCGGCGACCAGTGTCGCCGTGATCCCCACGGTGAACAGGGGCGCCACACGTCCTATCCGCACGATGGCTGTTCCTTTCCGTCAACTTACAGGACGTCGCCACCCTTTCGTCTCTGCGCCGGTGTGCGGATCCGTCTGCCGGGCGACCTTGCTACGACTCCAGGCGTACGAAGAAAGAGACGTGCGGAGGAGAACCCACAGGGGTTGTTCACCGTCACGCGTACGCCGCGGGACCGTGCCCGGACGGTGGATCAGGAAGGGCCCGGCAGCGGGGAATCCGAACCGACAGGCGAAAGGCGGGCTCTCGGACGTAAGTTGTGCAAGGAATGATCGATCCACGCCACGCCCGAGACGCACGCCACGACAGAGAAGACGGATTGCGACTGATGACCGACCCCGCGACGACACCGGAACCCGAGATGCGCCAGAAGATCGACACCTCGGTGCCGCACTCCGCCCGCATCTGGAACTACTGGCTCGGCGGCAAGGACAACTACACCGTCGACGAGCAGGCCGGCGACGCGTACACCGCCGTCTTCCCCGGCATCGTCACCATCGCCCGCAGCAGCCGTGCCTTTCTGCACCGCAACATCGCCTATCTGGTGCGGGAGGCGGGCATCCGGCAGTTCCTGGACGTCGGCACGGGCCTGCCGACCGCCGACAACACGCATGAGGTCGCCCAACGGCTCGCGCCTGAGGCGCGGATCGTCTACGTCGACAACGACCCGATGGTCCTGGCCCACGCCCGCGCCCTGCTCTACTCCTCCCCCGAGGGCGCGACCGCCTACATCGACGCCGACGTGACCGATCCGGAGCGGATCCTCGCGGTCGCCGCCGAGACACTGGACTTCGACCGCCCGGTCGGGCTGATCCTCAGCAACATCCTCGGGCATGTGGCCGACCACGCACAGGCCCGCGCCATCGCCACCCGCCTGATGGACGCCCTGCCGTCGGGCAGCTACCTCTCCGTCAACGACGGTTCACTCGGCATCGACCCCGTCTTCGAGCAGGCCCAGGACGTCTACAACAACAGCGGCGCCGTCCCGTACAACCTGCGCACCGTCGACGAGATCACCGCATTCTTCGACGGCCTGGAGCTCATCGAGCCCGGCGTAGTGTCGGTGACGCAGTGGCGCCCGGACCCCGGTACGCCCACCCCGGAAGTCATCGCCGAACACGGCGGCCTCGCCCGCAAGCCGTGACGGAGCCTGGATCCTCCAGCCGTTCGAGGAGGCGCCGTCCGAGGACGACAGTGTCCCTGAACGGCACCTCCTGCCCGTGATCGGATGGCGTGATGACACGGTGACTGTTTCCCACTCGCCAACGAGGCCGTCGACACAGGCGAACTCGTCGGTGCCATCGGCTCCTCTCCCAAGTGCGAAGCGCGGATCTTCGCACACAACGAGGCGGCAGCTGCTGGACTGCCTGACCACTCAGGCGGATTCGGTGGCCAGGCTCAGGCTCTGGGCTACGGCGTGCGGGATGTCGACCACTGGGAAGAGGGTGTGCCGCACGATGCGTTCGGCGTCGACGACGAGGATCAGGCGTTTGTGCCGGAGTCGGCCCGCGCCGCGGAAGGTCGGCAGGCGCAGCGCCGCCGCCAGATGATGCCGGGCGTCGGAGAGGAGATCGTAGGGGACTTGTTCGGCGCTGCCGAACTCTGCTTGTTCGTATGGGAGTTGAGTGCTGATGCCGCGTACGTCCACGCCCGCCCGCCGGAAGTCCGGCCAGGCGTCCCGGAAGAGCCGGTTCTCCAGCGTGCAGCCGGCGGCGCCGGGGATCGGCTCGCCCCAGTCGACTCCTGTGCCGGGATAGGTGAACAGCACGGTCGCGGCCGCGTCGGGTGAGACGAGGGGCAGGTCGGCGCCCCGCGCGCCCGGCAGTTCGAGGCCGTCGGGCAGGCGGGTGCCGACCAGGGCGTGCACTCGGGCGTGCTCGGCGCTGTCCTCCGTGGCCGTCGCGGTGACGCTGCCGTCGCCCAGCACCCAGCGGTCGCCCCAGTCCTGCATGGCGACCAGCAGCGGCAGCAGCGCGGCCCCGGCGTCGGTGAGCAGGTATTCGTAGCGCACCGGCCGCCGCTGGTAGAGGCTGCGGTGCAGGACGCCGTGGGCGACGAGCCGGCCGAGCCGCTCGGTGAGGACCTTGCGGGACAGGCCGATCTCCGCGGCCAGCTCGTCGAAACGGACGTGCCCACGGGCGACTTCCCGCAGCACCAGCACGTTCCACCAGTCCCCCAGGACCAGCGCGGCCTGGGCGATGCCACAGGTCTCGTCAGCGTTGTGCATCCTCATGCATCCATAGTAGGTTCCTTTTCGGGACTCACTTTGTTTGTCAGCGGAACTTTCCTGGGCGCTTTTCTTGAGGGAACCAGTCGCTCGCCGCCAGGCGGGCCCAGCATGAGGAGTTGCAGCGTGACCGCCATCAGCCGGGTCGTCGCACGGGAGATCATCGACAGCCGGGGCAATCCCACGGTCGAGGTCGACGTAGAACTCGAGGACGGCTCACTCGGCCGCGCCGCCGTCCCGTCCGGAGCCTCCACCGGCGCCCGTGAGGCCGTGGAACTGCGCGACGGCGACCCGGCCCGCTTCCACGGCAGGGGCGTACGGCGGGCCGTGGACGCGGTGAACGAGAGCATCTCGGACGCGGTGATCGGACTCGACGCCGAGGACCAGGCGACCGTCGACCGCGCCATGATCGAGCTGGACGGCACGGACACCAAGTCACGGCTGGGTGCCAACGCTCTGCTGGGCGTCTCCCTGGCCACCGCCAAGGCCGCCGCGGCCGCTCACCGCCTGCCGCTGTACCGCTACGTCGGCGGAGTCGACGCCCGTCTGCTGCCGGTGCCGATGATGAACATCGTGAACGGCGGTGCCCACGCCGACAATCCGCTCGACTTCCAGGAGTTCATGATCGCTCCCATCGGCGCGGCCGGCTTCGCCGAGGCCGTCCGTATGGGCTCGGAGGTCTTCCACACCCTGCGCAACTCCCTGCGTGCCGCTGGTCACAGCGTGAACGTCGGCGACGAGGGCGGTTTCGCACCCGATCTGCGAACCGCGGACGAGGCACTGGACTTCGTCGTCCGCGCCATCGAGGAGACCGGCTACAAGCCCGGCACCGACATCACCCTCGTGATGGACCCGGCCACCTCCGAGTTCTTCCGCGACGGCGGGTACGACTACACGGGCGAGGGCATCCGGCGCACCCCCACCGAACACGCCGACTACCTCGCCGGCCTCGTAGACCGCTACCCCGTCGCCTCCATCGAGGACCCGATGGCCGAGGACGACCACGCGGGCTGGCGGGAGCTGACCGCCCGGCTCGGCGACCGCTGCCAGCTCACCGGGGACGACGTCTTCTGCACCAACGAGACACTGCTGCGCGCCGGTATCCGGGACGGGATCGCCAACTCGATTCTGGTGAAGGTCAATCAGATCGGTACTCTCACCGAGACCCTGGCCACCATCGCCACCGCCCACCGTGCCGGCTACACGGTCGTCATGTCCCACCGCTCGGGCGAGACGGAGGACACCACCATCGCCGACCTCGCCGTCGCCACCGGCTGCGGCCAGATCAAGACGGGGTCGCTCTCCCGCGCCGACCGCACCGCCAAGTACAACCAACTGGTCCGTATCGAGGAGGAATTGGGCACCCAGGCGCGCTACGCGGGCCGGGAAGCTCTGGGACTGCGCCGCTGACAGCCGGGCGAGGACAGCTCCTTCAGGATCACGGCGGCCCGCCTATCGCATGGCAGCCGCACGGATCAGGACGGCTGCCGCGGTCGCGATGTCCTTCTCGCCGCTCCAGCGCCCCAGGGACAGCCGCAGTGCGCCCAGGGCCCGTTCGGCAGGAAGGCCCATGGCGGTCAGGACTGGTGAGGGCTCATGGGTGCCGCTGTGGCAGGCCGAACCGGTCGAGGCCGCGATCTCGGGGCAGGCGGCGAGGAGTTCATGCCCGAGAGCGCCGTCGATGGATACGTTCAGTGTGTTCGGCAGGCGGTCCCCGGCCGGGCCGTTGAGACGGACGCGGCCGGGCAGGCCCTCGGTCAGTCGCCGGTGCAGGGTGTCCCGCAGTGCGGCGAGCCGCCGCATCCGGCCGTCGGCCAGATCCTCGGCGGCGAGCCGGGCGGCAGCGCCGAGGGCGACGGCCAGGGCCACGTTCTCGGTGCCGGCGCGCAGGCCGCGTTCCTGACCGCCGCCGTAGACGACCGGCTCCAGCAGCACGCCCTCGCGTACGTACAGGGCGGCCGTGGCCTTGGGCGCGTACATCTTGTGCCCGACCACGGTCAGCAGGTCCACGCCCAGGGCCCGTACGTCGAGGGGGATCTTCCCGGCGGCCTGGGCGGCGTCGCAATGGAAGAGCGCGCCGTGGGCGTGGGCGAGGGCGGACAGGTCGGCGATGGGCTGGAGGGCGCCGGTCTCGTTGTTGGCGGCCATCACCGACACCAGCACCGTGTCCTCGGTGAGAGCGGCGGCCAGTGCGGCCGGGTCGACCAGCCCGTCACCGTCGACCGGCAGCACCGTCACCCGCGCACCGTGCAGGCGCTCCAGGGCACGGGCCGTCTCCAGCACCGCCGGATGCTCGGTGACCTGGGTGATGGCATGGGGCCGGGTACGACCGGACGCCAGCACCGCACCGCGCAGGGCGAGCAGGTCGGCCTCTGAGCCCGAGGACGTGAAGACGACCTCGGTCGGGGGCGCGCCGATCAGCGCAGCCACCTGAGCACGCGCCTCGGCGAGCGCCCGGCGGGGTTCGGTGCCGTAGGAGTGACTGCTGGAGGGGTTGCCGAAGAAGTCGGTCAGGTACGGCAGCATCGCCTCGGCGACCCGTGGGTCGACCGGTGTGGTGGCGTTGTAGTCGAGGTAGACCGGATGGCCGAGGGAGACCGGCTCTCCCGCCGACCCCCGCTGAGGCGACTCCCACTGAGCCGGTCCGGGCGGAGACAGGTGCGCGTCGGTCACGTCAGCTCCGCCGCGTCCACGGGCAGCTCGGCCAGGCGCCATTCGAGCATGCCGTCGTTGAGGCGGATGGCGCGTCGTCCGCGGTCGGTCAGGAGGCGGACGGCGTCGTACGCGAGGACGCAGTACTCGCCACGGCAGTACACGACGATCTCGGTGTCCTCGGGCAACTCGTTGATACGGCCGGCCAGTTCGTCGACCGGGATGGACAGCGCGCCCGGGATGTGACCGGCCCGGTACTCCTCCACCGGCCGCACATCGAGTACGGTCACCTCGCCCGCCTCGACGCGCGCGTGGAGTTCCGCACGCCCGACCTCCACGGCGCCGTCGTCACCGAGGTAGGCGTCGCGGGCGGCCGGCACGGCGGCCTGGTGTCTCTCCGCGACCTTGCGCAGCAGGGCGAAGAGCAGGGCGACGTCGTCGCCGGCGAGCCGGTAGTGGATGCGCACGCCCTCCCGGCGGGTGGCGACGAAGCCGGCCTGTCTGAGCGTCTGCAGATGCGCCGACGCGGTCGTCAGGTTCAGCCCGGCCGCCTTCGCGAGGGCGTCGACGGTTCGCTCGCCCTGGGCGAGCAGATCGAGCAGTTCCAGGCGCTTTCCGCTGGCCAGCGCCTTGCCGCTGGCCGCGAACGCGTCGTACAGCCGCGCCTTCGAGCCGGTTGCCGTGGTCTCCGCCATGCTTCCTCCATAAATCCATGGAATATTGTAGATGACGTACCGGACCTTGGAGGAATCGCCGTGGGCTTCGCCGACGACTATCTGATCCCGCTGGTCGACGAGGGGCTGGGCAACAGCGCCTACCTGGTCGACCTGGGCGACGGCCGTGCCCTGGCCGTGGACGCGAGCCGCGATCTGCGCACCCTGCACGCCTCCGCCACCCGGCGCGGGCTGCGCGTGGCGTTCGCGGCCGACACCCATCTGCACGCCGACTTCCTGTCCGGTGCCGTCCAGCTCGGCCACGACCACGGGGCCGCCGTGCTGGCCTCGGCCGCCGGGCGTCGTGCCTTCGAGCACCGGGGCCTGGTGGACGGCGACGAGGTCGATCTGGGCGGGCTGACGCTGCGCGCCCTGGCCACCCCCGGGCACACCGACGAGCACCTGTCCTTCCTGCTGCTGGACGGCGACCGCCCGCTCGGGGCGTTCACCGGCGGCTCCCTGATCGTGAACTCGGCCGCCCGCACCGACCTCCTGGGCGCGGAGCGTACCGAGGAGCTGGCCCGTGCGCAGTACCGCTCCCTTCGGCGGCTGACCCGGCTGCCGGACGAGACGGCGGTGTGGCCCACCCATGGAGCGGGCTCGTTCTGCTCCGCCCCGCCCGGTACCGAGCGCACCACCACCATCGGCGCCGAGAAGCGGGCGAACCCGCTGCTCGCCGCGCCCGACGAGGACGCCTTCGTGGCCCGGCTGATCGCGAGCCTGGGCAGCTACCCCGCCTACTTCGACCGGCTCGCCGAGCTCAATCGGCGCGGCCCCGCCGTCCTGACCGCCGTACCGCTGCTGCCTGCTCTGGAGGCCGAGCAGGTGCGTGCGCTGCTCGCCGACGGCGGCCACGTGGTCGACGTCCGTCCCGCGGCACGCTACGCCGCCGTACACATACCGGGGTCGCTCTCCATACCCCTGCGCGACCAGTTCGCCACCTGGCTGGGCTGGCTCCTGCCCGGCGACGCCCGCATCGCCTTCGTCACCGACGAGGACCAGGATCTTCCGGAGGTCGTCTGGCAGGCATACAAGATCGGCTACGAGCGTCTCGCCGGCCGTCTCTCGGGAGGCATGGCCGCCTGGCAGGAGGCCGGCCTCCCCACCTCTGCCACCGCGTTCGTCACCCCCGACCAGGCGCCGGCGGCCCCGTACGTCGACGTCCGGCAGGCGGCCGAGTACGCCGCCGGACACGTGCCCGGCGCTCTCCACCTCGAACTCGGTGCCCTCGCCGCCCATGCCGCCGAGGTCCCGCACGGCGCCGTCGTGGCCTGCGGGCACGGGGAGCGAGCCATGACGGCCGCCAGCGTCCTCGAACGCGCCGGCCACAGTGGCCTCACGGTGCTGAACGGCGGCCCCGGCGACTACGCCGCCGCCCAGGGCCGGCACCTCACCGAGGGCGACGCCCGATGAGCACGAGGACCGAGTCCGCGGCCGAGCCCGTTCGGCTGGGACTCCGGGAGAACTGGCTGCAGTTCACGCTGCTCGTGGTCGTCAACGTCTGTGTCGGCGGTCTGGTCGGGCTGGAACGCACCACCGTCCCGCTGATCGGTGCCCATACCTTCCGCCTCGCCAATGACCTGGCCGTCTTCTCCTTCATCATCGCCTTCGGTCTCACCAAGGCCCTGACCAACCTCGCCGCCGGTGCGCTCACGGCCCGCTTCCGCCGCAAGCGCCTCCTCGTGACCGGCTGGCTGATCGGCGTCCCGGTGCCGTTCGCCCTCGCGTGGGCGCCGTCGTGGGGCTGGATCGTCGCCGCGAACGTCCTGCTCGGCCTCAACCAGGGCCTGACCTGGTCGATGACCGTCAATATGAAGATCGACCTCGTCGGCCCGGCACGGCGCGGACTGGCCACCGGCCTCAACGAAGCCGCCGGCTACACCGCCGTCGGCACCACCGCCCTGGTCACCGGCTACCTCGCCACCGCCTACGGCCTGCGGCCCGTCCCGGAACTGATCGGGGTGATCTTCGTCGCCGCCGGGCTCGGCCTCGCCCTGATCGTGCGCGACACCGCCGCGCACGTCGCCCTCGAACTCTCCCAGCACACCAAGCCGCTGCCGTCCAGCGAGAGCACGGCACTGCGCGCCACGTTCGCCCGGACCTCCTGGCACCACCGGTCGCTGCGCGGCGCCAGCCAGGCCGGCCTGGTCAACAACCTCAACGACGGCCTCACCTGGGGCGTCTTCCCGTTGCTCTTCACCGACCACGGTCTCGGCATCGCCGCCGTCGGCCTCATCAAGGGCCTCTATCCCATCCTCTGGGGCCTCGGCCAGATCCCCACCGGCCACCTCTCGGACCGTATCGGCCGCAAGCCCCTCATCGTCACCGGCATGCTCGTCCAGGCCACCGGATTCGTCCTGGCCCTCGCCCTGCTGGACACCCCGCTGCTGGCGGGCGTCCTCTCCGCCATCGCGCTCGGACTCGGCACCGCCATGGTCTACCCGGCGCTGATCGCCTCGGTCTCCGACCACGCCCACCCGGCCTGGCGGGCCAACGCTCTGGGCACCTACCGCTTCTGGCGCGACATCGGCTACGCCGCGGGCGCCCTCGTCGCGGGCATCCTCGCGGACGCCCTCGGACTGAACGCCACGGTCGTCGCCGCCGCGGTCCTCACCGCCGGCTCCGGCCTCCTGGCCGCCCACTGGATCAGCGAACACGACACCGCCCGCTGAGGCCGGCGCGCACCGGCCCCGGTCCGGCCGCGGGTCGTCAGCCGGCCTGCGCCAGCAGGTCCTGGGACAGGCTCCACAGGCGGCGGGCGTGGGGCGTTGTCCGGGTCGACGGCGTACCGGGCGACGCCGTGCAGCGTCCCGGTGCGCCGGTCGACGACCTCCGTCTCGTCGCAGTCGACGAAACAGCGGCCACCGATGCCGTCGAGCAGGGGCGAGGTCGAGGAGGACGGAGGTGGCGGCGCCTGCTCGACCGTCTTGATCAGCTCGGCTCGGACCTTGCCGCTGCCCCGGCGGCCGGTGTGGCGCTGCAGGTCCGTGTACATGGCGCCGGGCATCAGGGCGTTGGCGGTGATGTTGTCACCGGCCCGGCGGCGGATCGCCTCCTCCGCGAAGAGGAAGTCGGCCGTGCGGCGTCGGCGCCAGAGGCGGGAAGGCGGGGTTCGAGGTCCGGGCGGCGGGGCAGTCCGGACAGGGCGCAGTGCACATCCACCACGCCCGGCACGGCCCGTGCGAGGCGCGCCGCGAGCGGGATCAGGGCGGTTTCGCAGACCCGGCCGGCCAGCGTGACGACGCCGTCGCGCACCTCGACGCGGATGTCGGCGGTGTAGGGGCCGAAGAGACGTACGACGACCTCGCGCCGGACCTCCTCGGCGATGTCCTCGTCGTGCCGCAGGAAGACCTTCAGCAGGTCGGAGCGGCTGACGACGCCCCGAAGAAGACCGTCACGCCCGACGACCGGCAGCCGTTTGACCCTGGTGCGGGCCATGAGGCGCGCGGCGTGGGCGAGCGTGGCGTCGGGTGCCACGGTCACGGCCGGCGCGGTCATCAGCTCGGCCGCGGTCACGGCGCCCGCCTCGCGGGCCTCGGTGGGGTGCCGTACCTGCCCGTACCGGCCGATATCTCCGTCGCCGTACTCCGCTCCGGGCAGCAGGTCGGCCTCGGAGACGACACCGACGACGTGTCCGGCATCGTCCAGCACCGGCAAGGCGCTGACCCGCCACTCGTGCATGACCCTCACGATGTCCTTGAAGGCGGCCCCTGCGCGCAAGGCGACGACCCGGTGCGTCATCACGTCGTTCACAAGGGCCGGACTGCCGTTCATGGCGTCCTCCAGAGGCTTCGATGCCGTCTTCGGACAGCTTCAGGCTGCGCCCACGGACCGGCCGGCGCCATGGGCCGAGTGGGCCCGATGCATCCCCCGTCGGCCCGGCGCACCCAAGCGCACGGACTGCGGCGAGGAGGCTCATTCGGCGGGGAGTGGCACCCACCAGTCCAGTGCGGCTCCGCCTCCCGCGGGACGGGTCACCTCGAGCCGCCCCCCGAGCGTTTCGGCCCGCTCGGCCATGTTGAGGAGTCCGCTGCGCCGGCCGACGGACGGGATGCCGACGCCGCTGTCCGAGACCTTCAGGCGCACCTCGCGGCCGTCGGTCGTCAGGACCACCTGGGCCCGGTCGGCCTGGGCGTGCCGGGCGATGTTGGTGAGGGCCTCGGTCAGCACGGCCACGACATGGTCGGCGATCTCGGGCGGCACATCGGTGTCGACCAGGCCTTCCATGCGCACGCTCGGGGCGAAGCCCAGCACGGGGGCGGCCTCACCGACCGCGCGGACGACCCTCGCCCGCAGTCCGCTGCCGCCGGTTCCCAGGCGTGTCCGCAGCCCGAAGATCGTCGACCTGATGATCTTGATGGTCTCGTCGAGGTCGTCCACGGCCCGCAACACGCGCTCGGCGGCCTTCGGGTGCTCGATGAACCGGCCCGCGCTCTGCAGGGTCATCCCGGTCGCGAACAGCCGTTGGATGGCGAGGTCATGCAGGTCCCGCGCGATACGATCGCGCTCCTCCAGCAGCGCGATCTGCTGGGCGTCCTGCCTGCGCTCGGCCAGTTCCATGGCGATGGCGGCCTGGGCGGCGAATCCCAGCAGCAGCTCGGTCTCCCGCTGGAGGAAGACCGGCCGGCCGGCTTCGCGGGCCACCAGGACCACGCCTCGCATGCCGCTCTCCCCCGTGCCGATCGGGACGGCCACAGCGGGGCCGAGCCCGCCGAAGCGCGGCGGCTCAGGGGTGATGCGCAGGTCGTGGACGATGTCGTCGCTGGTGACGGGCGCGGTGGCGGTGTATGCCAGCCCCATCAGGCTTTCGTGCATGGGCAGTACAAGACCGCGGTGCGCCTCGGCGTCCACTCCGACGGCGATCTCCACGGTGAGTGACTTCGTGCCCTCCATGGGCAGGGCGACCGCGGCCAGAGCCGAACCGGAGATCTCCCGCGCGCGCTCGGCGATCAGGCCCAGCGACTCGGCGCGGTCGCTGCCGGACATCAGGCTGTGGCTGATTTCCGCGTTCGCGCGCTGCCAGCGCTCGCGCAGCCGGGACTCCTCGTACAGACGCGCGTTGTCGATGGCCACGCCGGCCGCCACGGCCAGCGTGGACAGCACCGACTCGTCCTCCTCGTCGAACTCCGCACCGCCGCGCTTCTCCGTCAGGTACAGGTTGCCGAACACCTGGTCGCGGACCCGGATCGGGACGCCGAGGAAGCTGCTCATCGGCGGGTGGCCCGGCGGGAAGCCGTACGAGGCCGGGTGCCCGGAGATCCTTGCGATCCGGAGCGGCTGCGGGTGCCGGATCAGCTCGCCGAGGATGCCGTGCCCTTCCGGAAAGGGGCCGATCGCGGCGATCTGCTCCTCGGTGACGCCCACCGTGTGGAAGGCGGACAGCCGTCTGCCGTCCGGTCCGATGATGCCGAGGGCGGCGTACTCGGCGTCCACGAGCACCGCGGCCGCCTCCACGATGGAGTGCAGGACCTGCTCCAGGTTGAGCTCACGGCCGACGGAGAGCACCGCTTCCAGCAGACTGTGCACGCGGTTCTGGGTGCTGCGGGCCGCATTGATCCGGGCCTGCAGCTCCTCCAGCAACTCGTCGAGTTTCAGCTGCGGCAGTCGTACGCCGGGCTCCTCGGGGCCTGACACCATGTCCCTCCAGATCCCGTCGGCGCAGAACCACGCACCGGCGGGTCTCCTCCACGGTATCGGCTCCGGCCTGGGGCCGGTACGCCGAGCCGACGACCGCGACGCTGGGCACCGCGGCCCACCTGCCGCCCGCCCCGGCCGAGCCGATCAGCCCGGTCAGGGGCCGAGAGCACCTCCCTGGCGGCCCGCTCCCGTCCGACGGCCGCCAAGGTCCCCTACGTGTACGACTTCCAGGACGGCACCGACACTTGGCCGGCCCGCCTTCCTCTGTGTACCTCGACTGTGTACCTCGACGGCGACCGGACTGTGGCCGAGGACCGAACGGCACTGGAGAGGCACGAGGCCATCGCCCCGGACGCCGGATCGAGGGGAGTGCCGGCCGCGCTCAGGTCGTGATCCGGCGCCCGGTCACCGTGTGGGGCTCGATGCTCACCCACACATGGCGCTCCCCGCCCGCCCAAGGGGTGCTGTACGCCTGCTCGGTGAACCAACGCATGTCCCGCGGGTCGGTCACCGTCCGCGCGGGTCCACGCACCAGAACGCTCCAGCCCTGGCTGAAGGCGTCGTCGATGCGGTCGACCTCCAAGGCCACTTCCTGGCCGGCCGCGAGGGACGGGGTCGCGCCGAGGCCGGTCCGGAATACGATCGAACCGTCGATGACGCTGTAGTTCACGGGCATGATCACCGGCCCGGTGGCGGTGGACACCGCAAGCCGGCCCACTCCGTGCGAGCCCAGCAGCGCCCGGCACTCGCCGGATCCCATCTCGGTCAAACGGGGTTCGCGTACGGCACGGCCGAGGCCGAGTGGCAGGTCGGCGGCGGCGCCGGTCAGCTCGGTCACCGTGGTCTCCAGCGCCTTGGCCAGCCTGGTCAGGGGGCCGGTGCCGGGGGCCGCACCGGGATGCTCCTCCAGATATCCGAGATAGCCGACGGCCATGTCGGCACGGTCGGCCACCTCGCCTCGGGTCAGGCCGAGCCGTGCCCGCCGGGCGGCCAGCCGCCGGCCCAGGTCGCCCAGTGGCACCTCGGTCACCGCGTCCGCTCGCCTCGTCGGTGTCGTGTGTCGGGTCATGGCCGGCCCGTTCCCTTCGCCCGGCGTCGCCTCGGTCGCGACGTTCGCCAGGTCGGCTCTCGTCGTCTGTTCGGTCATGGCCGGCACGCTCCTTCTCCATCAGGCCGCGGGAACGGCGACTTCCGCGTGCTGCTCCCCGCCGAGCACCACCTTGAGCGCGCCGGTCTGGGCGGCCTTGGCGAAGACGTCGTACGCCTCCGCCATCTGCTCCAGCGGGAACGTGTGGGTGACCAGTTGCCCCGTCGGCAGCCGGCCTGCGGTGGCCAGCCGCAGCAGGACGGGCGTGGAGTAGGTGTCCACCAGGCCGGTCGTGATGGTCACGTCCTTGCTCCACAGGTCTTCGAGGTGCAGCGTGGCGGGCTTGCCGTGCACGCCGATGTTGGCCACATGCCCGCCGGGACGGACCATGCGGGTGCACAGCTCGAAGCTCTCCGGTACGCCGACCGCCTCCATGACCACGTCCGCGCCGAGTCCGTCGGTCAGGTCGGCGACCAGTTGGCCGGGTGCCTCGTGGACATCGGCCACGGCGTCTGCGCCGAGCCTCCGGGCGGCCTCCAGCCGGGCCGGTGCCAGATCGACCGAGATGATCCGTTCCGGAGCGAACAAGCGGGCCGTGGCGATCGCCGCGAGCCCGATCGGTCCGGCGCCGACGATCACCACGGTGTCCCCGGGGCGTACCTGCCCGTTGAGGACGCCCACCTCGTAGGAGGTCGGGAAGATGTCCGCGAACAGGACGGCGTCCTCGCCGCGCAGGGTGGCGGGCAACGGGTGGACGGACAGGTCGGCGTAGGGCACACGGACGTACTCGGCCTGGGTGCCGTCGATCAGATGGCCCAGGATCCAGCCTCCGCCGCCCCGGCACTGCCCGTAGGCGCCGTCCCGGCAGAACCGGCACCGGCCGCAGGAACTGACGCAGGAGATCAGCACCCGGTCCCCGGGCCGTACGGAGCGCACATCGCCGCCGATCTCGACGATCTCGCCGACCGCCTCATGGCCGAGCACCGTGCCGGAGCGGACCTCGGGGACGTCGCCCTTGAGGATGTGCAGGTCCGTCCCGCATATGGTGACGACACCGACCTTCACGATGGCGTCGGTGGGTTCCTTGAGGGCGGGGTCCGGGACGTCCTGCCAGGACGCCTGTCCCGGACCGTGGAAGACGAAGCCCTTCATGGCAGCTCCCTGTTCCTCTTCGTCGGCCCACTTGCTCTTCGTCGGCCCGCCGCGGGTTCCGTGATTCCGGCACGAGACCGAGACCGCCCGCACATACAGCTTCGCCACTGGCCCGTCGGTCCCGCTTGGGCCGTCCGGCCCTGCCGCGCGGGCGAGCCTGCCCCGTATGGACCGGCGCCCAGGGCCGAACGGCCCTACCGCTCGGTCCCGCGTCCCCGTTTCCCTCGTGCCATGTCCGAGAGCGACCCGGCCGGCGTGGCGGCGGACCACACCGAACAGGACGTGGTCAAGGCCCAGCGCGTGGCCGACGGGACCACCGTCGTGTCTCTGCACGGCGCCATCGACGCGCTGACCGCGCCGACCCTGTCGGAACGGCTCGACGTCCTGACCGCGTGCCACCGCCCCGACCTGGTGCTGGACCTGCGGCCGGTCACGTTCATCGACTGCGCCGGCCTCGGGGTCCTGTGCCGCACACGCAACCGCACGCTGGCCCGGCGGGGCCGGTTGAGGCTGGTCACGGAGAGCGCGGCCTTCCGGCGGATCTTGCGGGTGACGGGCCTGGGGGACGTCTTCGAGCTGCATGCACAACTCCCCCAGCCTCAGGCCGGGGCCCCATACGGCTGACGTGCGCCCAGCCGACCGGGAACCGAACGGCCCACCCGGGAGGCCTGGTGGCCGCCGTCGGTCGGCACGCCCCCGTCGAGGAGATCATGCCGCTGATGCGGGACCGACAGGTCAGCACCCTGCCCGTGCTGGAGGGCGCGGGCCGGGTCGTCGGCGTGGTCTACGAGGCCGACGCCCCCACCGCCGAGAACCTCATGCCGTCCCCCGCCGTCACCGTCCGGGCCGACGCCACCCTTGCCGAGGCCGCACACACCATGGCATGAGAGCGAGTCAAGCGGCTGCCGGTGGTGGACGAGGCGGGGCTGCTCCGGGGCATTGTCAGCCGCGCCGATCTGCTCAAGGTCTTCCCGCGCGCGGGGACGACATCGCCAGGAGGCCCGCTGCCAGGTCGTGTCGTACGCGGTTCGACATCGCGCGCGACGATCATGGAGTGAGTGGGGCCGGTCGGCCCTAGCCCGTACGACGCCGATGGATGGATGATCAGCCTCGTGGACAGCCCGCGGTCTGTCTGTACCCGGGGAAACGAGAGGTCGTCATGACCGAGACACGCATCTTCACGGAGCAGCACCCGATCCGCGTGTTCCTGCTGGATGATCACGAGGTCGTACGGCGCGGTCTCACGGACCTGCTCGACGCCGAACCGGACATCTCGGTGGTCGGCGACGCGGACACCGCCGAGCACGCCCTCGTCCGCGGCCCCGCGCTGCGGCCCGACGTCGCCGTGCTGGACGTACGGCTGCCGGACGGGGACGGCATCTCGGTCTGCCGGGAGCTGCGCAGCCGGATGCCGGAACTCGCGTGTCTGATGCTGACCTCGTTCGACGATGAGGACGCCCTGCTGAACGCCATCATGGCCGGCGCCTCGGGATATGTGCTGAAGCAGATCAAGGGGTCGGATCTCGTCTCCGCGGTACGCACCGTCGCCTCGGGGCAGTCGATGCTCGACCCGGCGACCACCGCCCGCCTGATGCGCTCCCTGCGCACCGATCCGGCGGAAACGCCCTCGCTGCCGTCCGAACTGGCGGGCCTGTCGCCGCGGGAACGGGACATCCTCGCGCTGATCGGGGACGGTCTCACGAACCGCGAGATCGGCAGGAAGCTGTATCTGTCGGAGAAGACCGTCAAGAACCACATCTCCCGGATGCTGTCCAAACTCGGCGTCCAGCGCCGGGTCCAGGCGGCGGTCCTCGCGTCCCACCTGGAACCGCGGGGCTCCGGGGAACACGTGAACCGCTGAAGGGCACCCGGGCCCGGACCCACCCAGACCCTCAGGGACTCAGGTCACCGCTTCTGGGCCCGCACGATCACGACCGGGCAGCTCGCATGCTGCGACACATGCTGGCTGACCGAGCCGAGCAGAGCGGCCGCGAACCCGCCCCTGCCCCTGCTGCCGACGACCAGGACCTCGGCTCCTTCGGCCGCGCGCAGCAGCACGTCGGCGGGGTTGCCGTGCACCACATGGCTGCGGACCGAGTCGGCCGCGTCCGGGCCGAGCACGTCGGTCAGCTCCTTCCGCATGCGCTGCCGGGTCTCCTCCTCGTCGACGTCCATGTCCACGGCGGGCGCCGACCAGCCGTACAGCCCCGGCAGCTCCCACACCGCGACCGCCTCCACGGTGCCGCCGACGAGTCCCGCGTAGCGCACGGCCCAGCGCAGGGCCTCGTACGAGGACGACGACCCGTCGACACCGACGACCACCCGACGCTCGGAGGCATCCCGTTCCATGTGTCCCACCTCTCCCATGGCTCACCCACCCCGTCGACTGCCCCTCCGTTTCCACGCTGCACGCGCTCCCGCCATCCCGCCATCCCGCCGGGCGGACGCGTCCGGAGACGGCGAGGGCCCTTGGCCGGCGGTGATGCCGGCCAAGGGCCCTCGGCCTGAGCCAGGCTGCGTCAGCCGTCGTTCTCCGTGGACGGGATGTACGCGCCCGGTACGTCGTTCGGGGCGTAGATCTTGTTCTCACCGGGGTACGGCTTGGTCCAGTTGTAGGTCTCGTACCACGTGAGGTGGTTCATCTGCGCGGGGTTCGCGTAGTCGGGCACGGCGTTGGTGCCGGTCAGCCGCTGCTGCGACTTCCAGGCGTTCCACTGGGCCGCGAGCGACTGCTTGTCCGCCGGTACCTTCGCCGACGGCACGACCGCCGCCTTGGGGTCCTGCGCGGCCGGGTTGTCCACTCCGCAGGAGGGCGGGGTCTGCAGGCCGTCGGTCAGCGAGGTCCGGTTGGGCAGCGCGGTGAACGGCGTGTAGTCCGGCCTCCGGGTGAACGCCCCGGTCATCGGCGTGGCCGCACTGTCCTTCTGGTTCATCGGGTGGATCCCGAGGATCTGCTCGATGGTCCGGATCATCGTGATCTGCGAGTAGTAGTGGTCGTCGACGGTGCCGTGCTGGGCCCAGGGGCTGATGATCTGGATCGGGGCGCGGTGGCCGTCGATGTGGTCGAGGCCGGCCTGGGAGTCGTCCTCGACGACGAAGATCGCCGAGTCCTTCCAGTACTTGCTCTGGGAGATCTCGTCGACGATCCGGCCGGTCGCGAGGTCGTTGTCGGCGACCTGGGCGGCCGGGCTCGCCGGACCACCGGTGTGGTCGCTGGAGAGCCAGAACATGTTCAGGTTCGCCGGACCGTTCTTCTCGAAGTCCTGCTTCCAGATCTGCTCCCGGTAGACGTCCGGGACGCTGGTGTCGAACTTCGGGAAACCGGGCACCGACACGCTGTTGAGCGACGGGATCGGCGAGGACGAGTTCAGCGGGTAGGCGGTGCCCTGCCCGGTCGCGGCCATGTTCTTGGCGTCGCAGTACAGGTTCTGCCAGCTCGCGTCCGCCGGCTTGGTCAGGAACTGCTGGAACTCGCCGAAGTCCCGCACGCTGTTGCCGGCCGCCTGCGCACCGCTCCACAGGAAGCCCGACTTCTGGTGGCCGAGAGCGTCGTCCTCGGTGTCGTAGCTGCGCGCGTACTCACCGGCCGAGGACTCGGTGTACTCCGGGTTGTCGGCCTGCATCAGCCAGTTGTGGCCCTCGGCGGAGTTCGTGCCGATGTCGTAGGTGTTGTCGTACAGCCCGAACTGCTCGGCCAGCGCGTGCTGGTTCGGCGTCACGTTCTCGCCGAACTGTGTCAGCGACGGGTCGCCGTTGCCCTTCGGGATGTCGCCGTAGACCTGGTCGTAGGTCCGGTTCTCCTTGACGATGAGGAAGACGTGCTTGATCGTCGAAGGGTCGCCGATCCGCCGCGGGACCGGCACCGGCTGCGCGTGGCTCGTGCCCTGGGCCAGCCTGACCGAGCCGGGGGTCCAGCCGTTCTGCTGGAAGACCTTGGCGGTCTCGGCCCTGATGACCCGGTCGCCGGGCAGCGTGAACTGGGTGAGGCTGGACGTCGTGTCATGGGTGCCGTGGCCGGCGCTGTCGGGGCGGCGAGCGTCGATACCACGGGTGTTGGAGACGACGACCTTCTTGCCCACGGTGGTGATCTCCGCGGGGAAGTAGTCCGTCGGGAGCAGGCCGACGTAGCTGACCGGTTCCTGGGGGGAGGTGTACCGGTAGACGGCCACGGCATTGGCGCGGCCGAGGGTCACCAGCAGGTGGCCGTCGTCGGTGAGGGTCACCGCGTCGGGCTCGTACCCGACGGACGCCTCCGGCCACGGCTGGGTGGAGATGGTCTGTACGACCTTGTCCTTGGCGGTGTTGATGACGGACACGTTGTTGTCCGCGGTGTTGGTGACGAACACCGCTCCGTGCTTGGCGTACACGGCCGTCGGGTGCAGACCTACGTCGATGCTGCCGACGGCGGCGGACGGGTCCTCCAGGTCGATGACGCTGACCGTGCCGGTCGTGGTGGCACCGGTCTTCGGGTTGGCGGGCACCTGGGTGCCATAGGAGTTGATCGTGGTGTCGTCGGGCTTCGCCGGACGACCGCCCTCGTTGCTGACGTAGAGCTTGCCGCCGACCTGGACCATGCCGCGCGGGGCGTTGCCCACGGACCAGCTCTGCTTGACGGTCCCGGTCGCCGCGTCGATGGCGACCACCTTGTTCTGGCCGTTGACCGCGGAGTACACGGTGGAGCCGTCGGCCGAGAACACCGCCGCGGCCACCAGGGCGTGCTTGCTGCCGTCAGCGGGAATCCTGACGGTCGTCGGGTTGGCGAGGGTGCCGTCCGCGTTCACGGTGAACTTGGTGTAGCCGTCGGTCTGACCGAGCCACAGCTGCTTGCCGTCGGGCGAGTACGTCGGGCCTTCCTGGCCGACGGACCCACTGCTGATGCGCAGGTCGTCCGCCGCGTTGGTGCCGACGCGCTGCTTGATCTGCCCGGTCTCGAGGTCCACGACGACCAGCGCCGCATCGCCGTCGGTGACCGCAGCCGCGAGGTGGCTGCCGTCCGGGCTGACCGTGGACGACATGATTTTGCCGTCGTTGAGGACGAGGCGGTTGCCGTACGGGGAGATGTACTGGTCGCCGGCGACGACCTGGCCCTTGGCGGTGACCTGGCCGACCTGATCGGTGCTGAACTGGCGCGTGGACGCGACGGCGGTTCCGGTGGCCAGGGCGACCGTGGTGATGCATGCCGTGACCAGCGTCGCCCGGCGGCCGACTCGTCTGCCGAACAGGTCGAAGTACTCCTTCTCGACTGGACGGCGGCGGCGAGTTACCTGCATGGAGGAGTCATCCCTTCGCGGTGGCGGGAAGCAGGTCGACATTGCCGTCGAACTGCCAGAGCGGGTTCGGTGCGTCTCCGGTGGCGGTCCGCACCAGGAAGTAGCCGTTCACTTCCTTCGGTCCGTCGCCGTCGGCCACGAACCGCCCGTCTGCGGTGATGTCGAGCTGGTAGATGGCCTGTCCTGTGGCCTGGACGCCGGGCAGATGCCAGGAGACGACGCAACGCCAGTCGTTGCCGGCGCCCTCGGCGTCGTCCTTGACGTCGCCCTTGGTGCAGGCCGCCGTGGACTTCAGCTGTGCCTCGGTCACGGCCGGGCGGTTGAGCTGGGCGGTCTGCATCCGGTACAGATGGGCGAAATCCTCGGCGAGCGAGACCTGTACCTTGTCCTGCCGGATCCCGGAGCCCGTGGTCGCGCCGGTCGTCACGGCGACGACCGCGACCGTGACGGCGACCAGCCCGGCGAGCGGCAGCAACCCGGCGGTGACCGCGCGCCGCGCCGATCCGTCGTCGGTCAGGTTGGTGAAGTCGCGCCGCAGGAAGAGCAGATAGGCGATCAGCGTCGCCATCACGGCCCAGACCAGGCTGACCACGATGCCGATGACGAGCGGGCCGAGCTGTGCCGGGCTGGTGAACAGGCCGTTCCAGGCGATGAACGCCCAGCTGGGCAGGGCGAGTCGTACGGCGACGGGCAGCGGCAGCATCTGGGCGACCTGCATCGCGAGCGCGACGACCGCCGGCAGCAGCAGTCCCATCGGGGACCGCCCCAGTGCGACGGACCCGAGGAGGCCGATACCGGCGAGGGCGAGGGTCGGGGCGAGCACGCAGACCCAGGCGAGCAGGACCTTGCCTGCGGCGCCCCCCGGGGAGAGCAGATGGCCGTCGAGGCCGACGAGGGGATGGTTGCCGACCGCCAGCAGGCCGCCGACCGTACTCGAAGCGGCCAGTCCGGCCACGAGCAGCAGAATCACGGTGAGACTCGCCAGCGCCTTCGCCGCGAAGATGCGGCGAGGCGAGCGGATCGCCACCAGCAGATGCCGCCAGGTGCCGAGCCGGTCCTCGGAGGCGAACACATCACCGGCGACCACCGAGGTCAGCAGCGGCAGCGCCCAGGTGCCCGAGAAGCCGAGGATGACCAGCGGTCCGGCCCAGCCCGTGGCGAGCATCCACCGGCCGAAGAGGGTGTCGGCGGGCAGCGTGCTCTGCTGGCTCACTCCGGCGACGAAGAGCGCCGGCGCGATCCAGCAGGCGGGGACCAGCAGACGGATCCGCCACTGGGAGACGAGCTTGACGAGTTCGAAGCGGTAGCCGCGCGCAACCGAGACACGGGGGGAGCCGGCGTTGGACGCGGGGGTGGGGGCTACGGCGGTCGCGGATGCGGACGCGGTCATCGGCCGGCCTCCTGCTGCTGGGCGTCGGTCTCGCACGGCTGGGCATCGGTCTCCTGCGGCTGCTGCTCGGTGAGGGCCAGGAACGCGGCCTCCAGCGGGGACACCACGGGGGCGAGTTCACGCAGCGCCAGGCCCGCCTGCACCAGTCGCACCAACAGTTCGTCGAGGGCGGGCACCAACGCCCGTACGACGAGCACCTCGGCGCTGTGGCGCCCTCCCGGGTCCTCGACGACGCGCACCCCGGGCGTGCCGGCGGCCAGCCGGCGGGCGGCCGGCGGGTCGGAGGTGACCAGCCGGTAGTCGAGTTCGCGGTTCTCGGCGGCCAGCTTGCTCAGCGGACCGGAGAAGACGATCCGCCCGGTGGCGAGGATGGTGACCTCGGAACACAGTGCCTCGAGGTCGTCCATGCGGTGGCTCGACAGCACGACACCGGTGCCTTCCGCGGCGAGCCGCGCGAGGACGCCGTGCACATGTTTCTTGCCTGCCGGGTCGAGGCCGTTGGACGGCTCGTCGAGCACGAGCAGCCGGGGCTTGGTGAGCAGGGCGGCGGCGAGTCCCAGCCGTTGACGCATGCCCAGCGAGAAGCCGCGGGCCCGGTCGTCGGCGACGTCGGCGAGGCCGACCTGTTCGAGCGCGTCGTCAACGCCCGCCGTGCGCACGTCCTGGCCGCGCAGCGCGGCCAGCGCGGCGAGGTTCTGCCGGGCGGTGAGGGAAGGGTAGAGCCCCGGCCCGTCCACGAACCCGGCGACACCGTCGGGAACGGCGAACGTCCGGCCCACCGGTGAGCCGAGGATCTCCAGCCGGCCCCCGTCGGCCACGGTCAGGCCGAGCATGAGCCCGAGGAGCGTCGTCTTGCCGGCACCGTTCGGTCCGACCAGGCCGTGGATCTGTCCCTGCGCCACATCCAGATCGACGCCGTCGAGTGCGACGACGTCACCGAAACTCTTGGTGATCCCCCGTGCCCGGATCGCGAGAGGTGTGTCCATGAGCCCCTTCTTTCGAAACCCTCAGGGACCCTAGGGACGGCACACAACTCTCACGGCAATAGCCAGTTGAACGCTCAGGGAACGGAAGACAACAGACATCCGCCGCGCCGATAGCCGTAAGGACCCGCCAATATCCTTGCCACATGAGGAACATGACTATCCATCAGATCTGCGCGGATACTTGTTCACATCCATGAACTATGCACAAGTGCATGCACTTCGCGTCCACTCCCGTGCCAGACTCGCTGCTCAACGCCCAGCCGCACTGCTTCTTGGCCGCACTGCTTACTTGGAGGCCCATCCATGAGCATGTCCCGGCGCACTGTGCTCGCCGTCGCAGCCGGCGCCAGGGCAACCGCCGCCTCGTCCGCGCAGGCCGTGGCGGCGTCCGGCGGCCAGGGCTCGGCAACGGCCGGGCCCGCGCTGCGCGCGGCGGCCGACTACGCGGTGGAGAAGTTGCGCGCTGTCGCGCCGGGGGTGAGCGCCTTTCCCGTGGGCACGAAGTTCGAGAAATGGGTCTTCTCCCAGAATGGCGACTGGGTGGGCGGATTCTGGCCCGGGACCCTGTGGATGGCATATCTCCACAGCAAGGACGAGACATTCCGCACGCCGGCCCTCGACTCCGCCCGCAAGCTCGCTCCGCGCCGGTACGACACGAGCACCCACGACCTCGGCTTCCTCTTCCACCCGTCCTGGGTCACCGCCTGGCGGCTGACGGGCGACGACAGCTGGCGTGTGGGCGCGATACAGGCGGCCGGCTCACTGATCCAGCGATACAACTCCAGGGACCGCATCTTCGTGAGCACCGGTTGCTGCAGGGATGGCGTTTTCCGCACGCAGTGAGCACGGTTCGTGGGTGCGGATCACGAGCAGAACATCCGAGCGGGCTGCCATCGGCGGTCGCTCTGCGTAGCGCCTGTTGTCTTCGGCCTTCCGCCGCAAGGGCACCGAGGTTGCGCGGATGGTGCGTTGTGAATGAGTTCTCCGGTGGTGCTGCTGGGGCGGGGAGTGCACCAAGGATCGGGGCGGACCCCCGGTTTCGCTGACCGGGGGTCCACAGCCGTATATGGCAACGCGTGCGTCAGGGACGGCTCAGCGATCGGACGGTCCACCCGGCTGCGCGCCCGGTCTCGGTGTTGAGGGTGACGCGGCCGTCGATGAGCTTCGGGCTCGCTGCGCGGGAGGTGAGCCGGTGCGGGTCGACGTGGGAGAACTGCGGCCACTCAGTCAGGTGCAGTCGACCCGAACGCGGCTTGGATCACTGCACGGGTCCCGCACTCCACCAGCGGCATCAGCCGGATCTTCGCAAACCCGGAGCAGCCCTCTGGCCCGAATGCAAGTCCATTTGCATATACTCTCGATTGTGCAGCTGCACTTGCTCTGCCCGTGCCGATCCCTGTGAGGAGAGTGGGGCGCCGTGACCATGCATTCGGCGACCTTGGCCATCGACGAGACACTGCGGGCCCGCCGGTCTGCGGGGGAGAAGGTGTTGCACCTGGGGTTCGGCGAGGCGGGGCTGCCGGTGCCGGATTCGGTCGCGCAGGTGTTGTCGGCGGCGGCCGGGCGCAACGGGTACGGGGCCGTCGTCGGGTCGCGGGAGGCCCGCGAGGCCGCTGCCGGGTGGTTCGGCCGGCGTGGGGTGGAGACGGAAGCCGAGCAGGTGCTGTTCGCCCCCGGTAGCAAGGCGCTGCTGTTCGCGCTGCTCGCCGTGCTGCCGGGGGACGTGGTGCTGCCGTGCCCGGCGTGGGTCAGCTATGCGGCCCAGACGGCTCTGGTGGGCAAGAAGACCATCAGTGTGCCGGTTCCGGCGGAGGCGGGCGGTGTTCCGGACCCGGAGCTGCTGGAGCGGGCGCTGGCCGACGCGCGGGCGGCCGGGGCGGACCCCGGTGTCCTGGTGGTGACGGTGCCGGACAATCCCACGGGGACGATCGCCCGCGAGGAGCACCTGCGTGCGGTCTGTGAGATCGCCGAGCGGCATGGTCTGGCAGTGGTCTGCGATGAGATCTACGCCGAGGTGTGCCACTTCGGGAAGGCTCCCAGCGCGCTCGGCTATCTGCCCGAACGGACCGTTGTCACCAGCGGGTTGAGCAAGTCGATGGCCCTGGGCGGTTGGCGCATCGGGTTCGCCCGGGTGCCGTCGGGTCCCTGGGGCGAACGGCTGATGGGCGAGCTTGTCGGGGTGGCCAGTGAGGTGTGGTCCAGCCTGGCTGCGCCGATGCAGGCCGCCGCCGCGTACATCCTGCAGGATCCGCCCGAGGTGCTGGCCCACATCGATGCCGCTCGCGGGCTGCACGCGACGGTCGCGGCGGCGGTGTACGAGCGGTTCACGGCGGCCGGTGCGGTCTGTTGCCGTCCCGAGGCGGGCTTCTACCTCTACCCGGACTTCGAACCGGTGCGGCCGGTGCTTGCCGGCCGGGGCATCGACACCGGTGCGGGGCTGGCCGCAGCCCTGCTGGAGGAGCACGGGGTCGGTGTGCTCGCCGGTGAGGCGTTCGGGGACGCGGTCGGCGGACTGCGTGCCCGGGTGGCGACAAGTCTGTTGTACGGGGAGTCCGAGGCGGAGCGCTGGGAGGCGTTGCGCAGCGACGACCCGCTGCGGCTCCCGTGGATCGCGGCCTCCCTGGAGCACCTGCGCGGGGCGCTCGCCGCGTTGACGGCGCGGGGCTGAGGTGTGCGTCCGCCGGGCGGGCCGCACGGGTGTAGTGCGGCGCCGGCGGGCTACGGCAGAGGTGTGTCCGGGGCGTAGGCGCCGAATTCCTTCAGCAGCTCTTCTTCCTGCAGCAATGTCGAACGCGCCTGGTGCCCGCGCAGTTGTGCGACCCCGGCGGCGAGCGCCTGGACCAGCGCGGTGAACGCGGTCAACGAGCGCAGCACCGACGGGCTGGAGGCGTCCACGAAGAAGACCTGCTCGGCCGAGGACGCCAGGGGTGAGGAGGGGTTGTCGGTCAGCGCCACGCAGCGGGCGCCGCGTGCTCGGGCCCAGGCCGCGGCCCGCACCGTCTCAGTGCTGTAGCGGCGGATCGCGATGGTCACGAAGCAGTCGCCCTCCCGGACCCGGCGCAGGTCGTCGGTGAGCGTGCCCGTGCCCAGCGTGACGGTTTCGACGTCCTCGCGCAGCATCCGCAGCAGGTAGCCGAGCAGATAGGCCGGGGCGTGGCACTTGCGCAGGCCCATGACGTGGACGCGGGGAGCCTCGGCCAGCGCCTTGACGGCGGCGTCCCAGGTTTCGGGGTTGATCCGGGCGAAGGTGCGGGCGATGTTTGCCCCCTCTTGTGCGGCCGTTTGTTGGAGCAGGTTTCCGCCGCCGGCCCCGAGCTGCTCCAAGTTGTCGTAGCGGCGCAGCAGGTGCACCTGTTCGCGCAGATGCTCCCGGCACAGTCTGGTCAGCCCGGGGTAGCCCTCGAGGCCGAGGCTGGTGGCGAAGCGCACCACGGTGGCCTCGTTGACACCGACGGCGGACGCCAGCTCCGAGATGGTCATGAACGCCACGCCTTCCGGGTCGGCCATGACACGCTCGGCCAGGAGGCGCTGGGAACGGGTCAGCGCCGTCGCCGGGTTGTGCAGGGTGGCGACGAGCGCGTCGTAGGTCTGCGGAGGTCGCTGCGATGCTGTGGCCATACGAGGAATTCTCTCTTGGAACGGCCGTGCCGCGGCCTCGGGGTCATCCGGTGGCGGGGGCGGCACGCCCCTGTGCGAAGTCCGACAGCGCCATCTCGGCGGTCTTCCCGGCCGGTCCGCGCACCGTGATCCCGTCGCCGGTGAGGTCGGCCACCACTGAGCACAGGGTCATCAGCGGGTCGGCGCCGGCGGCCGTGCGGTGCACCCCGTCGGGCAGCGGTGCCGAGGTGAGGATGTCCAAGTACCACTGCGCGTCGGGGTCGTCGGCGGGGACCGGCAGAGCGCTCAGGACCTTGCCACGGGCGACGCTCTCCTCGAACTGGCCCAGGCTGCGGGCCGCCCGCGCGCCGTCGTCCGTGGCCGGCGCGGCGATGGGGGCGTCGGCCGGTTCGGGCAGATGGCGCAGGTGGTTGGTGTGCCAGTGCAGGGGGTGGTGGACCGGGTCGGCCTCCACCACGGCGGTCCGTCCGGCGACGCTCTCCACGACGACGACCCGACCCTCGGCACGGTCGCCGATCGTGTAGGCGAAGCCGCCGGCGCTGGGGCGGGTGCGCAGGTGATCGACGGCCGCGTCCAGGGTCGGAGCCTGCTGGAGGGCGCGGGCGACGAAGTGCCGTCCCGGGGCGTCGGCCGGACGCGCGGCCTGGACGTGGTTGATGCCCCAGACCAGGCCGTTGCCGGTGGCCGTGAAAGTATTGGCGGGCAGGAAGCCCGGATACCACTGGACCGTCACCGGCGCATCCCCCTCGACGAGCAGGGTGAGCAGCATCAGCCGGCCGTCGAGGGCGGGTGCCCCGTCCTCGTTGTGCGCGACGTAGGAACGCGTCCGGCGCCAGCCGAGGTCAGTGCATCCGGTGCCGTCGTCGACGCCGAGGTCGCCGCGGAGGTTGGCCAGCAGCAGGTCGTGGAAGTCCACGCCGGCGCCGGCGGCGAGGGCGCGCAGCTCGGCCAGCTGTCGGCCGCACGCGGCGTGCGTGGCGTCCAGCACTCGGCCGACCCGGATCCGCCCTCGTTCGGTCGCCGCCCAACGGTGCAGCGCGGAGCGTTCGGGCAGGGCGTCCTGGACCGCGTGGACATCGGCGCGGGCGGCTTGGCCGAGGGCGCGGAACACTTCCGTCCGCTCCCCGGAGACGACCAGCCACCGCAGCCCGGCGAGTTCCTGCTCACGGATGCCTGCCGCCATCTTCCGACCTCCTGCCGGCCACGCTCCGCCGACCGCTTTCGCGGACCCGCTTGCCGCAACCCGTGACGTAAATTTAATTGCAGCGATACTACATCCTGCAATTCTGCTTGCATATCTTGTTGTTCCCGCCCCTCTCCCGAAGGTCAGGAACCCCGTGAAACCTTCCGCTCACTCCAACGGCTCTGCCCAACTGCGCGGTGCGCTGGGCAACCGGCAGATGACCATGATCGCGATCGGCGGCGTCATCGGCGCCGGGCTCTTCGTCGGCAGCGGCAGCGCCATCCGCGAGGCCGGACCCGCCGTACTGGTGGCCTACGCCGCCGTCGGCGCTCTGGCCGTCCTGGTGATGCGCATGCTGGCCGAGATGGCGGTCGCCCAGCCGGAGACCGGTTCCTTCTCCAGCTACGCCGGCCGCGAGCTGGGCCCCTGGGCCGGGCTGTCGGTGGGATGGCTGTATGCCTACCAGTGGTGCGTCACCGTCGGATTCGAAGCCATCGCCGGCGCCGCCGTCGCCCATCACATGCTGCCCTCCATACCCACCTGGCTGGCCGCGCTGGTCCTGATGGTCGCGTTGATCTCGGTCAACTTCGCACGCGTCGAGTCCTTCGGCACCTTCGAGTTCTGGTTCGCCATGATCAAGGTGGCGGCGATCATCGCCTTCCTGCTCATCGGCCTCGCCGCCGTGCTCGGCGCGCTCCCTGACACCAGCGCCCCCGGCACCGCCAACCTCCTCGGCCACGGCGGCTTCGCCCCCAACGGCTGGCTGGCCGTGCTCCAGGCGTCGTTGGTCGTCTTCTTCTCCTACTTCGGCACCGAGGTCGTCACCATCGCCGCCGGTGAGGCCAAGGATCCCGCCCGGGCAGTGCGGCGCGGCATCAACAGCGTCGTCTGGCGCATCCTGCTCTTCTACATCGGCTCGATCACCGTCGTGGTGATGCTGCTGCCCTGGAACTCCACCGCCGTCACCGACAGCCCCTACGTCGCCGTCCTGGGCCACCTCGGCGTGCCCTACGCCGACACTGCAATGAACTTCATCGTGCTCACCGCCGTCCTGTCCTGCCTCAACTCCGGGATCTACTCCTCCTCCCGGATGCTCCACTCCCTGGCCGAGCGAGGCGAGGCCCCGGCGCTGTTCGCCCGCACCACCCGGCTAGGCGTGCCCGCACCGGCCGTGATCGCCGCCTCCAGCATCGGACTGCTCACCGTCGTGGCCAACTACTTCCTGCCCACCACGGCCGTCTACCAGTTCCTGCTCGACTCCTCCGGCGCCGTCGCCGTCGTGGTCTACCTGTGCATCACGGTCACCCACCTGCGCGGGCATGCCCGGCTGATGCGGGAGCGGCCGGAAGCCCTCACCGTCCGTATGTGGGCCTACCCCTGGCTGAGCCTGCTCGTCCTGGCGGCACTCCTGGCCATCATCGTCGGCATGGCAGCCGACTCCGGAAGCCGGCGCTCGCTCCTGCTGACCCTCCTGGTCACCGTCTTCGCCGTCGTCGCTGGACTGATCACCCAGCGGGCCCGACACCTGAAGACCGCTGCCGAACCGGCGCCCTCACGCACCCTCGTCTGACCACGACCTCCCGCCGAACAACACCCCAGAACCGGAGGCACGCGCCTCGGTGGGTGGGGCGGGATGCCCCATTATCGGATGCCGCGCAGGGCGCGGGGACCGAGGCGAGCAGCAGGCGGGCCGACTCCAGGCGGCTCTCGTACGCGACCTGGCCGCCCGTCGTCGCCGAGGCGTAGTCGCCCGAGTAGTGCGCCATCCCGTGTACGGAACGAACCCGGCGCCACGGGTCCGACTCGTCGAAGTCCCTCAACCGCAGCAGATTGAACGGGACTTCGCGAGTCGACCCGTCGACGTACCAAATCGACGCCATGGGAGTGCTGTGCCATCAGTCAGTTCGCGTGCGGCGGACCGTGATCGGATCTCCGGCTGCGCGGGCGTCGACCGGGCCTGTCCGATGGGTCGTGTGACCGCTTGAGGCACAACTGGCTTCGGCCGGTGTGGGCCGGGGCGATCAATCGGATCAGCAATGGGCTTGATTGGGGCCGAATCTGTCAGGGGGCCTGCCTTGATCGCTGCTACATCACCCGGCGGGACGCCATACGCGATCGGCTGTCAGGTATCACCGTGGCCGGAGGGGGCTGGCTTGCACTGCAGGGCGCAGACGGTTGAGGCCCCGCCCCGTCCCGGATCAGCGTGGCGAAGGTTGGCGATGTGACTGCTGACTGGAGATGGTGGCGGTGACCAGCCAGCACGCCGATGTCCCGGGGCTGGTGTGCTCCATCGCCGCGGCGGGGGCGCGATGGTGGGCCACCGCCTGATGGATGATGTCATGGGCGTGTGCCTGCCAGCCGTGGCGTGCCAGCCAGGGTTCGGGTCGGCCGGGCAGCGCCGGGTGAGCTACGCCGACGCTGCCCAGATGCCGGCCGCTGGGAGCGGCCGCCAGCGTGCGTAAGGCTTCCGGGTTGTAGGTGAGGGCGAGCGTGCTGTCCGGTGCGGACAGGCGTCCGATCGCCGTCAACAGCCGGTCGGCGGACTCCACTTCGAGATAGGGCAGGAGCCCTTCGGCAAGCCAGGCGACCGGTTGCGCGGGATCCAGACCGACAGCGCACAAGGTAGCGGGCCAATCGTCGGTCAGGTCAATGGCCAGTGACGTGCGGTGGCAAGCTGCGGCCGCGTCCTGACGGGCGAGGACGGTTTCCTTGAACGCCAGCAGTTCGGGTGTGTCGAGTTCGTAGAGAGTGGTTCCGGGTGGCCAGGGCAGGCGGAAGGCTCGGGTGTCCAGGCCGGCGCCGAGCAGCACCACCTGTCGGACGCCGCCGGCAGTCACGCTCCTGAGGTGCTCATCGAAGAAGGCGGTCCGGGTCGCTACTGCCGCAGGAAGCGCTTCGCGGAACTCGGCGGGAGGCGTGCTTGCTTCCGCGCCGGCCGCGGCCAGGAAAGCAGCTGCGTAGTCGTCGGCGAACAGTCGGTCCGGGCGGCGGTGCTCCACCGCCCGGGCCCAGGCGACCCACAGAGCGGTCGTGCCCGGCGAGCGCGAGGAGATCACGTGACTCACGGTTTGTGCCGGCTCCACCGCGGACTGCTTCAGATGCCGCCGAGGCTGCCCAGAAGGTCGCCGAGGGGTCCAAGCCCGCCGCCACCGGCAGGCTTGGCGACGGCCTCCTTCGACAGGGAGGCGGCCTGTGAGTGCTGGGCCGCCGAGGCGGGCTGGGTGCCGACCAGGGCGAGGGTGACAAGGGCCAGGGGCAGCGCCGAGGTGATGACGGTGACGCGAGTGACGCGGACGGATCGCATGCTGTGACCTCCAGGATGATGGGTGAGGTGCCGCAGACCGCGCTGACTCCGTGCTCGTGGTCCCGCGGGCAATACCATGCCTAACGCATCGCGGGAGCGAGGAAACGCTGATCGGGCCGTACATCACTCGTGCGGGTACGACTCCATGGGCCGTCCGGGGTGCGGCCGCGGGCGGCAGCTTGTGTCCACGGCCCAAGTTCGGGTCTGTCTCCGGGGCTATGTGCGAAGCCAGAGACGAACGCGACGGTCTCGCGTGGCGGGCTGAGCACGAAGATCCGTGTGGCGGGTGAGGGAGGGCTGCGGCGCCCTTCCCGTACTCCTTCGTCAGACGCTCCTCGATCTCGACCAGGATCAGATTCCGCACCGGCCGGGACGATGACGTCGTCCAGGCAGCCACGAGCACCTACGCAGCACCGACTCACCCGACAACGGACGAGACAGATCCGTCCTCAGCCGTCCGGACCACAACAGCGCCATCAGAAGTGGCCCCCCTTCCTCGGGCGGCCGGTCACTCGCCAGCCGACGCTCGGCCGGGCCCAGTTCCTCGCCGTCCACGACCTGTACTCACGCTTGCTCCACCTCGCCCTCGGGCACCACACCGGGGCTCCGGTAGGCGGCCCAGGAACCGCACGTTCTCCAGCAGCACCCGATCTGCCCCGGACCAGATCTCGTACTCCCAGCCGTGCTGCCGAAACAGCTCACCTGGCCATGCCAGGGCTTACACGACCTCCGGGTCCTGCAGCCGGTCCGCGGGCTTGACGTTGACCACCCGCACTGTCCCCGAGCACATGACCAGCAGAAAGTCCGGCACATGGTGCTGCACCCGGTCGCCGACTCGAGCCGCCAGCCGACACGGCTGTCCGCCCGTCGTCGCGCACGCGTACTTGCCCGAGTGGTGGGTCATCCCGTGTACCGACCGGACATCCCGCCACGGCTTCGACTCCGTGAAGTCCGCCAACCGCAACTGCCGTACTGGCACTTCACGCACTGCTCCGTCCTCGTACCGGATCGACGCCATTGGAACCTTGCGCCTACGACGAGACCCGACGGAGATCGCCACTGACCGTAGTCAATGTCAACCGATGCGCACTCCTCGTGTCTGTGTTCTGTGAGCAATCAGGGCCACTGAGACGGCAATCTAGTGACCGTGCGTAGACATAGGTAGCCAAGTAGGCACTTGATCTTGTTGGGGCTCTCCTACTTCGTGGGGCCTTCGAGCCGCCGGGGACGGGGCCAGCACGACACCTTCCGCCATGCCTTCACGGGGCCGCAGGCAGAGCAGGTCGGATCCCGAACTCAGCGAAGGTGACGAGGACGTTGAAGAACATAGTCGGGGCTCGCATGCTGCGCCCGCCATGCAACTCCCGACATCACGGGGTCGAGTTCAGTAGCGTGGCGGGATGAGAACACGTAGGGGGAGGCTCGCCGCCGTCGCGGGCCTGATAGCCGGCGTGGCCCTGGTGCTGGGCGGCTGCGGCAAGATCAGAGCAGGGAACACCGGTACGGGAGAGACGAGCGCGACAAAGCTCGGGTTCAAGAAGTACGCGGGCGCGGTGGGCTACCCGTCGGTGACCGGCCCGCACGACAAGGGGTACGTGGCGCCTGGCCGGGGCCTGCGCCAGCTGGTGCCGCTGGGCGACTGCGCTCTGGGAGAGGGGACGTTCGCCAACGGGTACCACTATGTGAACGTCAACTGGACTGGTTCCGACGGCTGTACGAAGCTCTCGATCACCCCGAAGCCGGGCGCCGACGACGAATCCGACGTGCCGTACTCCATGCGCAGCGGCTGGCCCGGTGGCGGCCTGCCGGGCGACGTGGTGGTGCCGTGGGACGACGGTTCGCTGATCGGTGTCGGCGCCACCGTGACCCGCCGGGCACCGAACGGCGGGGAATCCCGGCTCGCCGCGCTGCCGCTGACGTTCAACACCCACCCCGAGCAGGAGACCGCGGACGACGCCTCGGTGAACACCGCGGTGAAGGTCGACTCACGACTGCTGATCGGCGGCGGCCAGACCGTCGACCAGGTGGAGTCTCCGTACGTGTTCGCGTCCGACGACGCGGGCAAGACCGTGCGTCGCGTGCCGCTGCCGGCGATCGACGGCCGACAACCCTCCACGCCCGTGGGCGATTTCGGTGTCAACGGCAGGACGGTCGTCGCCTTCGGCGCGGCTGCGACCAACGCCTACGACTTCCACTCCACGGGCACGATCCCGTTCTGGCGCAGCGCGGACGGCGGCGTGCACTGGACGTCCGGCGACTTCACCGGGATGCCACCGGGCACACAGGTGCACAGCGTCCTGTACACGTCGGGCCACTGGTTCGCCGTGGGTGGCTACGCGAAGGTCGGCGCCTTCTACGACTCCCTCCCGCTGGTTCTGACCAGCCAGGACGGCACCCACTGGGCGCGGACGGACAGTTCGGCCATGGGCACCGGCACGATCACTGCCGCGACCGTCGACTCTGCGGGTCACCCGGTCCTGGTCGGCTCGGCCCCGAGGCCCAAGTCCACGCCGAACACCCGCACAGTGCTGTGCGGTTCGGTCTGGGTCGGCGACGGGACGACCACGGGCTGGCAACGCGGCGGCCTCGGCTGCAGCGAGGACCCCCCGAGCGCGGTGGCCACCCTCGCGGACGGGCGCGTGCTGATCGCGGGCAACCGAGACCTCTGGCTCTCTCGAAGCCCGCGGCCGGGGCGCGGTCACGAGTCTTGATCTCTTTCCGCGACGGGTGGGCCGTCACAGGATCCACGAGATCGGCGTATGTGCGACCTGCAGGTTTCCAGCAGCGAGGGGATAGGCGATGGGTACGCATCGGCTACAGGAACGGTGACGGCGTCGTAAGTGACTCGCCTGGCTTCCTACCGGGTCCACATGCCCCCGCGGATCCCCTCCACATGCGTCAGATGGACAGCGGACACCAGCACAGGGTACGCACGCGTATCGCACTGTTCATCATCCCAGAACTCGAGGACAAGCCGATGCGTGCAACGCAGCTCATACCCGGAGTGGCCGTCGTGCTACTCGCAGCCGCTCTCACGACCGGCTGCTCTGATGGACACAGCACTAAGGCCGGGCCCGGGCCCGTGGATTCCTCCGTCACGGCGACGCCGACGCCCGGGATCACTGCGGCAAAACGGGTCGGGAGTTTGCCAACACCGAGCACCGCCACGTCGACTGGCTACCCGACCACCCTGGCCGCTCCGGGCGCGGCCGTGCCGCAGGTACGAGATGCCTTCGCAGTACTGCAAGCAACGTACAACGACAGCTGCGGGACGCCCGGAAACTGCCAGTACTTCCTCAACCGTCTCTTGACCAACCTCGACGACCTTGGCAACTCGATGAAGGTCAGCCCGAAGGGCACTTCCCACTTCAGGCAGCCGCTCGCCTGGATCGGGCAGATGCAGAACGCGCTGGGCGGCGACTTCACGTTCGATAACCTCCACAAGCACCAGAGCCTGCTGGTCACGACCCGCGACAAGATCAACACTTGGATGCAGTCGTACCCGGACGACTACCGCTAAGCGGTTGCGGCGAAGTCGAGTACTGAGGATCTACCATCTTGAATGCGCTGGTCACGGGGCTGGCGTGGGTGGTGGGTTGTGTACTCGCGCTGATCGGGGGCGATTGTCTGACGTCAAGATCGTCTGTCAGCGCACGATCTCGATGTTGGTCAGTGCGAGCAGGGAGCGTGGTGGCGTGACGGACGTGCAGGCGGAGCTTGGTGAGGATGCGCCAGTTCTTCAGGTGGGCCACCCCAAGATCGCCGTCAAGTACGTGCACGCCGCGCACCCGGACATGGCGCTGCCCCGGATCCGCTGACCGGGTGCACCGCCCCCACCTCGCAGTGGAAGACATCGACCATGCCCTCGGCCTGGTCACTTCCGGAGCCGACGCTCGCCACGCTCACCTCGGATCCCGTGCTTCCGGATCACGCCGCCGAACCCAACGTATGGCCAGGGTTTGCTTGCCGCCGCCCGTTGCTCAGGTCTAACACCGAAGTGCGGGGCCTGGATTGGCGGCGGTGAGTGCGACGGTTCCATGGCCGGTGGGCGTGGTTCGGTGTCAGAGGGTTCGGGCCGCGGCGGTGTCGTGGAGGAGTCCGGCGAAGGTCAGGGCGGCGGGGGTGAGAGGGTGGTCGGCCATGCGAACCAGGAGGATGCGGCGGACGGGGGCCGGCGGCTGGAGGGGCAGGACGTTGACGCCGGGTCGGATGCCCTCCAGAGCCAGGGTGGGGGCGAGAGCGACGCCGATGCCGGCGGCGACCATGGCCTGGGCTTCCTGGTAGTCGTGGGCCTCGTAGGCGATGTGGGGCTCGAAGCCGACGGCGCGGCAACCGCGGACGAGGGCTTCGGCCACCGGGTGATGGTCGGCGCGGGTGATCCAGGAATCGTGTGCGAAGTCGGCGAGTGAGGCGGCGTCACGGTCGGCGAGTGGATGGTGGTCGCTGACGAGAAGGGCCGGCGGGTCGTCGAGGAGTGGGGTGACGACGATGTCCTCCCGGTCGATTCGGCTCCAGTCGTAGTCCCACATCAGCGACATCTCGATCTCCCGGTTCTCCAGCATGGTCCAGAGTCCGGCGATGCGGGCGCTGCGGACGGTCAGCCGTACGTCGGGGTGGGCGTCGCGGAAGGCGATCACGGCCTGCGGGAGGAGCGAGGCGCCGACGGTGGGGAAGGTGCCGATGCGCAGTGTACCCGCGCGCAGGCCGGCGTAGTCGGCGAGTTCGTTTTCCGCGGCCTGCAGTTCGCGTTCGATCCGTTGCCCTCGTTCGGCCAGCGCCCGTCCGGCGCCGGTGAGGGTGACGCCCCGGGCGTGGCGTTCCAGCAGGGGCTGGCCTGCCTCCGTTTCCAGGCGGCTGATCTGCTGCGATACCGCTGACGGGGTGTAGTTGAGGGCGCGGGCTGTCGCGGTCACCGAGCCGCGCCGGGCGACCTCCGTGAACAGCAGGATGCGCCGGACGTCGAGCATACCGTCACCTCCAGCGTTCACTTCAGCTTAATAGCTATCCAGTTTTCCGAGATTGTACTTCACACTGCCGTAACTCACCGTGGAGGACACCACGCACGGCGAGACCGTCGGTGGGCTTCCCCTTCCCTGGCTGTGAGGAGTCGGTTGTGCTGCGTCTGCAGGGCGAGATGATCCGCGGAGGAACCAGCAAGTGCTGGATCTTCGACCACCGCGACGTGGCCGCCACGGGCGTGGAGGTCGATGCCCTCCTGCTCGCCGCCTTCAACGCCGCCGACCCCCGTCAGATCGACGGCGTGGGCGGCGCCTCCTCCACCACCTCCAAGGCCGCCGTCGTACAGGCGTCGACCCAGGCCGGCGTGGATGTCGAGTACGCCTTCGCGCAGGTCGGTATCGGCGACGAGCGCGTGGAGTGGGCCAGCAACTGCGGCAACTGCGCCACCGCCGTGGCCCTGTACGCCGTCCACCACGATCTCGTGCCGATCGTGTCGGACACCACCACCGTCCGCATGCTCAACGTCAACACCGGGGCCCGTCTCACCGGCACGATCCCCACCCCCGCGGGCGTGGCCCCGGAGGAAGGCACGGCCGTGGTGCCGGGTACCTCGGCGCCGGGCGTGCCGGTCCTGCTCGGGTTTCAGGACCCGGCGGGCTCGACGACCGGCCGCGCTCTGCCGACCGGCCGGGCACTGGACGAGCTGACCGGCCCGGACGGCCTTGTCGAGGCATCCCTGGTGGACGCCGGCGCTCCGGCCGCGCTGTTCGAGGCCAAGGCGTTCGGCCTCGACGGCACGGAATCCCTCACCGCGTTCGCCACCGCAGTGCCCGCGCTGACGCTGCTGCGCCGCCAGGCAGCGCCGGCCATGGGCCTGGCCCGCGAGGGCGGTCCGGTCAGCCACGCGGTGCCGAAGGCGGGCATCGTCGCCCGACCCGCGCTCTATCGCACCACACAGGGCATGCTCGTCAACCAGGACGAGTACGACCTGGCCGTGCGCATGGTCTCCATGCACGCCCCGCACCCGGCGATCGGCCTGACCTCCGCCGTGGCCCTGGCCACGGCCGCCGCCACCCCTGGCACCCTCGCCCACCGCGTCGCCCGGCAGACCGCCGACGGCACGCTGCGCCTGGGCACCCCCGCCGGCGTCGTCGCCACCCGAGCCGTCCCCGCACTGGACGGCGCGTCCCCCACGGTGCTGCTGCACCGCGCCGCCCGGCGTATCGCCCGAGCCGAACTCCTCGTTCCCGTCCTGGAAGGACGCCCCGCATGAGCCGCAACGACGCCGCCCCGGGTACCGTCACCGCACCATCGTGCCGCATCCACCGGATGCTGTCCCACCTGTACCTCCAGTGCCTGATCGCCGTCCTCCTCGGCGCCGCCGTGGGCGGGCTGTGGCCGTCCGCCGACGCTGATCTGAAGCCGCTCGGCGACGGCTTCATCGCGCTGGTGAAGATGTTCATCGCGCCGATCATCTTCTGCACGGTCGTCCACGGCATCGCCTCCATGGGCAACGCCCGTGCGGTCGGCCGGGTGAGCCTGAAGGCTCTGGTCTACTTCGAGGTGCTGACCACCGTGGCCATGGTGATCGACCTGGCAGCTGCGCACGCGGGGGGCGGCGTCGCCGCCGCCGCCGGAGGCGCACGGAAAGGTACTGGCCCTCACGCGCCTCCGACAGGGAAGCCGTCGCCGACCTCCCCTCGCCCACCTTCCCACATCAAGGCTAACCAGTAATACCTTCTTGACAGGTTAGATCGAGCATGCTCGACTGGATTCATAACCATTAAATGTCGATAGAGGGGTTAGAGGCGTGATCTCTGCAGTCCACCACCGCACCGCCACCGTCGGGGGCCTCGAGGTCTTCTACCGGGAGGCCGGTGACCGTACGGCACCCACCGTGCTGCTCCTGCACGGCTTCCCGACCAGCTCGCACATGTTCCGCGACCTGATCCCGGCGCTCGCCGACAGATACCACGTGATCGCCCCGGACCACATCGGGTTCGGGCAGTCAGCCATGCCGGCCGCGCAGGACTTTCCGTACACCTTCGACGCCCTCGCCGAGGTCACCTCCGGCCTGCTCCGGCATCTGGGCGTCGAACGGTTCGCGATGTACGTCCAGGACTACGGCGCCCCCATCGGCTGGCGGCTCGCCCTGCAGTCCCCGGACAGCGTCACCGCGATCATCACCCAGAACGGCAACGCCTACGAAGAGGGCTTCGTCAAGCCGTTCTGGGAGGGCGTCTTCGCCTACGGCAAGGCCCCGGGACCGGACACCGAGGCTCCCATGCGCGGTGCCCTGACCGCCGAGATGACCCGGTGGCAGTACGTGACCGGAGTCGCCGACCCCAGCCTGGTCAGCCCCGACAACTGGGTCCACGACCAGGCGCTGCTGGACCGCCCCGGAAACGACGAGATCCAGCTCAAGCTCTTCCGCGACTACCTCACCAACGTGGACCTCTACCCGCGGGTGCACCAGTACTTCCGCGACTCCCGGGTCCCGCTGCTGGCGGTCTGGGGAGCGAACGACGAGATCTTCAGGCCCGAAGGCGCCAAGGCCTTCAGCCAGGACCTGCCCGACGCGGAAATCCATCTGCTCGACTCCGGGCACTTCGCCCTGGAGAGCCACCTGGAGGCCATCACCGGGCACATCCGCGACTTCCTCGCCCGCGTCCTCGCCTGACGCCCCACCCCCGTACCCGGAAGTACCCGTCATGGGACTGTCCTGGCAGCAAGGCCCCCTCTCCGCGGGCGCCATCGGACCCTTCCTCACTCCTCACCCGCTGCACGAGCCGAGCCGCTACCCGGTCGCCCACTTCCCCGCGCGGACATCGACGCGCAGGCCTGGTCGCAGGCGACAAGGTCACCCGGCACCGGGATCTCGGCGAAACGGCCTGGTACGCGGTGCGGGCCGGCGACCCCACCGCCGAACGCACCGCCTGGGAGTTCACCGCACTCCCCCATCACACCACCCACTTCCAGGGCCGTATCGCCTTCGGGGAGCGATGAACGGTTCAGGCTCGGGCCACGGCACGACGAGGTGCGGCAGGCGATCGGGAGTGAGCTGGATCGGTTGGGCGGGATGGCCTGACGGGCGGGCGGGCGCCGGTTGCCCGGCGGATCGCCGATGCCGAGCAAGCGGTGCTGTTCGGCATCGGCGTGCGGCCGTGGCTCACCTCAGTTCAGCCTGAGAGCCTCTCAGTTCGCCTGAGAACCGCTCAATTCAGCGTGAGAGCCGCCGAGTCGTCGCCGCCGTTCGGATCGAACGCGGGCCGCTGGGAGTGGGCCGGATCGGGGCCCCAGACCAGTTGGACGCTGCCCTTGGCATGCGCGGCCGGTTGGTCGACCCGCAGGGTCAGGGAGAACTTGGTGACCTGTCCCTTGGGCAGTTCGATGCCTGGCGGAAAGCAGATGTACGGCCCGTGGGCCTCGGCCGTCGGGTTGTGCAACTGCCAGGGTGAGCAGTTGGCCGAGTGGCCGACGGCGGTGGTGCCGGTCGGCAGCGTCACCCAGACCGTGGGCACACCGTCACCGCCACTGCGGTCGAACAGGGTTGCCGGGCCGTTGGCGGACAGACGGAAGGCGAAGGTCGCGTTCTTGCCCACGCCCGCTTGCGCACTCGCGCCGGTGACGCCGAAGTCGGCCGTGTTGCGGGCCTGCAGGGATGCGATCCGGTAGTCGGTGACGTTACCCATCTGCGGCAGGGACACCGAGCCGGCCGGGGCCGAGGACTTACGGCCCGCCTTGAGCACCTTCAGCGCGAGCGTGGACCCCTTGCCCCAGGTCCACTTGACTCCCTGGCCCAGCCCGCTCGGGCCACCGAGCGGGCTGGTCATCGCGTCGAGGTACGTGAACAGCGCGGCGGAGTTCACGCGCAGACGCACCGGTGCGGCCAGGGCGGCCGTCTCGCCGAGGTTGATCCCACCCTTGGGATAGCACTCCGCGTAGTGGGCCGTGCCGATGTTCCCGTACTTGCAGTTGGAGTAGTGGTCGGCGAAGTCCAGGCCCGGCGAGAGGGCCAGGACGGTCTGGACGCCCTTGGCCGGCCGGTTTCCCACGTTGGTGAACCGGACCGGTTCGCTCACGGTGCTGCCGACCTTCAGGCCGGTGTGGTCGGTGAGCGCGTCGAGGCCGAAGGAGGGGCCTCCCACCTCGACCTCGCCGGTGCCGCCCACGACCTGCGCGTGCGCGGACCGTCCGGTGACCTTGTACATCCCCGTGGCACCGAGCGCGGCACCCTTGAGCGGGGTCAGGGTCAGCCGGGTCTCGGAGCCCATGTGCGTGGTGGTGGGAGAGGAGTCTGACTCGAAATCCTCCGAGCACGTGGCCACCAGGCCCTTGGCCGTGCAGTTGTCCGAGAACGTCACCTTGGCGATCTTCGACAGCCCCCGGGCGTCCACGGTCAGCGTGGTGTCGTACGCCTTGAGGTTCTTCGTCCTGGTCTGGAACTCGAAGGACACGTCCGCGGTGGCGGGCGCGGCCGGCAGGGCGACCGGAGCCGGGGCGTCCAGCGTGATCACCGGCTGGACGGTCGCGGCGCCGGCCGGGGCAGCGCCCAGCAGCGCCGCGGTCAGCCCGGTGGCGGTCAGGAAGACCGCGGCCGGACCGGCGAGGGATCTTCGTCTCATCAACGTCCTCTGGTCTGAAGGAGCTTCACGGGATCGTCACAACGATCAGGGGGACCTTAGCCCCCACGTGCTTCGCTCCGATCACCGGGCGGCGGATGCCAGGCCCGGCCCGTGTGCCGAGCCGTCTTACCCTCCCCGCCAGGTGTGTTACGCCCCTGTGACACCGAACGGACGATTCAAAGATCGGCATCTGTCAGTCTCGGAGCAGGCGCCGGTGTACCGCGCCGTCCGACCTTTCCATGTTCCTGATCCATGTTCCTGGGGGAATACTTCATGACGACCCGTACCCGCACCATCGCGGCCGCCATCGCCGTGGCCGCAGCCGTCACCGGCACCGCGCTCCTGGGCGCCTCCGGCGCCGCCTCTGCCGCCACCGGCGCCGCGCACGGCACCCTGACCGTCAGCAACGGCACCAGGGACGTGCTCATCGGCGGCCACAAGGTTGACTTCGGAGTGCCGGTCCGCGACCTCGCCTGGTCCCCGAACGGCGCCAAGGCCGCCTTCATCGACGGGTCCGGGAACCTGGACATCGCCAACCCCGACGGCAGCGGGCGTGTGGTCGTCGCCAAGAACCCCGGAAACCAGAACTGGTCCCACCCCACCTGGCAGGTGACGGCGAAGGACACCCAGAACAGCATCCCCGCCAAGGACAACCTCATCTTCGCGGCCCGGGACAACGGTGTCTCCCGGCTGAAGTACGTCTCCGCCAAGGCGGTCCACGGCACGCCCAGGACGCTGTCCCTGTTCGGCGACCCCGGTCCGGGCGGGGCGATCCCGCAGACCGGCAACGTGTGGCCCAACGCGGCCGGACAGTACGGCACTTCGGTCTACGCCAACGTCGACACGGGCGCCGTCTACATCCGTGACGACTACACGCGCCAGCAGGGCGGCAAGCTCACCAAGGGCTCCCAGCCGGCCCTCTCCCCGAACGAGGAGGAAGTCGTCTTCGTGCGCTCGGTCGCCGGCCATGACCACGTGCTGGTCGAGGACTTGATGCACGGCAACCACATCAAGGACCTCACCCCGCACGCCACCACCGACTACACCGAGCCGGCCTGGTCCCCCGACGGCAAGACCCTCGCGGTGCGCACCCCGTCCGGCACGGTGACCCTGCCGTCCGACGGCACCGGCCACCCGGCCAAGGTCACCTCGACGGTCGGGCTGGCGGCGTACCGCCCCTGACGTCGTACGACGGGACGGGCCGGGCGCGTCCGGGGCGCGGAGTGCGGGTCACTTCGCGGTCCGGGCGAGCTCGGCCCGCAGTGCGTCCAGGTGCGCGTCGGCCGTGTCGTGCGGCAGGAACTCGACGACGTCGAGGAACCGGAAGAGCACCCGGCTGTCGGTGACGGCGTACTCGAACTCGGCGAATCCCACCACGGCGCCCATGGCGCCCCGGACGGCGCCACGCACCACATGAGCGGTCAGGTCGTCCGGCTCCGTCGCCGACATGCCGCGCCGGGCGTTGGGCCGGGCCAGATACGGGCACACCATCGAGGCGTACAGCATGCAGGCCCGGTGCCCGGGGCCTTCGAGGGTCGGAGCGAGATTGCGGTAGGGCCGGCCGGCGGCCAGCGCCTCCCCGATCGCCGCGCTCTCCCCCGCCCCCACCACACGCCATACCGGACCCTGCGGCATGCCCTGGTTGCACACCGAGCACAGACGCTTGCGCGCACACGCGGCGCTGCGTTCGTAGTCGGTCAGGGCGAACTGGGGCTCCTCCCCTTCCCAGGGCGTGATCGCCGGCACGGGATATCCACGAGCGTCGCGGGGCCGTGCCTCGACCCCCGCCGGCATGGGAACACTCTCGAATCGCACAGGCCATGCCTACCAGGCCAGGCGGCTTCCGGCCAAGGCCGCCAGGGCGGCCACCGTCGCCCGGGCGGCCGGCAGGATCAGTGCATGACGGCAGGTGATTGACTGTGCCGCATGGACCTCGCCGCTGACACGCCCTCCGAGACCGGCCCCGTCGCGACGGCTTGGGGCGCGCCGCCGTTCGACCCCGAACTGGCCGCTGTGCTGGCGGAGTTGGGGGACGGGGGCAGGGAGCCGTTCACCCCGGAGAACCTCGCCGACCGGCAGGCGCGGGACACGGCCGTCCGGCCCCGGCCGACGGTGCGGGATCTTGAGGCCGACGGCCGCTTCGCGGTGGCGGAGCTGCGGGTGCCGGGGCCGCCGGGCGGGCCGGACGTCACGCTCGTGAGCGCGCGTCCCGCCGGGATCGCGGGGCCGCTGCCCCTGTTGTTCTATCTGCACGGCGGCGGAATGATCACGGGCAATGCGTGGTCGGTCCTTCCGCGGCTGCTGCGGGAGTGGGCCGGCAGTCTGGAGTTGGCCGTGGTCTCCGTCGAGTACCGGCTGGCGCCCCAGGCTCGGTATCCCGCGGCGGTGGAGGACTGTTACGCCGGGCTCGTCTGGGTGGCCGCGCACGCGGCCGAGCTGGCCGTCGACGGCGACCGGATCGTCGTAGGGGGAAAGAGCGCCGGTGGTGGACTCGCCGCGGCGCTCGCCCTGCTCGCGCGTGACCGGGGCGGGCCCACTCCGGTCGGGCAACTGCTGCTGTGCCCGATGCTCGACGACCGCAACGACACGGTCTCCAGCCACCAGCTGGCCGGTGTCGACACCTGGGACCGAACGTCCAACGCCACCGCGTGGCAGGCGCTGCTGGGCGACCGGTACGGCGCGGCGGACCTGCCGCCCTACGCGGCTCCCGCCCGCGCCACGGATCTGTCCCGGCTGCCGCCGGCCTACCTGGAGGTCGGTTCGGCCGAGACCTTGCGGGACGAGGGCGTGGCCTACGCCCAGGCGATCTGGCAGGCCGGAGGCCAGGCCGAACTGCACGTCTGGCCCGGTGCCTTCCACGGCTTCGACACCGTCGCCCCACGGGCGGCGCTCAGCCGGGACGCTCGCGAGGCCCGTACCCGCTGGCTCCGGCGCGTCCTGACCCCCTCCGATGCGCGCCGCGGCTCTGCCTGTTGACGCCTGTCGTCGGCACACCCGCGTCTCACCGCGCCGCGCGGCCTTGCCCGGGCCCGGTGCCGCCGCGTGCGATCCGTGTCAGGTCGGTCATCAGCGACTCCAGTCATGACACGGTCGCGTAGTACAGGCGCGGAGCGCCCGGCGGTTCGGTGACGGAGCCTTCGAGGGCAGGATCGATCAGTCGAATCCGCCCTGTCGGGGTGTCCGCTCCGGGTTCCAGCGCGGCCGAGACCAGCAGCACCCGCCCGGCCACCCGCTCGCCCAGCCCGCTGACCGACTCGGCGGCCGCGGGCCCCAGTGCCGCGAGCGGCGGCGTCAGCAGCCGGTCGGAACCCCACAGGGTGTGGTGCCCGGCCATCAGGGTGGCCTGCCAGTCCACGGTGTGGACGACGGCCCCGCGCGCCGCTCCGCCGAAGGGCGTCGGTTCGCTCTGGAACTGCGCGTACGCGGATTCGGCGAGGACGATAGCGCGCTGCAGGGACCAGTGACCGGACTGCCCCGACGCCGCGACGACCGCGCCCCCGCCGGCCACCGAGGCGCCGGTCGCCACCACGATCTCGGCCGCCCCGCGCAGGAGTTCCGCCGCCGCGCAGCGCAGCTCGTCATGGGCTCCGCGCGGGCAGGCCAGCAGCCCGAACACGGCGCCGATCACGCTGCCGGCCAGCACGTCCAGCACCCTTACCCCGGCCAGCCGCCAGGTCGGCACGGACAGCTGGGCGAAGACCAGGGCCATGAGCACGGTGAACAGGCCTGCGCCCAGCCGACGCCCTTGACCGGCCCCACCGTGAAGGCGAACAGCATCCACACCGGCAGCACGACGGCGTAGACGGCGGTGTGGGGCCCGGCCAGGCTCAGGGCCCCGGCGGTGACGAGGGCCCCGGCCAGGGTGCCCGCGAGTGCCGGCCGGATGGTGTGCCAGGTCTCGTCCATGGTGGTCCGGGTGAGGGTGAGTGCCGCCGGCGTGGCCCAGAAACCGTGGGGGAGCGTGTCCGCGCCTGCCACGAGCCGGGCGGCGGTCAGGGCCAGGGCGATGCGGGCCGCGTTCTGGACGAACACCGAGCGGCGCCCGGCATGGCCGCGCAGCCGGTGCCACCACAGCAGCGGCGCCCAGGTCCTGGCGTACCAGAAGCGGCTCTGCGCGGACCTCCAGCGCGGCGTGCCGGCCGCGTACCGCCAGATCGGCCGCCGCGGCCATGGCGGGTACGGCGTCGGCGATCTCCAGCACGGCGGGGTGCCGGCGCAGTAGGGCGGCCGGGACTTCCGGTGCGCGGGCGGTTCCCGGGGCGGGATTCCCGGCGGGGCTCAGGGACACGGCCGACGGCCGGGCACGTGCCTCGGCGAGGTCCTCATATGCTGCCGCCGGCGACGGCCCGGCACCCAGGCAGGCCGCGGTCGCCGTGGCCAGCCGTGCCACGGCCCGTGGTACGGCCGTGACCGCGGGGCCCGGGTGGCCGTCCGGCGGAGCGGGTGGTCGGGCCAGGCGGCTGAGGAGGGTGCGCGTGGCGAGACCGGTGTGGGCGAGGGCCCGGTCGCGCACTCCGGGTCCGGCCGGGCGTTCCGCCTCCGGGACCAACAGGGGCCGAAGCGCCGGGCTTGGGTCCCTGGCTGCCCGGATGTCCGGGCCGGCCAGCGCGTACGGCGGTGTGGCGAGGAGGGTCGCGCAGTGTGCGGCACCGCGCGCGGCGTGGACGGCCCGTTGCCGGTACGACGGCGGGCTGGGCTCTTGAAAGATCAGTGCATCGGCGGCGATGAAGAGGGCCAGTCCGGTGGTCGTACCGACGAGGCGCTCGCCGAGCGTGCCGGGAGCCTGAGGCGGGAACGACGGGACAATGCAGAGGAGTTGCAGACCCGGCCCGCCCCTGCCGGGCGCGGGGGCCCACGGCGGCGAAGGCCGGCGCGAAGCCGACCGCCAGCATGCCGATGACGGCGCTCCAGGTCCGCACCGACAGACAGGTGCCGAGGACGACCAGCAGCCAGCACACCGGCAGCAGACGCAGCACGGTCGCGGCGCGCTGCCGTCCGGTGCCGGGGATCTTGGCGAGCCTGCCGACCGCCACGGCGCGAACAGCGCGTAGGTGGCCGGCAGGGGGCGGTCGAGGCCGTAGCGGAAGAGGGAGAAACCGGCCGCGGCGACCAGCGTGACGCGCACCGCCCGTCGACCCGAGACGGCGTAGTCCGCCGGAATCCGGCGGACCTGGACATGACCCATCCCTCCTGAATCGCCCACCGCCGAAGGTCCGGCACGCCGCCGCCGGGATGAGCCATCACCCCAGGGTGAAGCGGATCGGCGTGCCCGCCGCTGCCTGGGCCGCCGCGGCAGGCGCGGTCTCGGCGACGACGCCGATCACCGGGTAGCCACCGGTGGTCGGGTGGTCGTGCAGGAACACCACCGGACGCCCGTCCGGGGGCACCTGGACGGCACCGAGCACCATGCCCTCGCTCGGCAGCTCGCCCGCCGACACGCGTTCCAGCGGCGGCCCTTCGGTGCGCAGGCCGATGCGGTTGCTGTGCTGCGACACGCGGTAGGTCGCCGAGGTGAGGGTGCGCAGCGCGGTGGGGGTGAACCAGTCGGTGCGGGGGCCGAGGCGCAGCGGCAGGGTCAGTTCGGTGGGCGGCGCCGGCCAGGGAGCGGCGTCCGGCAGCGCCGGCTGGTGGGCCGGAGCGCCCAGGGGGAGGAC